>WVWW01000207.1:0-9625 GCA_011773795.1 Acidobacteriota bacterium
ATGTCCGTCGTGGTACGCCGGCGTGACGTACGTTCCCTTGAACGCGCCGTTGGCCCAGACCTCGGTGACCTCGTAGGCGCCGTCGTTGTCCACGACCTGCAGCATCTTCGACCCGTCGTTCGAGTTCAGGATCAGGAAGCGGCCGTCACCGGCGGGAACGGGGATCACGCTGCCCTGGCCGATGGAGCGGCCGGCGCCCTCGTGGGCGTACTCCCAGAGGATCTTGCCGTTGGCCGCATCGATCCCGAAGAGCTTTGCGTCCCCGGCTGCGACGACCTGGTTCTTTCCGCCGATCTTGCCGATGATCGGCGACTGGTAGTTGATCTTGTCATCCCCGATCGCCCACAGCAGCTTGCCGTCGGCGGGATCGAAGCCGGCGACGGCCTTGCCTTCTTCGGCGCCCAGCTGAACCACCAGGACCTCGTCGATCAGGATCGGGGCGGTCGTGAAGCCGTAGTGCGGCTTCTGGGCGGCGTGGTCGTCGACGAGGTGGGTGGACCAGATCTCGTTGCCGTCGGCCGCGTCGAGCGCGAACAGCTTGCCCCATGCGCCCAGGCCGAAGACGCGGTTGCCGGAAAGCAGCGGCGTGGAAATCGGTCCGTCGTGGGAACCGTCGTGGCCGACGTAGGTCTTGCCGATCTCGTAGCGCCAGAGTTCCTCGCCGCTCGTCGTGTCGAACGCCGAGACGACGTCATTTTCCCCGCCGACGTGCATCGTGACCACACGTCCGTTTGCGACCGCGACCGAGGAATACCCCGACCCGATCGCCCGGCTCCAGCCGACGGTCAGGCCCGTATCGGCGGAAACGGTGAGCGTGGCGTCGCGCACGGAGCCGTCGAAGTGCGGGCCGCGCAGGCCCGGCCAGTCGATGTCCGCGCTCGCCGAACCGGCCAGGACGAACAGTGAAACGGTCGCAAGAATCCCTCGGTATCCAAGCATCTCTTGATCTCCAACTCTTTCCCCGCCCCGCCGCGGATGCCCAGCATTGTGGCACAGGCTTCCGGACCGGGCCGCTAAAGCTGCCGGTAAAAAAAGAGTAAACGCTAGAATCGGCAGATGGGTCGGAACCGCGGTCATGTTTACGGCGAGCGAATCGGGCGCGAAGCGGACGGGACCCCGCTGCTGCGGTTTCTTGCGGAGCGCTACCGGCATTCACCGGAGCGCGTCTGGGCGGAGCGCATCCGTTCGGGCCTCGTGACGATCGACGGTGCGGCCGTCGACACGGAAACCCGTCTGACCACGGGGCAGTGGTTGGAATGGTCCCGCCCGGGCTGGGTCGAGCCGCCGGCCCCGTTGACGTTCGGCGTCCTCCACGATGACGGGGACATCCTGGCCGTGGCCAAGCCCCGGGGCCTGCCGACGCTTCCCGGAGCCGGTTTTCTCGAGCACACGTTGTTGCATCGGCTGGAACGTTACCGCGAAGGTGCGCGGCCGCTGCACCGGCTGGGACGGCACACGTCGGGGATCGTTCTCTGCGCGACGCGCCGCGGGTCCCGTGCCCGGCTCAGCCGTGCGTGGATCGACGGCCGCGTGCGCAAGGTCTATCGGGCACTCGCCGTCGGGAATCCCGAGCGGTCCGAGTTCGAGGTTGACGTGCCGATCGGTCCCGTGCCGTACGCGCCGCTGACGACGCTCCACGCCGCGTCGCCGGAAGGCAAGCCGGCGCGATCCGTCGTCCGTGTCCTCGAACGTCTCGACGCTCTGTTTCTCTGTGAAGTCGAGATCGAGACCGGGCGCCCGCACCAGATCCGGATCCATCTGGCGGCCGCGGGGTTCCCTCTGGCCGGCGACCCCCTCTACGTCAGCGGTGGCTCACCCGCGCCCGGCGGCCGCGCGCTTCCGGGTGACGGAGGCTACTCGCTTCATGCGATGGAACTACGGTTCCCGTCGGCCGACGGAGGAACGATGACCGTGCGCTGTGCCCCGCCGCCGGTGCTCGGAACGACTCAGTCCTCGAAGCCGGCGAGAAACTCCGCCAGTCCCTCGGCCTCGAGCTGTTCCTTCGGCACGAAACGCAACGACGCGCTGTTGATGCAATAGCGCAATCCGGTCGGCTCGGGCCCATCCTCGAAAACGTGACCGAGGTGGCTGTCGCCCGTGGCGCTGCGCACCTCCACACGGTTCCAACCGAACTTGCGGTCGGCCTTCTCGACGACGTTCTCGGATACCAGCGGTCGGGTGAAGCTGGGCCAGCCGGTGCCGCTCTTGAACTTGTCGCGCGAGCTGAACAGCGGCTCGCCGCTGACGATGTCGACGTAGATGCCCTCGCGCTTGTTGTCCCAGTACTCGTTCTGGAACGGCCGCTCGGTGCCGTCCTCCTGCGTCACGTGGTACTGCAGCGGGGTCAACCGTGCGCGCAGCTCGTCGTCGCTGGGCCTGCTCCAGTCCCCGCCGCTGCTCTTCTCGGTCTTGTGCGCATCGGCCTCGTCCCCCCAGACGCGCTGGAGGAACGGCGTGCGGCCGGAGCCGTAACGGTAGCGCTTGTAGTGGTCGGGGTTCTTCAGGTGGTAGTCCTGGTGGTATTCCTCCGCCACGTAGAACTCGCTCGCCTCGACGATCGGCACGACGATCGGCTTGTCGAACTTACCCAGCGCCTGCAGGGCCTTTTTCGACTCCTCCGCGATCGCGCGCTGGTCTTCGTCGTGGTAGTAGACAACCGGTCGATACTGGGCGCCCCGGTCGGCGAACTGCCCGCCGGCGTCGGTCGGGTCGATCTGGCGCCAGAAGATGTGCAGGATGCGCGCGAAATCGATCTTCGTCGGATCGAAACGGACCTGCACCGCCTCGACATGGGTGGTCGCCCCCGACGAGACCTGCTTGTAGGTCGGGTTCGGCGTGTCGCCGCCCGTGTAGCCGGAAACGGCCGAGTAGATCCCTTCGACGCCGTCGAACGCCGATTCGATGCACCAGAAACAGCCGCCGGCGAGCGTGGCAATGCCGGCCGAGTCGGGAACCTCCGTGTCGGATCTCGCGGCGAACGCCTCCCCCGGGGGGGAGCAGGCGATTCCGGCCAGCAAGCAGATCGGTATCAGGAGCGCGCGAATTCTCATGGGATCCTCAGGTGCCACGGCGGTGGGTCGCCCTCGCAAACAGCGATATCGAGTTTACTATTCCCTGCAATCCGGCTCCTTTCTTCGGCCCGGGCCACGTGGTGCGGAGAGTAAAAAACCGTTTACGTCTCCGGACGTAGGATGGTTGAGAGCCGGACATGCGGCTAGAATCGGCTGATTCGGACATTGGAGGTGCGAGATGGAATCGCGACTGAGCGCCGCGTTGCGCTTGCTGGGTCTGTTGTTGATCGTGGCGCTGGTTGTCGGGGGAACGGCTCCGTTCCAGGCAGTTGAGGAGCCGCCGAAACCGGAGAAAGAGAAACCGGCGGACCAGGAGTCCGACGAGAAGGGCGAGGACAAGGGTGAGGCCCCGGCCGATAAGAAGAAAAAGAAGGACTCGAAGATCAAGCCCTACGACGAGGTGATCACCGAGGACGCCAAGACCGACATCGGCTTCTTCCGCACTCACATCGTGAAGGACAAGCTGTACTTCGAGATCCCGCCGGATGCGATGGACGTCGAGCTGGTCTGGGTCGCCCAGATCGAGCAGACCACGTCGGGCAACTCGTACGCGGGGATGCCGGTCAGCGACCGCGTCGTGCGCTGGGAACAGCGCGGAGAAAGGGTGCTCCTGCGCAAGGTGCTCCATGACATCCGCGCGGAGACGGATGACTCGATCGCGCTGGCCGTCACCAACACGAACCTCGCCCCGATCATCCGTGCCTTCGATGTCGTGGCGTGGGGCAAGGACAAGGCCCCGGTCATCGACGTGACCGAGCTCTACACCAAGGACGTCCCCGAGTTCAGCGCCCGGCGATCCCTCAACTCCGGCGCGATGGACTCCAAACGCTCGTTCGTAGAGTCGGTCAAGTCGTTCCCCAACAACGTCGAGGTGCGGGTCACTGCGAGCTACGCGCCGGGCAAACCGCGCACGATCCCGGGTGCGCCCCGCCTGCCGGGAGCGGACATCCCGACCTCCAGCGGTATCTCCGCCGTGCTGCATCACAGCATGGTCAAGCTCCCCGACGACCCGATGGCGCCGCGCCGGCAGGATGACCGCGTCGGATTCTTCTCGGTCGGATTCACCGACTACGCGGAGAATGCGGACCACGAGGCCGAGGCGGTCCGGTACATCACCCGCTGGCGGCTGGAAAAGAAGAAGCCCAAGGCCAAGCTGTCCGAGCCGGTCAAGCCGATCGTGTTCTACGTCGGTCGCGGCACCCCCGAGAAGTGGAAGCCCTACGTCAAGGCCGGGATCGAGATGTGGCAAGGCCCGTTCGAGTCCGCCGGGTTCAAGAACGCGATCATCGGCAAGTACGCACCGGATCCCATCGATGATCCGGACTGGGATCCCGAGGACGCGCGCTACACGACGATCCGCTGGCTGCCCTCGGCGATCCCGAACGCCTTCGGCCCGCACGTCCACGATCCGCGCACCGGCGAGATTCTCGAGGCCGACGTGCGCATGTTCCACAACGTGCACAAGCTCGTGCGCGACTGGTACTTCGTGCAGGCCGCCGCCAGCGACGAGCGCGCGCAGAAGCTGCCGATGCCCGACGACCTGATGGGCGAGCTGATCCAGTTCGTGGTCGCCCACGAGGTCGGCCACTCGATCGGGCTGCCCCACAACATGAAGGCGTCGTCGTCCTACACCATCGAGCAGCTCCGGGATGCGGAGTGGACCAAGGCAAACGGAACCGCACCGTCGATCATGGATTACGCGCGCTTCAATTACGTGGCCCAGCCCGGTGACGACGCCGGTCTGACGCCGGGGATCGGTCCCTACGACCACTACGCGATCGAATGGGGTTACCGGCAGTACGCCTCCGGAGAGCAGGAGGAAGAAGGACTCGCGGCGCTGTTCGCGAAACAGGTCGACGAGCCGATGTTCCGTTTCGGCCGACCCAATCCTTTTGGAGACTCGACTCAACAGACCGAGGATCTCGGATCCGACGCCGTCGCCGCGACCGAGCTCGGCCTCAAGAATCTGGAGCGGATCGCCGGTTTCATGGTGCCCGCGACGAGCAAAGAGGGCGAAGACTACGACTTGCTGAACAACATGTACCAGGCGCTGATCGGGCAGTGGGCGCGCGAGATCGTCCACGTCGCCAACGTCGTCGGCGGTGTCCGCCAGGACAACCTGTACTACGGCGATGCCGACGCCCGGTTCAAACCCAACGATGCCGAGTACCAGCGGCGCGCGGTGGAATTCCTGCTCGAGAACGGGCTCAAGACGCCGGACTTCTTCCTGTCGCAGGACATCATCCTGCGCATCACCGGAAGCGGCGTCGCGGGTCAACTACAATCGGCCCAGCAGCGATTCCTCGCGAGTCTCGTGAACGCTTCACGCATCAACCGGATGTCGGAGCACGCCGCCTGGGACGAGTCCGCGTACACCCCGGTCGAGCTTCTCGCCGACCTGCGCGGGGGGGTGTTCAGCGAGATCACGTCGAATCGGCCCGTCGACCTGTATCGCCGCAACATGCAGCGGTCCTACGTCGACCACCTCGGGCAATCGCTGATCAAGCCCCGGGCCGATTCGGACATGCCGACGCTGGCTCGTGCCGAGCTGCAGGAAATGGCGGAGCTGTTCTCCAAATCGACGAGCAGCGACGCGATGACCCAGGCGCACATCGTCGATCTCGCGGCGCGTGTCGAGCGCTGGCTCGAGGCGGATCCTGCCGAGGCGCCGGCGTCGGGCTCGCGGACCGGTCTCCAGTACGAGGAGGGCGTGTATCGCGAGAAGGGCTGCTGGGAAGAGTAACCTCCGCGACCCATCGAAACGAACATGAGGGGGGCGGGTCACCGCCCCCTTTCTTTTAATTCAACTCGAAACGGCCGACCCGGAGCGTCTCGACGACTTCGGCACCCTCGGTCACGCGAATCCACGATCCGGGTGACACGTCGTTGTAAGTCGAACGCGTGTCCGAGTCGGGCCACCAGACTCGAAGCTCGACGATGCGTGTGGCGTCGCCGAGGCCGACCTCCAGGCGCCCCAACGGCGATCCGCCGAAACTGCTCACGCTGCCCGCGGCGCGGTGGATCTCGCGCTGCCCGCGTGGCGTGTCGACGACGATCGCGACACGCGCGCCCACGCCGAGGCGGTTCGTCCGGTTTCCGCGCAGTTCGATGCCCAGCTGAACGCCGCCGCCGCCGGGGTTGACGAACAGCGCGTTGGCGAACGCGTCCGATGGATAGAACCCGCCGAGCTGGTGGTAGATGTCCTGGTCGCCGTCGTGGTCGATGTCGGCGAAGGCGATCCCGTGACCCTTTTGCAGGTGTCCCAGGCCGGTCGAGACGGTCACGTCTTCGAAACGCGCGCCATGGACGTTGTGCAACGCCACGTTGGGGACGAGGGTCCTGATGTCGGGATTCCCGGTCCCGAGATACAGGTCGAGAAAGCCGTCGTTGTCCAGGTCGCCGAAGTTGGCTCCCATCGGCAGCCACGGCCGGTCGAGCCCGGCCTGGACGGCGACGTCGGTGAACCTTCCGTTGCCGTCGTTGCGGTAGAGCGACGGGGGCGGTCCGTCGTACGGCTCGCCGATGTAGTCGCGGACCACGTCGGCGAGTAGTCCCTCGTAAGCGCCGACGAACAGGTCCAGGTCCCCGTCGTTGTCGTAGTCGAAGAACCACGGCGCAAAACTGCGTTGCAGCGGACCGACCAGCCCCAGCTCGGGGGCGACATCCGTGAAGCGCAGGTTGCCGTCGTTACGGTACAGCCTGTTGTCGCCGACATTGGACACGTAGAGATCCATGTCTCCGTCGTTGTCGTAATCGCCCGCGGTGACGCCCTTGGCGTACGTGTCGTTCGTCACACCCGCCTCGGCCGCGACGTCGGTGAACGAACCGTCGCCGTTGTTGCGGAACAGCTGCGACGGGAAGTCGAGCTCCGCGGGCGCCCAGGCCTCGTTCCCGACGTAGAGGTCGAGGTCTCCATCCTGATCGAAGTCGGCCCAGCAGGCCGCCTGCGTCGGTCGCGCCGGGACGGCGAGACCGGCACCGTGCGTGACGTCGACGAAGGTCCCGTCATCGTTGCGGAGAAGCGAGTTGCGCATCCGCCCGTCGTTGAACTGCCAGGCCCCGCGCAGGACCAGCAGGTCCACATCGCCGTCGTTGTCGTAGTCCCCGCCGATCAGGTTCAGTCCGCCGAGCTGGGAATCGAGCCCGGCCGATTCGGTGCGTTCGGAGAACGACCCGTCGCCATTGTTGTGGTACAGCCGCAGCGAGCCCGACGGGTCGGACGTGGACGTCACGATGTCCACGAAACCGTCCGCGTCGAAATCCTCGGTCACGACCCCGCCGGCCAGCTCGAGGCCCGCGACCTCGAGGTGCGAGGCGACGTTGGCAAAGCGCGGCAGGCCGGCGGGCGCTTCATGCGTTTTCGGATCGATGCGCAGATCGGGCTCGACGCCGTCGGGGTGTTCGCCCAGGGCCATCGCGACGACGTTGAGCAACCAGCGCGCCTCGGGGTCGCCCGGATTGTGTTCGAGAAAAGCCCGCAGCCCGAAGAGCGCTTTTCTGGCGGCGTCCGGATCCGTGTGCACCCCGCCGCCCTCGATCGGGAAGATGCAACTCTGGCTCGAATGGTGCTTCACGCAGTTTCGCTGCTCGGCCAGCCGCAAGTACGCCAGCGCACGCTGCATGTGCATGGCGGCGAGCGCCTTGCGCAGCTCCGAGCCCGGTGGCGAGCGCGATGCGGGTAGGGAGATCAGGTCGATGGCTTCGTCCGCGTGCCGGGTGGCCTGCTCGAGAAGCCCCTGGTTCGTTTCGAGCTCGGTGATACGCAACAGCTCGAAGAAGCGATGCGGATCTTCGAGGCTCTCGTCGGCGAGCTTCGCCCGCAGCTCCTCGAGCGGGCGCATGCCGAAGTAGCGGTTGTCGCCGGCTCGAAGTCCTTCGGCGAGCTCGATGAACTCCCGCCGGGCCTCCTCGGCGGACAGGTGAGGAATGCGCTCGTCCGTCGCGCAACCCAGGCCCGCCAGCATGCAGAGCAGCGCGAGAAGGCTCGGACCGTCCATCGAGGTATTCATGCAGTGGCCCCATTGTAGACTTCCGCGGTGGCACGGATCTCCAACCGGATCTTCCGGCGTTGGCTGCTCTCGCTGAACGCGCTGGCGCCGGCGACGGCCGGCGACGGGCTACCCGACCCGACGGGGCTCCGCGGCGCCGACTGGGTGCGTGGGGCGGTACAGCGTTTGGGTTTCGTCCAGGTGGATCCGATCGCGGTGGTCGCGCGGGCCCACGACCAGATCCTGTTCGCACGGAACACCGCCTACCGTCCGTCGCACCTGAAGCGGGCGCTCGAAGTGCGAAGAACTCTGTTCGAGAACTGGACGCATGACGCCGCGATCCTCCCCGTGGAGACCTTCCCCTACTGGCGCCACTACATGGCCCGCTTCAAGCGCTACGAGGTCCACGCGGGATACAAGCGCTATTTCGCCTCGACCAACCGGAAGACGCTCTCCTTGGTGCGGCGTCACGTGAAGCGGCACGGTGTGACGCGGGCGAGGGACATCGAGAGCGAGAAGGCGGACTGGGGCGACGTGTCGTTCCCCGTCCCGACGGTCGCCAAGATCTCGGTCGAGTACCTGTGGCGCATCGGTGAGATGGCCGTCGCCGGACGCGCGGGCCAGGAGAAGACCTACGACCTTGCCTCGCGGGTGATCCCGGAGGATTGCTACCGGGTAACGGTGAGCGAGAGGGACTACGTCGACTGGGCCTGCCGCGAATCGCTGCGCCGGCTGGGCGCGGGCACCCCTGCGCAGATCGCCCACTTCCTCGACGCCGTGTCCACCGAACAGGCGCAGGCCTGGTGCGAGAAGAATCACGGCAAGGCGTTGACGTGCGTCCGTGTCGAGCTGGCCGATCGCTCGAGCTCCCGCCCGGTCTACGCCTTCGAAGACTGGACTCGTCGTATCGACGACGTGCCGAGTGCGCCCGGCAAGCTGCGGTTGCTCAGCCCGTTCGACCCGCTGATCCACGACCGCAACCGCACGAGAAAGATCTTCGGCTTCGACTACGCCGTCGAGATCTTCGTGCCGGCGGAGAAGCGCAAGTACGGCTACTACGTCCTGCCGATCCTCGAGGGCGAGCGCTTCGTCGGCCGGGTCGATCTCAAGCTCGATCGCAAGAAGCGTCGGCTGGACGTGCTCGGCCTGTGGTGGGAGCCGCGGGTCCGAGTGACCGCGCAGCGGCGCAAACGGCTCCAGCGTCAGCTCGAGCGGCAAGCCAGGTTTGGCGGCGTCGACCGGGTCGGCACGTTCTAGCGCTCACCACGACCCGCCGCCGCCGCCGCCCCCCCCTCCTCCGGAGAATCCACCCCCACCGGATCCGCTCGAACCCGACGAGCGCGGGCCGGCCATCATCGGACCCGTCGCCTGCGTCATCGTGTTCTGCAGGCTGCGGTGGAACGCCGCGGTCGTGATCCCGGCGTCGAACGGGCGTGTCCCCACGTACCAGCCGGGCGCGTTGCCCGCGGCATAGATCCCCTCGAACTCCCGCGCCCATTTTTCGGCCACGCCGAGGGCCATCGCATACGGGAGCAACGACTCGAACACGTTGCGCTGCCGGTCCGC
>WVWW01000207.1:9677-19755 GCA_011773795.1 Acidobacteriota bacterium
GGCATCGCCGGTGCGAACGCGCCGAAAGCGATGAGCGTGGCCAGCCCGGCGATGACCGGAAGGATGAACGCGTGCGGGAAGATCGCGCCCTGCATCGCTCCGAGCGTCACCCCGACACCGAAGACCACGATCCCGGCCAGGAAGCCGTACAGGACATACCTGAGCGAGGTCCTCGCAGGGTCACTGTCGAAGTAACCGTTGCGTACGAGACGGCCATAGAGCGCGCGTTTGACCTTGGGCACTTCCTTGTAGAACTTCTGCGCCAGATCCTTGGCCTCCGTTCGATCACCCCCCTTGAAGATCCCGTCGAACACGATGCGCTCGTACTCCGTGAGCTCATCGTCTCCTCTACGTAGACGATGGAACACGACGTTCTTCGTCTTGATCAGGCCAAACAGGTGCTCTTCTTCTTGAACTTCGATCTTCATGAAACCGCGGACGGCCAGATCGACGACCGTCGCCGTGAGGTCGCGAAGGTCCATCTTTTCATCGACGACCGTCCCGACTTCTCCCGGGCGGAGATCCTCCGGAGGCTCATAACGCACGACGACCGAGCCGGCGCCCGCCGGATCGCGGCCGATCTTCTTCCAGCGTCGCCACAGGCCGGCGACGGCGATCAACGGGGCCAGCAGGATCAGGTTCGCGGCGATGAACTTGCCGGTGCGGGCAACCGGACCGGGGAACTCGACCAGCCCGGGCGGGAAGCCGACGGCAAACGACAGCCCCTCGTGCGGGTCGAGGACGCGGGAAGCCTCGATCTTCAGCGTGTCCCGGCGCAGCCTGGACCAGAGGACCTCGGTCGCCGTCGATCCGTAGACACCGGTGCAGCCGGCTTTCTGGATCGAGTCGTCGTCAACGGCGGCCGGCAGACGGATCGTCGCCGACGCGTATTCGATCCGTGTCGCCCAGTTGGTCCCGGTCACGTTCCAGTAGAGCTCGTCGTAGCCCTCGAACTGGCGTAGTGCATCGGTCAACCTGTAACGGATGTTGTAGACGACCTCGCCGGTGTGCGTCACGTCGGGGTGACCGATGCGGATCTTCGTGTTCGACCCTTCTTTCGTCACCTTGACGGGGTGCTCCGCACCGCTGTCGTCGACGACATCGACGAGCCGGAAGCCGAGGCCGTACTGGAACCCCTTGGGGTCGGTGTAACGGACGGGGATCATCCGGTAAATCCCGCGGCGCGGTTCGGAGAAGTCGACCACGATGCGTTCGATCACGGTGACCGTTGCATCCGGTTCGATGCGGATCTCGGCCTCGAAGCGTTGGATGACGAACGCTCCCAGGTCGGCGTCGGCGAGCGGCACGAACAGGGTGAACGCGCAGGCCAACACGCAGAGGCGTGCAAACCGGGTCCGTGTCATGGGTTATCCCTCCAGGTCGAAACGAGGCACCGCCGCCTCGGCGGCCGAATCCAGCTCGAAGAATTCGCGCTCGGCGAAACCGAAGATCCGCGCGACGAAGAGATCGGGGAATGACTGGATGCGAGTGTTCAGGTCGCGGACCACGGCGTTGTAGTAACGCCTTGCGTTCTGCAGCTTGTCCTCGACCTCGACGAGTGATGTGTGGAGCTGGCGAAAACCGTCGCTCGCCTTCAGGTCGGGGTACGCCTCCACGATGGCGAACAGACGCCCGATCCGCTCGCTGAGGTGCGATTCCGCCTCGCCGGCGTTCCCCGGCGCGCCCGCTTCACGCGCACCTTCCGCGCCGGCGCGTGCCCGTGTCACCTCCTCGAGCGTGGAGCGTTCGTGCGCGGCGTAGCCCTTGACGGTCTCGACCAGGTTCCGGATCAGGTCGTGCCGTTGCTTCAACTGGACATCGATGTCGGACCACGCGGCGGCGGCGCGGTTCCGTAGACCGACCAACCGATTGAAAAGAAGGCCGACCGTGATCAGCAGCGCGGCCAGGAGAACGAGGAGGACGGGTCCCAGCATGGACCAAGGATAACCCGGGCCGTGGCTGTTATTCGCTCAGCGATCCCACTCGCAGATGTAGCCCGTCGGCATCCAGAAGTCGTCGCCCGAATGATCCACGTCGACCCACTCGCCCCCGTCGTAGGTCGCGAGGTAGTCCTCGGAACCGGTGTAATCATTGGGTTGCCCGGGCATCCAGTGGGTGAACTCCCACGGCGTGCCGTCGACCCACTTCCAAACACCCTCCTCCTCGTGGTCGCTCGCGCCCAGGAACATGTAACGGTTGTCACAGAGCTCCGCGATGAAGGCGGCCTCGGCTTCGCTGGTGACCGTCGCCAGATGCGCACCGTCCGCCTTGCACGCTTCACGTGCCGAGGTCCAGCTGAGGTCCTCCACCTCGTCGACCAGCCGGTAGTGGTGGTCGCCGAACGCGACCGCGTCTTCCGGCGGCGGGGGTGGACCGGGCTTGGTGTCCGGCGATTCCTGGAGCGGGAGAGCGAGGAGCAGCAGTGCGGCGAGGATCTTCATACGGGTCAGGATGCACTCGAGCGGCGCACTCGGCAAGTCCGGGGGCGGTTCGATGGCATCGAGAAAGGTTGAAAAACTGGCCTTATTGGATTTTTTTCGAAAAAGTGGAATTCTTTTCTTGACTGACCGTTCTTAAACTGCGAGGATACACGACATGGGCAGACCGAGAGAATTCGATCCGGCAGACGCGCTCGAGAAGGCGATGCACCTGTTCTGGGAAAACGGCTACGAGTCAACGTCGATGTCCGACCTCGTGGCCTCGACCGGGGTGCACCGCGGCAGCCTCTACGCGACCTACGGGAACAAGGAAGAGATCTTCCTCGCCGCGCTCAAGCTCTACGGCAAGACGCACGGCCTCGACATGATCCTCCCGATCCTCGAATCCGACCGGCCGATTGCCGCTCTCAAGCGGCTCATCTGGGACCGGTATGACGATTACGTTTCCGGGGTCAGTACCTCGGGATGTCTGATCTGCAACACGCTCGCCGAGATCACGCCCGAGGACGAAACGGTTTTCGGGTTCATCGGCTACTTGCTGGACAAGCGGGCCGAGCTCTTCGCGCAGGCGCTCGAGCGGGCGAAGGAGCTCGGACAGCTGAAACCGCACCAGGATCCGGTCGCGCTGGGTCGTTACCTCAACACGTTCCTGCTGGGGGTCGCCCTGCAGATCCGGCTCCAACCCGACAACGAGACGATGCGCGAGTCGATCGAGGTCGGGCTCGCCGTTCTGGACTGATTTTTTTTGTCCTATTTAAGAATGATTATTCTCAAATGGAGTTGGAAATGAGCAAACGAGGCGGAAGAGTCGAGCGTTTGGCCCGCTGGATCGTCACCCACCCATGGGTCGTTCTGGCCGCGACCCTGGTGATCATCCTGACGGCCGGCGCGGGGGTGACGCAGCTCGGGTTCACGACCAACTATCGCGTCTTCTTCGGTCAGGACAACCCGGATCTGGCGGCATTCGAGAAGGTCCAGGCGATCTACACCAAGAACGACAACATCCTGCTCGTCGTCACTCCCGAGAGCGGTGAGGTGTTCGACGCCGCGACGATCCGGGCGATCGGGTCGTTGACCGAGGGGGCGTGGCAGATCCCCTACGCCATCCGCGTCGACTCGGTCACCAACTTCCAGCACTCACGGGCGGAGGCGGACGATCTGATCGTCGCCGACCTGATCGAGGATCCGGCCTCCCCCACCCACGCCGAGCTCGCCTTCGCCAAACGGGTCGCGCTCGAGCGTGTCGAGCTGGTGAATCGCGTCATCGCACCGGACTCCGATGTCGCCGGCGTCAACGTCACCCTGCAACTCCCGGGCGAGGACCCGATGGAGGTCTTCGCCGCAGCCGGCGCCGCGCGCGAGCTCGCCGCCGCGATCGAGGACCAGTTCCCCTACGTGAATGTCCGTCTTACCGGCCTGACGATGCTCAACAACGCGTTCGCCGAATCGGGCGTGCGCGACATGAAGACGCTCATCCCGATCATGTACGTCGGGTTGCTGCTGGCGATGGGACTGCTGCTCCGCTCGTTCTGGAGCACCATCGGGACGGTGTCGGTCGTCGCGCTGTCCGCCGTCGGAACGATGGGGCTGGCGGGCTGGCTCGGATGGAAGCTCGACCCCGTCTCTGCGCAGGCACCGACGATGATCTTGACGCTGGCCATCGCCGACAGCATCCACGTGCTCGTCACCACGCTGCAGAAGATGCGCAACGGGAGCGACCGGAGGTCGGCCCTGGTGGAGAGCCTGCGGCTGAACTTCGTCGCGATCACGCTGACCAGCGTGACGACCGTCGTGGGGTTCCTCTCGATGAACTTCAGTGACTCCCCGCCGCTCGGCCAGCTCGGCACGCTGACCGCGATCGGTGTCAGCCTGGCGTTCCTGCTCTCAATCCTGTTCCTGCCGGCGTTGATGTCCGTGCTGCCGCTGCGCGCGCCCGCCGCCTCGAAGCGACCGCGCTCGCCGGCCTTCGATCGACTGGGAGAGTTCGTCGTCGCGCGGAAGAACGCGCTGCTGGTCGCGTCGGTCGTCGTGGCGGCGTTGCTCATCGCGATGCTGCCGACCAACCGGGTCGACGATCGGTTCGTGCACTACTTCGACGAGTCGATGGCCTTCCGCCAGGACTCCGACTACACGGTGGATCACCTGACCGGCGTCTACCAGATGCAGTTCTCGATCGACTCGGGCAAGTCGGGCGGGGTCAACTCGCCGGAATACCTGGAGACGCTGGACGCCTTTACCGGCTGGCTGCGCGATGAGCCGGCGGTCCTGCACGTGAGCTCGCTGAGCGACACGATGCGCCGGCTGAACATGAACCTGCACGCGGACGACCCCGCGTACTTCCGCTTGCCCGAGGACCGCGACCTGGCGGCGCAGTACATGCTGCTCTACGAGATGTCGTTGCCCTACGGGCTGGACATCAACAACCAAGTTAACGTCGACAAGAGCTCGACCCAGGTGGTGGTCACGGTCGGCAACATGTCGAGCTCGACGTTCCTGGAGCTGGCCGAGCGCGCCGAGACCTGGCTTGTCGACAACGCACCGGAGTCGATGCACGCACGGGCGACCGGCCCCGCGGTGATGTTCAGCCGCATCTCGCGACGCAACGTGCAGAGCATGATCGTCGGCACGTTGCTGGCGTTCGGGCTCATCACGCTAGTGCTCACGCTGGCGTTGCGCAGTGTCAAGATCGGCCTGCTCAGCCTGATCCCCAACGTGATTCCCGCCGCGACCGCCTTCGGCGTCTGGGCCCTGCTCGTCGGCGAGATCGGCTTCGCCGTCTCGGTCGTCGCGGCGCTGACGATCGGGATCGTCGTCGACGATTCGGTGCACTTCCTGACGAAGTACCTCGTCGCGCGGCGCGAAGAGCGGATGAGCCCTCCGGATGCCGTGCGTTACGCCTTCGGCTCGGTCGGCCGTGCGCTGTGGATCACGTCGGCGGTGCTCGTCGCCGGCTTCGCCATCCTGGCCCAGTCGACGTTCAAACAGAACGGCGATCTCGGCCTGCTCTCGGCGGTCACCATCGCGATCGCCCTGATGGCCGACTTCTTCATGCTTCCCGGCCTATTGCTGCTCGTCGACCGTCAACGCGGCGAGCGAACCGTCACTGCGTCCCTCAAACCCGTTCAAAGGAGAGCCACGATGAAACACTCGACGTCCGTTGCCACCGTTTTGATCCTGGCGCTGTTTGCGGCGCTGCCCGTCTCGGCCGATGCGCTCGAGCAGCGCGGCCTGGAAATCGCGCTCGAGGCCGATCGGCGTGACCTCGGTTTCGGAGACTACACGGCGGATCTGACCATGGTGCTGCGCAACAAACACGACGAAGAAAGCGTGCGCAGCCTGACGACCCGTGTTCTGGAGCAGGAGGCCGACGGCGACAAGAGCCTGGTCGTCTTCGACAAGCCCGCGGACATCGACGGAACCGCGCTCCTGACGTTCAGCCACAACACGGGGAACGACGATCAGTGGCTCTATCTCCCGGCGCTGAAACGGGTCAAGCGGATCTCCTCGAGCAACAAGAGCGGCCCGTTCGTGGGAAGCGAATTCGCCTACGAGGACATCAGCTCGCAGGAGATCGAGGAGTACACCTACCGCTTCATCCGTGAAGAGACGTTGGACGGCGTGCCGATGTTCGTCGTCGAGCAGTACCCGACGGATCCCAAGTCCGGCTACACCCGGCAGGTGACCTGGCGCGACCAGCAGGAGTACCGCCTGCACAAGATAGAGTTCTACGACCGCAAGGACTCGCTGCTCAAGACCCTGACCTATACCGGCTACGAACAGTTCCTGGGGCAGTACTGGAGACCCGCGACGATGAGCATGGTCAACCACCAGACCGGCAAGAGCACCGTGCTGAACTGGACCAACTACGCATTCCAGTCCGGGTTGACCGACGCCGATTTCAACCGGGCAACGCTGGCCCGGGCGAGGTAACGGCGATGACCCCGCGAACCCTCATCGTGCTCGGACTCACGCTCCTGCTGGCCGGGTTGCCCGCGCCCGCTCGGGCGGAGTCCGAGCGCGAGTGGGGCGGCTTCGTCGCCGCCGAGCTGCGGGCGTTCGACGGCGATACCCAGCCTTCGCTCGTCGCCGAGCCGGAGTTCGAGTGGCGCGGACCGAATGACCGGAACCGCTTCGCGTTCAAGCTGTTCGCCCGTGGTGACTCGCTGGACGACGAACGCACGCACGCCGATGTCCGCGAGCTTTACTGGGAACGCAACGGCCGTTCCTGGGAGCTGCGTGCGGGGATCAGCAAGGTGTTCTGGGGCGTGACCGAGTCTCAACACCTGGTCGACGTGATCAACCAGACGGATCTCGTCGAGAACCCGGATGGAGAGGACAAGCTCGGCCAGCCGATGATCAAGTTCACGACGATCCGCAACTGGGGCATCGTGGATGTCTTTCTGCTGCCGGGGTTTCGTGAGCGCACGTTTGCCGGACTCGACGGACGCCTGCGCGGCCCGCTGGTCGTCGACACGGACCTGACGACCTACGAATCCTCGGCGGGCGACGAGCATCTCGACATCGCCGCGCGCTGGTCGCACACGTTCGGTGTGTTCGATCTCGGCGTCGCCGGGTTCAAGGGCACCAACAGGGAACCGCGGTTGCTCCCCAGCGGTGCGGTTCTCGCACCGTTCTACGACCAGATGGAGCAGGTCGGCGTGGATCTCCAGGCGACGGTGGGCGATTGGCTCTGGAAACTGGAATCGATCCGGCGGACCGATTCCGTCGAGACTTTCGTCGCGGCCACCGCGGGGCTGGAGTACACGTTCTGGGGCGTGCGCGACTCGTCGATCGACGTCGGCCTGCTGGTCGAGTACCTGTGGGACGAGCGCGGCGACCGCGCGGCGACGCCGTTCGATGACGACTGGTTCGTGGGGAGCCGTCTGGCGTTCAACGACACCGCCGACAGCACCGTGCTCGCCGGGATGATCTTCGAGCCCGAGAGCGGAGCCCGATCGGGTCTGGTCGAGGCGCGGCGGCGCTTCGGCGCACACTGGATCGTCGAGGCCGAGCTACGTACCTTCCACGGCGGCAGCCGCTTCGATCCCATCGCCGCCGTCGCCCGCGACGATCATGTCCTGCTCAGCGTCCAGCGTCACTTCTGACTATTGCGGCACCGGAAAGCCACGGTCGCGCATCAGCGCGTCGATCCCGGCATCGCGGCCGCGGAAGGCGCGGTAGGCGTCGGCCGGGTCGACCGCGTTGCGCACGGCGAACAGATTGTCCACGAGCTTGTCGGCCAGCTCCTCGTCGTAGAACCCGCCGGGCGCCTCGGCGAACGCCTCGGCCGCGTCGGACGTCAGGACGTCGGCCCACATGTAGCCGTAGTAGCCCGCCGAGTAGCCCTCACCCGAGAAGATGTGGCCGAAGTGCGGGCTGCGGTGACGCATCACGATCTCGTCGGGCATGTTCAACACCTCGAGGGTCTCGCGCTCGAACGCGTCGGGATCGAGACCGGCGGGATCGATCGTGTGGTACCGCATGTCGACCAGCGCCGAGGCGAGGTACTCCGTCGTGGCGAAGCCCTGGTTGAACGTCGCCGCGTTCTTGATCTTGGCCACCAGCTCGTCCGGGATCGGCTCGCCGGTCTCGTGGTGCACGAGGTAGTTGTCGATCACCTCGTCGGTCAGCAGCCAGCGCTCCAGCAGCTGCGACTGGAACTCGGTGTAGTCCCGCACGCCGCCGTTGAGCGTCGGGTAGGCCACGTTGGAGGAAAGCGCGTGCAACGCATGCCCGAACTCGTGGAAGAACGTGCGGGCGTCGTCCCACGAGATCAGCACCGGCTCCCCCGGCGCGCCCTTGATGAAGTTGGAGTTGTTCGAGCCCAGCACGGTCTTCTTGCCGTCGAACGTCTCGTGGCTGCGGTAGGTGGTGGCCCAGGCGCCGGAGCGCTTGCCGGGCCGCGCGTAAGGATCCAGGTACCACAGGCCGATGTGCTCGCCGCTGTCCTTGTCGGTGACCTCCCAGACCTCGACGTCCTCGTGGAACACGGGAACCGATCCCTCGGCGACGGGTTTGAACTCGAACTTGAACAGCCTGCCCGCCACGTAGAACATCGCGTCGCGCAGTTTCTCGAGCTGGAGGTACTGGCTGACCTCGTCGGAATCGAGGTCGTAGCGCGCCTGGCGCACCTTCTCGGCATAGTAGCGGTAATCCCACGGTTCGATCGTGATGCCCGCACCCTCGGCGTCGGCGATCTTCTGCATGTCGGCGACTTCTTCCTTCACGCGGGCGATGGCGGCGGGCCAGACGGCCTCCATCAGCTCGAGCGCGCGCTCCGGTGTCTTGGCCATGCGGTTCTCGAGGCGCCACTGCGCGTAGTTGTCGTACCCCAGCAGTTGAACCCGTTCGTGCCGCAACGCGAGGATCTCGGAGATCAACGCGTTGTTGTCGTTCTCGTCGCCGTTGTCGCCGCGCGAGTAGTACGTCCGCCAGACTTTCTCCCGGAGTTCGCGCTCGTCCGAGAACGTCAGGAACGGATCCATCGACGAGCGTGTGTTGGTGATCGCGTATTTACCGGGCTCCTCACGTTCGCTCGCCGCGGCCGCGGCGGCCTGGACGAAGGAATCGGACAGGCCGCTGAGCTGATTCTCTTCGAGATACAGCACGTAGCCCTCTTCATCCGCCAGCATGTTGTTGGCATATTGCGTGTGGAGCTCGGCCAGCCGCTTGTTGATCTCGGCGTAGCGCGCCTTCGCGTCGCCCTCGAGCGTCGCCCCGTTGCGGGCGAACTGCTCGTAGGTCAGCAGGGTCAGCCGTTGCTGATCGGGCCTGAGAGAGTCCATCTCGTTGTCGTAGACCGCCTTGATGCGCTGGAACAGCGCCTCGTTCTGCGTGATCTTGGTGCGGAACTCCGAGAGTATGGGCGACATCTCGCGCTGGATCTCACGAAACTCCGGCGTCGAGAGGTTGCCGCTCCAGATGCTGTAGTAGGTGAACACCCGGCCGAGCGGCTGGCCCGCCCGTTCCATCGCCACGATCGTGTTCTCGAAGGTCGGCGGCTCGGGGTTGCCCGCGATCGCGTCGATCTCCTCGAGCTGCATCGCCATGCCCTCCTCGAGCGCGGGCTTGAGCGCCGCGAGATCCATGCGGTCGAACGCCGGCACACCGCCGTGCGGGCCGCTCCATTCCGCCAACAAGACATTGTCTCCGTCCACGGTTCCGGTTGCCTCCTCGTCGCCGGCGCAGGCGACGGCGAACACCATCGCGGCTACGCATGCGATTCTCACAAAGTCAGCTCGCATGATCTCGACCTCTCTTATTAAGATTGGAGACGAGATTTTAGCGGATTCGCGGTCGCCCGCCCATGGCGGCACACGCGGAGACAGGCGCGGCCGTTACCCGATGTCGGGCTGCTGGGCCGAGGGGATCAGGGCTCGTCGACCAGCGTGGTGCCGGCGCGCTCGTCCCAGACTCCGGCTGCCTGACCGTACTCGTCGACGACCATGATCAACCCGATGCCGTTCCCGGAGACGATCTCACCCATACGATCGACGTGGGTCTGACGGGAAGCGTCGTCGAGATCGTTCCAGCCGTCGACCCGGGTAACCATCACCGGTCCGGCCGTATCGGCGTCCTTCACCTCGAGCGTCGGCGGCATGCCTGCCAGATCGGGGACCGCGGGCGGGGCACCGCCACCG
>WVWW01000054.1:0-1092 GCA_011773795.1 Acidobacteriota bacterium
GCTTGGCGAAGCTCTACGCCGATCGGCAGAAGGAGCTGGCCGCATCACCGTGGTTCGAAAAGGCGCTCGATGGTTTCGAGGCGTCCGGGGACGCGACGCACCGCCCCTATTTCGAGTGGGGCGCGCGCTGGCTGTCGCAGCGCGCCATGACCGACGAACGCTACGAGGCGGCGGCAAAGCAACTACGGCGGTTGACCGGCGGCGAGAACGCGAAGCTCGAAGACTTCGAGCGTCTCGGGAGGGCCAGCCTGATGATCGGCGACTACCGTGGTGCGCAGAAAGCGTGGGCCCGCGCGGTGCTGCTCAACCCGCTCGGCGGCGACCCGTACCGCTACGGTTCGGCGTTGGCCGAGCTGTGCCGCGTCACCGAGGCCATCCCGCTCTCGCCCGACGAGGAGCGAAGCTGGGAAGAGCTCACCGACGAAGAGTTGGGGCAGATCCTCAAGGACCAAGCGCAGATCGTCCGCGAGGTCAAGACGGAGGCGGCCGCCACCGAGAAGATGACACCGGCGCAGCGGAACGAGTTCAACACGAGACTCCTGGATGCCCGACCGATGTTCGTCGCCGCGGCGCTGGAGTCCGTGCGTCGAGGCATCAACCTTCGCGAGGCCGCGTTCTTCGGCGGCTACGCCCCGCTGATCTTCCACCGCAAGGAGTGGAGGCTCGAGCCTCCCGCGCGGCCCTACGGCGGCCGGCGCAACCTGCGCGAGGTCCTCGGAGGAGGAAAGAAAAAGGAAGAAGACGGCTAGCCGCTAGAGCCAGTCGGCGAGGTACCCGATCCCGGGCAGCTTGAAGCGCTCACCCTCCAGCCCGCGGACGATGCACACCAGCGCGCCGAGAAGCGCACCGAGCAGGATCAACCCGTTGGCGGCCCAGAAGATGTCGCGCACCGGGGCGATGAATTGACTCATCAGCGAGTGGATCGGCTTGAAAACCAAGTGCACCGCGATGACCGCAGCGGCGAGCAGCAGACCCTGCCGGGCATGCCACTTGACCAACTCCCGGCGGCTCGCGATAAGCGAGACCAAGGCCAGCGGCCCGAGGTAACCGAACACCAGAAGGACGCGATCCTGGTCGGTCAGTTCCGGGCCC
>WVWW01000054.1:1157-16877 GCA_011773795.1 Acidobacteriota bacterium
GCGCACCCAAGAATCGGTCGGTAAGATGCGGAGATCGATCTTGCACCGGGGATCGAGTAAGTGATAACCGGTCTTGCGAGCGAGCGGTCGCCGAGATGATCGTCAGGGGACTTTCGGACAGACTCGTTCCCCGAAGATCCTTTCGGCCAGAACGTCGGACCAAGTCCACGGTTTCGAGGTCAATCCGACACGCATCGCCGGCGTGATCGGCCGTGGACGTCTTTCTGATACTCGCTTGATGAAATTGCGCCACAAGGTGAACAGTGCCGTCCGCCCGATGACGTTCGCACTCTTGCGGCCGAACGCAATCGTCTCGCGTCGATGGTGGGACTGACTGTGACGCAGCAGTTTGTGCAGCAGGTCAACGGGAAACATCGCCTGGTCTCGCGCCCTGGCCCGCGATCTGTCCCGATCGGGTGAGCGGTCGGGATTGGGGAAGACACGGTGTAGGATCGGGAATCCGAGCTGCCGGTCGAGTTGGCGAACGACTGTCGAGTAGTTGGGATTATCGTCGCTGATCAGCTCGAGGGGGCGCTGCACCTTGGTCGCCAGAAAGCAGAGAGTCCTCCGGGTCGATTCCGTGACGGCCCCGGGAGCCACGGGTTTCGGCGGACGTTTGAGCGCCCGTTTGCGCGGGCTTCGTCGAGAGGTTCCTCTATAGCGTGCTCCTTCGATTCGGTACACGAACCAGGAGCGGTGCCCGACCGCGGTCCCAATACCCAGCCGCTCTTGCTGCGAGCGGACGAATGTCTCGAAGTGGTCGAAGACGACCGGCTCGTCGATGCCCCGCAGTCGCACCATCGCCAATTCGTGGAACCGTTGCGCGTGACCTCCGAGCCGAACGCTGATGCGTGTCACCGTGGACGGTGCGCAGTCGAGGTATCTTGCGATCTGGCGATGAGCCGCGCAGGCGATCAGCAGGCCAGCCACGGGGGCCAGCAACTCGGGACGCTTCATGTAATAGGTCGTGGCGAACGCCTGACGTGAGAATCCGCGGCCGCAGGATCGGCAGACGAACCGTGGGATACGCCTGTTGGGGTCGCATTTTCGTCTGTAGTAGCCGTCACGCTTGGGCCTGTATCCGCGCCCTTTGAAGTGGTGATCGGGGCAATCTTCGCGGGGGCAAAAAGGTGGCCTGAAACGATCAAGGCGGCGGCGCTCGATCGGCTGGCTGGGTTCCCACATCCATGCGATCGGAAAGCCAGGATCGTGCCAACAGAAGCATCGTATTCTCGGGAACTCTCTGTCGGACGTGCGGGTCGGATGTCCGCCGCCGAGCGAACTTGTCCGCATCCGTACACCACGAGCCGCATTTTTCGAACCACGTTGGTATACTCGCGGGCGATCATGGGTGCGGCGCTAACCCCCATGCTGCGGCAGTACAAGGCTCTCAAACGGGACAACCCGGACGCCATCCTGCTCTTCCGCATGGGCGATTTCTACGAGATGTTCTACGAGGACGCCAAGCGTGCGAGCCGGCTGCTGGAGCTGACGCTGACCGCGCGCGGCAAGGGCACGGACAACGTCGTCCCGATGTGCGGCTTCCCGCATCATCAGTTGGAACCCTACACGGCTCGTCTGGTACGCGCGGATCAACGCGTCGCCATTTGCGATCAGGTCGAGGACCCGAAGAAGGCCAAGGGTCTCGTGCGCCGCGAGGTGGTTCGTGTGGTCACGCCGGGGACGATGACGGACCCCGATCAGCTCGATGCGACCTCCAATGCCTGGATCGCGGCCGTCGCGGTCACGGCGGAGCGGCTCGGCGCCGCGTTCCTCGATCTCTCCACGGGAGAGTTCCTGGCTTGGGACTGTGCGGCCTCGGGAGAATCCGGATGGAAACGGCTCGGCGAACGGCTGCGCGCGTTCGCGCCCCGCGAGGTCGTCCACGCAGCCGGCGTCGCCTGGCCGGAGCGCGCGGGTGCACTTGGCGGTAACGCCCTGCTGACGCCCGTTGACGACTACCTGTTCAGCCACGATCAGGGCTACGACCATCTCAAGCGCCAATTCAACGTCGGCTCGCTCGACGGCTTCGGTTTCCGCGGCCGCCCCGGCGCGATCGCGGCCGCCGGTGCGCTGCTGCAATACGCGCAAGACACGCAGAAATGCGGCCTCGCGCACATCCACGAGTTGTTGCTGCACGATCCGTCGGATGCGCTGATGCTGGACGAAACCACACAGCGCAACCTCGAGCTCGAACGGTCGACGCGAAGCGGTGAGCGCGGCGGAAGTCTGTTGCACGCGATCGACCGCACCGTGACGCCGGCGGGAGCGCGGCTGTTGCGCCGTTTCCTGCGCGCTCCCCTGCTCGACGTGAATCGCATCGTCGAACGCCAAGACGCGATCGAGGAGCTCGTCGGGGGTCCCGCGCTACGCGAAGCCGTGCGCCGGCGGCTGAAGGGCGTGCTGGACATCGAACGGCTATTGACCCGGACCGTCTCGGGGAGTGCCAACCCGCGCGACCTGTTGGCGATGTGGCATTCGCTCGAGCGTCTTCCGGAGTTGGTCGAGGCGCTGGCCGACGCCAGGGCAGCGTTGATCCGGGCGACACTCGACGGTCTCGATCCGTGCGACGACGTGCGTGAGCGGTTGGCCGCGGGCCTGACCGATGAGCCGCCGGCCACACTGCGCGAGGGCGGCGTGATCCGCGACGGCTTCCACGCGGAGCTGGACGAGCTCCGCTCGATCCGCAGCGACGGGCGCGCGTTCATCTCCTCGTTGGAGTCGACCGAGCGCGAGCGGACGGGAATCACGTCGCTGAAGGTCCGTTTCAACAAGGTGTTCGGTTACTACATCGAGGTGTCCAAGGCGAACCTGCACCTCGTTCCCGAGCACTACCACCGCAAGCAGACGATCGCCAACGGCGAGCGCTTCATCACCCCCGAGCTGAAGGAGCACGAGGCGAAGGTGCTCAACGCCCAGGAGCGTATCGAATCGCTCGAGCAGGAGCTTTTCGCCGAGCTGCGACGGGCGACGTCCGACGAGGCGCAACGGCTGCAGCGGGTGGCGCGAGCCACGGCGCTGATCGACGTCCTGTCGGGCCTGGCGGAGACCGCGGTTGCCGACGACTACCAACGGCCGCGGGTTCACGACGGGCACGGTCTCGTCATTCGCGGCGGCCGCCACCCGGTGGTCGAGCGCAGCCTGACGGACCGGCGCTTCGTGCCCAACGACACGCGGCTCGGCGGCGACCACCGGCCGATCGCCATCCTGACCGGACCCAACATGGGCGGCAAGTCGACCTACCTGCGTCAGGTCGCCCTGATCACGCTGCTGGCACAGACCGGCTCCTTCGTTCCCGCCGAGTCTGCCGAGATCGGTGTCGCCGATCGGATCTTCTGTCGGGTCGGCGCGTCCGACAGCCTGTCGGAAGGCCAAAGCACGTTCATGGTGGAGATGACGGAGACGGCGAACATCCTGCACCACGCGACGAGCCGCAGCCTGGTCCTGCTCGACGAGATCGGCCGCGGCACCTCGACCTTCGACGGGCTGTCGATCGCCTNNTGCCCGCGGACGTTGTTCGCGACGCACTACCACGAGTTGACCGAACTGGCCGTCGAGCTCGACACGGTCATGAACCTGCGCATGACGGTCCGCGAGCGCGGCGACGAGGTCGTCTTCCAGCACCGCGTCGAGGAGGGGCCCTCCGACCGCTCCTACGGGATCCAGGTCGCTCGGCTGGCCGGCGTTCCGCCGCAGGTCGTGCGACGCGCATCCGAGATCCTGGCCAATCTCGAACGCGACGAGTACGGCCGCGACGGTCTGCCGCGTCGGGCCCACGCGGAGAGTGGTGAGGCCGCGCAACCGACTCTGTTCGGCATGTTCGACCCCGAGAAACCGGAGCCGCCGGCCGAGGACCCGGCCATCGCCGATGTGCTGGCGGAGATCCGCGGAGCCGACCCGAATGCGCTGACGCCTCTCGAGGCGCTCAACCGGTTGGCCGCCTGGCGACGGCAGCTCCGCGGTGACGAAAAGGACTGAACCGGCCGGACACCGTCTGGCGTCCGGCCGTGAACGGATGCTTCGAGCGGATCAGAAGGAGACGAGCGCTTCCTTCTCGTCCCGGTAGGTCTCGAACACCTCTTCCAGCTTGGTCAGCTGCAGCAGGTCGTAGACCTTGCCCGAGGGGTTGAGCAGCTTGACCGTGCCGTCCTTCTCCTTGGCCCGCTTGTAGCACGCGACCAGCTCGCCGATCCCGGCCGAGTCCATGTAGGAGACCTTCTCCAGGTTGAGCAGCACGTGTTGCTGCCCTCCGTCGAACAACTCGTTGACCTTCTCGCGCAGGACGACGTCCCCCTCGCCGATGGTGATCTTGCCCGCCAGATCGACGACCGCCACGTGTCCGATGTTTCGAACGCCCACTTTCATCTTGCTTTCCTCCAGACCGCCCTTCGAGGTCGGCCTCTAAACGCTAGTTCGTCGTTTTCTTTTTGGTCATCGTGACTTCCATCCCGCGGGTTTCGCGACGGGAGTACACGATATCGTCCACGAAAGCACGCATCAACAGAAGCCCACGACCCGATGTCGCCAGTAGATTCTCTTCATCCGTGGGATCGGGCGCAGCGTCCGGATCGAAACCGTCGCCCTCATCGGTGATGTGTGCCGAAAAACCTTCACTGTTCGCCGTCAGCGTGATGTTGACCTCCAGCGACGGATCCNNTTGATCGCCCCTTCGCGCACCGCCAAGCCGATGTTCAACGCATCGTCGTCGTCGAAGCCGGCCAACTGGGCCATCTTCTCCGCGGATTGGTGAATGAGATCGATCAGCCGAACCTCGCTGGAGAGCACCATTCTGAGCGATGTGGTTGACGCCATCTTTCTCGCAACGAAGCCCGGAACCGTCAAAAATGAAGAACAGAGGATACCGGTGGCCTTTGTTCACGTCAACGCAGCACCGTATACCGTCACGTGGCATGAAATACCGGACTTTTTGGAGGGTCCCGACCGCTAGCCGGGTTCGAACAGCCCGGGCTTTCGGTACTGCAGCGCCTCGGCGACGTGGACCGGCGTGATGCGGTCGGATCCGGCGAGGTCGGCGATCGTCCGGGCCACACGCCGCACCCGCTCGAACCCCCGAGCCGAAAGACCCAGCCGTTCGGCCGCGGCCAGCATCATCGCTCGGCCCTCCGCCCCGGGATCCGCGTGGCGTTCCAGCTCGGCCGCCGACATGCGCGCGTTGCACGACGGCCGGCCGAAGCGTTGGTGCTGAACGGTGCGCGCCGCCACCACGCGTCGTGCGACCGCGCTCGAGGGCTCACCGCGCCCAGGGCCGCCGAGACGCGTGAGCTCCACGGGTGGAACCTCGACGACCAGGTCGAAGCGATCGAGCAGCGGGCCCGACAGCCGTGAGAGGTAGGCCTGCACCTGGCGCGGCGAGCAGTCGCAGCGTCGCGCCGGGTTCCCGTGATGGCCGCACGGGCAGGGGTTCATCGACGCGACCAGCGAGAAGTCCGCCGGGAACGTGGCGCTGCCGTGAACCCGGACCACCGTGATCGTCCCTTCCTCGAGCGGCTGCCGCAGCGCCTCGAGCGCGTCGCGACGGAACTCGGTCAGCTCGTCGAGGTACAGCACGCCGTGGGTCGCGAGCGAGATCTCCCCGGGCCGAGGAATCCTCCCGCCTCCGGTCATGCCGGCGAAGCTGACCCCATGGTGCGGTGCGCGGAACGGTCGCCGTGCGACGATTCCTCGGGCCAACCCGCAGGCGGACCACACCTTGGTGACCTCCAGTGCCTCTTCCAGCTCGAGAGGCGGGAGGATGCCCGGCAGCCGCCGCGCGAGCATCGTCTTGCCGGAGCCGGGCGGCCCGCAGAAGAGCAGGTGATGCCCGCCGGCGGCCGCGATCTCCAGTGCCCGACGCGCAGCCGCCTGCCCACGCACATCGGACAGGTCGTCGCGAACATCGCGACCGCGTCGCTCGGCGAGATGCGTCCGGGCGTCGACACGGTACGGCGCCACGGTGCGCCCTTCCGCGTAGGCCGCGATCTCCTTCAGATGACGCAGCGGCAACACGTCGATACCGTCGACCAGGCCGGCCTCGTCGCGGTTGGCGAAGGGGACCACGACGCGCCGCTTGCCTCGCAGGCGCGCCTCGAGGGTCATGGACAACACCCCGCGAACGGGACGCAGCGCCCCGTCCAAACCGAGTTCGCCCACGCAGAGCGTCTCGGCGGCCGGGAACCCGTCCAGCCGCCCGTCGGCGAGCAGGACCGCAAGCGCGATCGGCAGGTCGAGGCTTGCGCCGTGCTTACGTAGCCCTGCCGGGGCGAGGTTGACCACGATGCGACGGTTGGGCAACGCGTGGCCGGCGTGACGCAGCGCGGCGCGAACACGGTCGATCCCCTCCCTCACGGCGGAGTCGGGCAGGCCGACCGCGGCGATGGTGGGCAAGCCGCCGGCCAGATCCACTTCGACGTCGATCAGACGGGCATCGACGCCGAACACGACGGCGCCGCTCGTGCGTCCGAGCATGCGAACCTCCAGGGAGGCTCGGGACCGAGTGTCGGGAGGCGTCGATCAGCGCAGGCGCAGACGGGTCCCCGGCCGAAGCACGGCGTTGGCGGAAATCCCGTTCAACCTGCACAGCTTGGCCACCGTGGTCTTGGAGCGCTGGGCAATCTTCCACAGCGAATCCCCGCGGCGCACGACGTACGTCGACGGCTGCGAACCGGGGCTGCCGCCCTGCGCGATCCGCGCCGCCTGGGCGGACGAGCGCACACCGGGGACCACCCGGAGTCGCTGGCCGATCGACAGCGTCGAGTGCAGGCCGATTCCGCTGGCCGAAGCGATCGCCTTGGCGCTCGTCCCGTAACGGCGGGCGATGCTCGACAGGGTGTCGCCGCGGCGCACGCGATAGGTCACGGCCTCGCCCTCGATCACGTCGGCCGCGGCCACCGCGTTCGCACCGGGATAATCGCGAGTCGCCACGGTCGGGATCACCAGCGTTCGGCCGACCCGAATCATCGTCGAACGCCCCATCCGGTTCGTGTCCTGGATGGCGCGAACGCTGACGCCGTACTGCCGTGCCAGCTTGCCGAGCGTGTCGCCGCTCCTGACACGGTGCCTCGCGTAAAGCACGCGCTCTTTCTGCGGCACATCGGCGAGCGCGAGCAACGTTTGCTCGGCCGCACCCACGGGAACGCGCACGTCGGTCGTGGCCCCCGGGGGCGTCTGGTAGCGGCGCAGCATCGGGTTGAGCCGGCGCATCGTGTCGAAGTCCGTGCCCGCACACTTGGCGAGCACGCGGAGATCGGCCGCGCCCTCGACCCGCACGGTCTCGTACTCCAGCACGTCCTGGTAGTTGACATCGAAACCGTACTTCGCAGGGTTCTTCGAGATCATCGTCGCGGCCAGGATGGCCGGGACGTAGTTCCTCGTTTCGCGGCGCAGATGGCGCGAGCTCTTGGAGATCTTCCAGAAGTCCCGCGACCCGCTGCGGCGAATGGCCCGGCGCACGCGGCCCTCACCCGCGTTGTACGCGGCGAGCGCCAGGTACCAATCGCCGAACTCGTCGTAGAGATCCTTCAGGTAGGCCGCCGCGGCGCGCGCCGACTTCTCGGGGTCGGAGCGCTCGTCGACCCAGTAGTCGATGCGCAGGCCGTAGCGCCGCCCGGTGGCGGCGATGAACTGGAAGATGCCCTTGGCGCGCGCGCGCGAGTAGGCCGTCGTCTTGTACGCGCTCTCGACGTGGGCGAAGTAGACCAGGTCGCGCGGCAGCCCCGCCTCGGCAAAGATCCGCTTGAACATCGGCAGGTACTGGCCCGAACGCTCGAGCCCCTTCTTGAATGTCTCGGGGTTGCGGTTGGCGTAGTAATCGATCCAGCCCATGACCTTGTTGTTGGTGGTCATCGGGAAGTCGAACGCCGGGAGCCCCTCTTCCCACTTGCTGCGCTCGCGCGCGATCAGTTCGGCGCTCAGGTCGAGCTCGATCTCGGCCAGCATGTCGTGCGGCGCCGGGGTCGCCTCCTCGCCGGGGAGCAGGTCCTGCTCGACGTCCTCCTCGACGAGGCCGGCCCAGAACGCATCCTCGAAGGTGGCGGGGTCGGGCGTGTGGTGGTGGTGATGCCCGTGATCGGACTCGGTTTCGACCTGCGCGCCCGCGTTCGCCCGGGGCTGTTGGTCGGGTGACACGCGCTGGCCGGCGCAGGCGAGGCTCAGCCCCGCCGCGAGGAGGACCGCACCCACACCTCGGATCTCGAAGAACTCGTTCAGCACACGCATGCAACCCCCGTAAAAACAGGAAAAAAGGGGCCGAAACTCGAAAAAATCAAGTCCCGGATGGCAGAATATAGGCGGCGGGAGAAAGCGAAGTCAACCATTAGAGGAGACCCCCGTTTTGCGTTGACTTTTCGTGAACTTTCGCCTAACCTGCGCCTTGCTCAAGACAGGCTCCCAAGAGGCCTTCTCAGGAGACATTCCATGACCCCAGACAGCAAGAAAAGCGGCGACCGGGACAAGGCCGTCGACCTCGCGATCTCCCAGATCGAACGACAGTTCGGCAAGGGCGCGATCATGAAGCTCGGCGAGCGCGGAGCGATCGACATCGCGGTCATCCCGACCTCGTCGCTGTCCGTGGACTACGCGCTCGGCGTCGGTGGCGTACCCCGCGGACGCGTGATCGAGATCTACGGCCCGGAAAGCTCCGGAAAAACAACCTTGGCACTGCACGTCGTCGCTCAAGCCCAGAAGGGCGGCGGGGCCGCCGCGTTCGTCGACGCCGAGCACGCCCTCGACCCCGAGTACGCCCGGAAGCTCGGCGTGGACGTGGACAACCTGATGGTCTCCCAGCCGGACTCCGGCGAGCAGGCGCTGGAGATCACCGAGATCCTCATCCGCTCCGGCGCGATGGACGCGGTCGTGGTCGACTCGGTCGCCGCCCTCGTGCCCAAGGCCGAGCTCGACGGCGAGATGGGCGACTCCCACGTCGGGCTGCAGGCGCGGCTGATGTCGCAGGCGCTGCGCAAGCTCACCGGCATCGTCGCCAAGACCAAGACCTGCCTGATCTTCATCAACCAGATCCGCGAGAAGATCGGCGTCATGTTCGGCAGCCCGGAGACCACGACCGGCGGCCGGGCGCTGAAGTTCTATACCACCATGCGGCTCGACATCCGTCGAATCGGCGCGATCAAGACCGGCGAGGAGACGATCGGCAACCGCACGAAGCTGCGGGTCGTCAAGAACAAGGTCGCCCCGCCGTTCCGCATCGCCGAGTTCGACATCCTCTACGGCGAGGGCATCTCGCGCGAGGGCGACCTGATCGACCTCGGCGTCGCGCACAAGATCGTCGACAAGTCCGGCTCCTGGTACTCCTACGGCGACATCCGGCTGGGCCAGGGTCGCGAGAACACGCGACTGTTCCTGCGCGACAACACCGACCTGGCGGACGAGATCGAGCGCAAGATCCGCATCGCGCTCGACCTGTTCACACCGGGCCGGAACGGCGAAACCGACGCGGCCGTCGACACCGCCGCCAAGACCGAGGAACCGGCCAAGCCGGGGAAGGCCAAGGCCGCGCCGGCGCCGCAGCGTCGCGGGCGGGCCCCGGAGGCACCGGCCGGTTGACGCTTCGCCGACGGCTGTGCAACCATTTTCGGTCTTCGGCTGGACTCTGCCTCGGTAGCTCAGTTGGTAGAGCGAGGGACTGAAAATCCCTGCGTCGGTGGTTCAATTCCGCCCCGAGGCACCAGCTTCACGGACGACGTCCTCCTGGTTTTCGGTTCCGCAACCGGCTCGCCCTTGAAACCTCGATTTCTCGCACCGCGAGCGGCTATTGTCGGCGCTCAGAAACGCGGGTTGCGCGATACACCAAATATGAGAATATTGGTGTATAGACTCATGACGACCGGAGGGACAACGGGTGGCACGCACGAACATCGAGTTGGACGACGGCCTGGTCGAAAAGGCCATGCGCCTCACCGGGGCGACCACGAAGCGCGAAGTCGTCGACATCGCCCTTCGTCGGCTGGTGGAGAAAGGGAGCCTCTATCGAAGCCTGAGACGGCTCAAGGGCAAACTCGACTGGGAGGGTGATGTGGCCGGCTGGCGGTCCGTACGAACGTCACGCGGATGATCATCGTCGATTCGAACGCCTGGGCCGACTTCTTCAATGGGACCTCCACTCCCCACGTACACCGTCTGGATGCCGCGCTTGCAGCAGAGGAGGACCTCGCGGTTCTCCCGATCATCGTCACCGAAGTTCTTCGGGGGTTTCGAACCGAGAGCGGCTTCAGGCGCGCACGGCGGGTCCTGGTTGCCTTGCCCTCGATCCAACCGGACGTCGAGTGCCATGTCCGGGCGGCGCACTTGTTTCGGTCGCTGCGAAAGCGAGGTATCACGTTGCGTGGTGCCGTGGACGCCGTCATCGCCCAGACTTGTCTCGACGTGGACGCCGAGTTGCTGAGCCCGGATGCGGACTTCCGCCACATCGCCACACACACGCCGCTACGCCTGTGGGGCTCGACGAGGGGCTGACTCCGCGGAGGATGTGCAGGATGGAGCCGCAGCCCACGGGCTCTTCAGGCCGACTTCTTCCGCACCGGTGATGGCTGATGGCGGCGGAACGTCGTCCCGAGGTAGCGATTCAGCGCGTGGTCCCGATCCAGGAAGCCGATCGGCGGCTTGCCCCGGGGGCTCAACCGCTGGATCTCGCGGAGCATGCCGGGGTGACCCGGTTGCGCGCGGAGTCCCCTGCGCAGGACTTCAACCGCCCGCGTTCGGCGGCCGATCGACAGGTTGAGTCGGGCCAGGTTGAGGTGGACCCAGGGATCGGTGAATCCGAGATCGACTGCACGCTCGCAGAGCTGAAGTCCCTCGCGCACGTTCCCGTCTTGCTTGGCCGTCACGATGCCGAGCATCGACAGGTGCCGTGGGTCGTTGCTGCCGTCCTCGATCAGGTTGCGCAGCTTCACCGCGGCCTGCTTGCATCGACCCCCGGTGTAGTCCGCCACCGCGCTCTTGAACACGGTCTCTCGTTCTTTGAAGTCCATCGCCAACCTACCCCCGAGCCCGCCGCGCCGGCTTACGGGACGAATTCAGCCGATTCTATACCAGAGTCGTTCCGACTCGGCCCGGAAAGTCACTCCGACGCGTTCGAAAGTGCCTTTTCGTCCTCTGCGAGCGCTGTCTCGTCAACGTGGCGTGGGTCACGGCCAATTCGGCCGAGGATGATGGACAGCGGATCACGGACCAGGCATGACAGAAGGTCCGAGCCGGAAAAACCGCTGGTTGGAAGCGCGGGGAACCGTACCTTGTTTACTAAGGTAGGGATCCTCGGAGACTCCCATGACCGTCGCGATCACGTTGCTGCTGCTGGCCTCCCAGTTGTCGGCCTACGAGCGCGCCCCGTCGTTCCACGAGTCCAACGCGGTGCTGCTCAACGTCTCCGAGACGGATCTCAACCGGATCGTCCGCGATGCTTTTCGCGAGCACCTGGGAACGAAGATCGAGGGCGCCAGCTCCGATCCGTCGCGCGGCATCCGGGAACTGCGCTACGAGGCCACGTTCTCCGAGCCGGTCCTCGAGCTGGCCCCCGGCGGGACGGCTCGAGTCGACCTGGATCTGTTGCAGGCGGATCTGCGCATCGGCCGGTTCGAGAAGAAGTTCATGCGTAAGATGGCGAGTTGCGACAACGCCGGCCTGAACGTCGATCCCGACGACCCGGTCGAGATGGCGTTGTACCTCAGCTTCGAGGTCACGGACCACGACCTGCAGATCGTCCCGTCGGACCTGACGATCGAGCGATCCAAGGACTTCAACCTGATCAAGCCGACCAAGTGCCGTAACACCTGGCTGCCCAAGTGGCTCGTGTGGCGGATCGGGAAGGGCGAGCTGCGCCGCAAAATCAAACGGCTGGACGACCTGCTGCTGGCCAAGGCGCGTGCGAGTGCTTCCGATCTGGGGGACGACGACGGGCTCCTGGCGCTACGTTGGCGCAACCTCTTTCTCTACCCCGAGCGGGTCGACACCAGCCACAGGTCGTTGCTGGTGGGCTTTGCGGGCGCCACCGAACGACAGCCGTCGACGGGCGACCTTCCGGGATGGGTCGCCGAGGAATCCCGTCACTCCTACATCGGGGTGTCGGAATCGTTCCTCAACTCCGTGGCGCGCAGCGCCATGCAGCGGCTGCAGTCCGGGCCTCGCCGGCCCGGCGGAAACCTGTCGAAGCTGTTCCGCGGCGACGCGATCCACTCGCTGATCCCCGGTCTGCGTGACCTCCGACCCGACGCCGATCTCCGCCTCGGATGGACCTTCCATCGAGCGCCGGTGATCGAGCTCGATGCCCTCGCCGCGGATCGCGCGCTGGTCCGTGTACGGCTCTCCGGAGCGGAGCTGACGATCTGGGACGGGGCCGAACGTCTGGGGGCGCTGGAGATCGACTCGGCCCGGCTCGGCGTCCTGCCCTACCTCAACGTGCTGGGCGGCATCTCTTTCGAGGTCGTCGAGAACACCTGGCTGCTCTCCGCTCGGGACATCGACTTCGACGTCGAGACGCTGGCCGCGACGTTCCAGGAGCTGTTCTTCGGCGAGATGTTCGAGACCCGTTACCAACCCGTCGCGGAGCGGGCTTTCGACGTCGGTGAGACCGCGTTCCGTCCACGTTACTTCCGTTTACTCGACCGCTATCTCGTGATCGGGCTCGCCGAGTAGTTCCCAGGCGAAGAGGTAGCCCTCCCGGGTTACCGCGATCAGTTCCTGTCGACCGTCGCCATCGAGGTCGCCCACATCCGGCGCCGAGAAAACCCAGCCGCCCGTGAACTTCGGAAACCCCTCGGGCTCGCCGCCTTGACGCGCGAATCCGTGCAGCAGGTAGCCTCCGCTCCCGATCAGGACCTCCGCGATCCCGTCGGCATCGACGTCACCGGCGATCGGGCTGGCGTAGAGCATCAGGTCCTCCATCCGGCGCGGGTAGTCCCGCAGCATCGACACCGAGCCTCGTACGGACTCGCCGTCCAGCAGCCATGCGCCGACGGCCAGCGGGACGTCGATCGGAACGGCCGGTTTGGAGCGCAGCGTCAGCATGCGGAACGGAAGCAACGGAGCGTAGAGCTCCTGATGTCCGTCCCCGTCGGTATCGGCGACCAGCGGCGAACCCGTCCCTCCGAGAAACGTCGTTCCCTGGAGCTCCGAATCGGTGCCCGGAGCCAACGAGTAGCGCGCCGCGATCCGCGCCGGGCCATCGCTCGGCTGATCGACCAGAAGCACGGCATTGCCCGTGACGGCGTACAGCACGACTTCCTCGTCGAGATCGCCGTCGACGTCCACGAGCACGGGGCTCATCTGCAGACCGCTCGCCATGGTGGGCAACAGATCCGGCCGGATCGCCGGCAGCTCGAAAGGTCTCCAGCCGGGCACGAACGGCCCGCCGGGATGCAGGTTGCCATCGGAACGGATGGCGTAGGCCGTCGCCAGGCCCTCGTGCAGGCGGTTCGAACCCACGACGATCTCCGGGCGGCCATCACCGTCGATGTCCCCGACCGCGGGTGTCGAGACGATCTTGCCGATCGCTGCAGTCTCCGCCGCAGGGGCCACGCGAACCGGGAAGCCGCCGAGCAGCGCTCCGTCGTGACGCCAGGCGTACACGTGTCCGTCGAGAGCGCTGACGACGATCTCCGCGCCCGGCTTGCCGTCCAGGTCGACGAGCACCGGACGTGAGAGGACACCCCGCTCGACTCGCCGCTCCTTGGTGGCCGGATGCGCGAGATCGGGACGGACGGAAACCGGGAAACCCTCGCGCCGTTGCCCGGCCCGATCGAAGGCGTAGACCTTGCCGCTTCGCGAGGCGACCACGATCGAGACCGCGTCGTCCTGCGCGAGCTTGCCGATCGACGCGCCACGGATGATCGTCTCGCGGTGTGCGGGGCGACCGGCCAAGGCATCCAGTTCCGCCGTGACCGAGCGAAGCTCGCCGTCGTCCCAGCTCAGGATGCGTAACAGCCCGTCGGCCGTCGGCAGGACGATCTCGTCACGCCCGTCCTCGTCGAGGTCGACGAACGAGGGAGCCGCCTCGCCGGATGCCCCCAGATCGATCGGGAAGCCCCGTTTCCACGTCGGATCGTGGAAGACGAAGAAGCTCCGTCGCGCCTCGGCGCTGACGCCCCGGTCGTCGATCACTCGGAGACGAAGGGTGACGCTGTATCGATCGCGCTCGTCCCGCGTCCGCGGTGCCGGTCCCTCCGGGACGGGCAGCTTGGAGAAATCGAGCCCGCCGAGCGGTCCGACCATCTCGCGCTGCACCGTCCCGCGCGCCACGGTCCGGTAGTCCGACTCGAGCGGCTCGACGCCGAGGGCATACGCCAGCTCGTAGCCGGCCCGTTCCGCGCGTGGCAGACGGATGCTCCCGTGAATCTCGACGGTCGGTTCGTCGCGCGGCGACACGATCGCGAACCAGCGTGGATTGTGCAGGTCGACCCGCGGCGGGATGCGTCGCTCGTGCACCGCCCGGACGGCGCGATGGGCATTCAGTCGACCGTAACCCGTGAGCTGATCGAATCCCTCCCGCGCCGGGTAGCGCAGCTCGCCCCAGTCGGGCGACGAGTTGTCCAGGTCGTCCGCGGTCAGGCGGATCAGCTGGTACACCTCCTCCGCATGCAGCTTGCCCAGGCCCGCGTCGAGCGCGGCGGAGTGGATCAGGCCGGCGACACCGGAGAGCCTCGAGGTCGCCCCCGACGAGCAGCTCCGCGCGGGAACCGTTGCCCACACACGGGCGCCGAAGTTCGTGCACGGATTCAGTCCCCAGAAGGTCGTGTCGTTGGCGTTGTTGCGGATCGCGTTGACGTAGAGCGCGTGGTTGTAGACGCTCGGGTAGTTGTGGTGGTAGGAGAACTCGTCGGCCGCCGAGGCGATGAGCGTCACGCCGTGTTCGTAGGCATAGTCGACCGCCGCCCGCGCGGCCGGGGTGTTGTTGTAGCTGCCGAGCGCCGAGGCGATGACCGTGGCGCCGGCGTCCACCGCGAAGACGACACCGCGGGCGAACTGATTCGCATCCACGACGAAACTGTCGCCGACCCGGACGGGAAGGACACGGCACGCGGGACAGACGCCGGCGTCCTCCACGCCGTTGTTCGTCTCGGCGGCCGCCGTCGAGGCGATCTCGGTCCCGTGGCCGAAGTCGGTGTCGTCGGCGGCGTCGTTGTCCGCGCCCTCCAGCCCGCAGTGCGACCCGGCAAAGAAGTCGTAGCCGGCGATATCGTCGGGGTAGCCGTTCGCGTCGTCGTCCCGGCAGTCGGAGAACGCGCGGATCAGGTCCTGCGCATCCAGCGTCCCGTTCCCGTTCCGGTCGCCGACACGGGAATCCCCCTCGTAGTCCTCGACCGTGAAGATCCCGTCGCCGTTGCGATCGTGCGTCGAAGCGGACTCGGGGAGCGGAAGCTCCCCGGCGTTGAGGTAGATCTTCTCGACCAGATCCCTGTAGTGCCAGCGGATGCCGCTGTCGAGCACGGCGATGACCACGTCGTCGCGACCGGTCGTCCGCTGCCACGCGCGGTCGAGCGAGAACCCGATCGAGCCCAGCTCCAGCTCGCTCGGGTGCATGTTCTCGCGGTCGACGGAAGCCGGGATGTCGCTGCGGAACTCCCAACGCCGTGGGTAGGTCGGATCGTCCGGTGGGCAGAGGCGCGGGTCGCTGCCCGGCTCGCCGGGCCAGCAGGATTCTCCGCCATCACCGCTCGCCGCCGCGGGCCGGACGAATGGCGTACCCGTCAAGAGCAGCGCCGCTACGAGCAACCGCGC
>WVWW01000144.1 GCA_011773795.1 Acidobacteriota bacterium
TCCTCGCCGACGATCAGATGCGACGGGATGTCGTCGCGGGTCGCGTTGCCCGAGCGGAACACCGCGTCCAGCTTGCTGAAGGTGAGCTTGCCGTCCGGCTTGAACTCGTCCGCGGGCTCGATCCGGCGCGGCTCGTCGGCGTCGCTTTCGCTGTCGATCCGGCCGCCGGGGAAGCGCCCGCCGGTCACGCCCATGAACCATGCCTTGGCGCCGCCGGCGACGAACCCGGACTTGAACGCGAGACGCATGTTGCGTGTGCGGTAGAGATCCTCGAAGACGAAGCTCTCGCGTAGCGCGCGGTCGTAGGCCGCCAGCGACCCGGCGCTGCAGTCGTCCGCCTTGAGCGCATCGAAGATCGCGTCGGCGGCCAGCATGCCCGAGTGCACCGCGTAATGGATTCCCTTGAGCGCCGCGACGTTGACCAGCCCGGCGGCATCGCCCGCGATCAGGCAGCCGTCGCCGTGCAACCGCTCGGCCACCGCGTGATAGCCGCCCTCCGGGATCGTCTTGGCGCCCCACTCGACGAGCTCGCCGCCTTCGAGCAGCGGCGCGACGAGCGGGTGGCGCTTGAAGCGCNNGCCGGCGGTAGTCCAACCCGACGACGAGACCGAGGGCGATCAGGTCGTCGGCCATCGGGTAGACGAAGCTGCCGCCGAAGGCGTCGGACGGCAGCGGCCAACCCATCGTGTGGATCACGGCGTCGAGCGGCCGTTTCGTCTTCCAGAGCTCTTTCACACCCAGCGCGTAAATCTGTGGGTTTTCCGACGTCACGCCCTGCCAACCGCGCCAGGCCTGGGCCAGCGCGCTACGCGTGCCGTCGGCGACCACGGTGACACGCGCCGTGACGTCGCCCGCCGGCATGTGACCGCCGCCGGGGCTCCCGTCACGGTTCAGCCCGCTCGGGGTGGTGCGAACACCCAGCACGGCGTCGCCTTCGACCAGCAACGCGTCGGCGGGGAATCCCGTGAAGACGTTGACCCCCAACCCTTCGGCCTGCTCGCCGAGCCAGCGCACCACCTCGCAGATCGATGCGATGCGGTTGCCGTGGTTGCGCATCTCGGACGGCGTCGGCAGCCGGATCGACGAGTTCTCGCGCAGGAAGTAGACGCGTTCGGAGTCTACGGGCCCGCGAAACGGGAACTGATCGTCCGGGAGGTCGGGAAACAGCTGGCGGAACGGCTCCGGCCGGATCACGGCGCCGGACAGGCAATGCTCGCCGAGCGTCTCGGCCTTCTCGAGCACGCCGATCTCGATCTCGCCGAGCCCGCCGCCCTTCTCGTTGTCTCGCGCGACCCGCTGCGCCAGCCGGATCGCGCCCGCCAGACCGGCGGGTCCGCCGCCGACGAACAGGACATCGAGCGGGATGGCCTCTTCGCCGGGTTGTTCGCGGACGAGGAAACGGTCGAGCGGGAATGCGGGTTGGTGTTTGGAAGGGACGAGCATCGATCCACCTCGAGGGCCGTGCATGATATCAGCCGCGACGCATTACTTCAGCGCGCGAACGGGTCCGCCAGACCGGCCAGCTCGGGTGTGCCGTCCAGCCCCTTCCCGTAGATCCAGACCTGGAACATGCGTCCCATTCCGGTCGGGTGGATCAGTTGCTTGATCGATTGCCGTGCCCGGATCCGTTGCGGATCGCGGTAGGCCCCGTCGTCCATCTTTTCGAACTCGTCGAGGATCCCGTTGGCGATCAGGAAGCGGTCCTGGGTCGTCCGGCCGAGCAGCCGCCACCCACGCTTTTCTGCGGCGTCGGTCAGGGCGGTGAAGTTGACGTGGGCGGTCAGGTCCTGCTCGCCGACCCGTTCGAGATAGGCGGTCGTCGTTCGGTGCGCGCGATACGCCATCAGCGTGCCGCGCTTGCGCTCGACCGCGTAGAGCCGTTCGGCCGTGTCCCCGTAGTCGAGCACGAGCGCGAATCCGCTCTCGATGGCCCGATCCCAGCGATCGACCTCACGCCCGAACCCCAGCGCGACCTCCGCTTCGAACCCCTCCGCCGCCGCGGCGCCGTAACGTTCCGCAAAACGGCGCAGCTCCGGCGACGGCGCGATCGTCGCTTCAACAAACCGTTCTCCGTCCCAACCGACGCCGATCTCCTCGAGGAGGCCGCCGCTGCGACGGATGCGGTGCACGGGCAGCGCGTCGAACAACTCCAGCGCCAGGATGCAGCCGGTTGCGGCGGCGGGCGGGGGCCCCAGGACGACATCGGGCGCGACCCGGGCGATCTCGCGTCGCATGCCCGCGGATGCGTCGACCGCCGTGTAGCCCACGCGGGCGTGGATTTCCTGCGTCGATGTTCGCAGGGCCTCGAGCAGATCCCGCGCCAGCAGGCCGCGGCCGGCGCCGAACTCGATCAGGTCGAGCCGCGGGGGGCTGTTCAGACAGCGATCCAGTTCGACGACCTGTTGTGCCACCGCCCTGCCGAACGCCGGCCCCAGATCGCTTGCCGTGAGGAAATCTCCCTCGGTTCCGAGCCGGACGGGTCCGGCGGCGTAGTAGCCGTGCGCGGGATCGTGGAGCGCCAGTTCCATGAAGCGCGCGAACGTGATGGGACCGTCGCGCCGGATCTCGTCGCGGATCCGGGCCACCAGTGGGGCGTGACCGAGGTGCGAGCGGGTCAAGCGGCGGGGCTGGCTTCACCGGCGAGTTGAGCCGCGCTCTTTTCCCCGCGCTGGATTTTGCGCTGGATCTCCATCAGCGCCTCGAGCAGCGCCTCGGGGCGCGGCGGGCAACCGCTGATGTAGACGTCCACCGGGAGGATCTCGTCGACGCCCTGGACGACCGAGTAGGAGCGGTACATGCCGCCCGAGGAGGCGCAGGCGCCCATCGAGATGACCCAGCGCGGGTTCGGCATCTGGTCGTAGATCTTCTTCACCGCGGGGGCCATCTTCTTGGTCACCGTGCCGGAGACGACCATCAGGTCGGCCTGCCGCGGCGAGAAGCGCAGCGCCTCGGCGCCGAAGCGGGCCACGTCGTAGCGCGGCCCCACGGTGGCCATCAGCTCGATCGCGCAGCAGGCCAGGCCCATCGGCATCGGCCACAGCGAGTTCTTGCGACCCCAGTTGATGAAGTCGTCGATCTTGGTGGTGTAGACGCTCTCGGTCGCGTCGCCCTCGGGGCGGCGGTGGAGCACCAATCTGGGGTCCGGCGTAGGCATCGCGAGGAATGAAGATACCCGGGCCGGGCCGGGGTTTCAAGACGCGTCGGCGGGGTCGTCCCAGGGACCGCTTTCATCGAGCCGGAGGGGGCCGTCACGCTGGCCGCGCTCGGACCAGCCGGCGGGAACGGGTTCGCCCAGTCGCCACGCGAGCAGGACCGTACGACCCGCCCGGCGCGCCGGAAACTCGAACCAGCCCTTGGCCAGGTCGCGGAACAGCACGCCCTCGTGAGACAGACGCCGGGCGACGCGGTGGAACCGGCAGACGGCGGCGAAGTACGCGGGCTCGACCGGACCCTCCGTGACCGGCATCGGCGCGACGACCTGCAGGCGGCGAAACTCTCGACTCACACGACTGGCCAAGGGCTCGAGACGCTGCGCCGCGAGACGCGCCGTGTGCGGCGTGAACCAGTTGTTCGACATGACTCGGCGGTGACCTGGATGGGGAGACGGGAACGCGGCGCAGCGTAACGCGGACGTACGGCGCGTGCCAAGGAGTCGGACTCACGACTCGTTTCGACCCGGAAACACGCTCGTCTTCGGCGCTCAGCTTGACGGTTTCTGCCCCCCTCTTATACCCTTCCGGGACCCCTTACGGGCCCCTTCTTATCACCGACGACGGATCGTTTGCGGGGAGAAATCTGTGGTCGCCAGCAAGGCGCAGAGCTTCGACATCACGATCATCGGGAGCGGCCCCGGGGGATATGTCGCCGCCGTTCGCGCCGGACAGCTCGGACTCTCGACCGCGGTCGTCGAGATGGCGCCCGCGCCGGGCGGCACCTGCCTGCACTGGGGCTGCATCCCGACCAAGGCGATGCTGCACGCGGCCGAGGTGCTCGAGACGGCGCGTCACGCGGCGGCCTTCGGCATCCGGGTCCCCGATGGAGCGAACGTCGATCTCGAGGCCATGCACGCCTACAAGAAGAAGGTCGTCGACGGCAACGCCAAGGGCGTCGAATACCTGTTCAAGAAGAACAAGGTGACCTACCTCGAGGGCCGTGGAAAACTCGCGGGACGGGGCAAGGTCGAGATCACAGCGGAGTCCGGCGACCCCTTCACCGTGGCCACGAAACACACCGTGATCGCGACCGGGTCGGTCATCCGTGGTCTTCCGGGGGTCGAGTTCGACGGCAAGCGGGTGATCAACTCGGATCACGCGCTGTACTTCGAACAGCTCCCCAAGTCGATGATCGTGCTGGGCGCCGGCGCGGTCGGCGTCGAGTTCGCGTCCATCTACCGCTCGTTCGGATGCGAGGTCACGGTCGTCGAGCTGCTGCCCAACCTGGTGCCGATCGAGGACGCCGAGCTGGGCAAGGAGCTCGCGCGATCGTTCAAGAAGCGTGGCATCGGTGTCCACATCGACACGCGGGTCGAGTCGGTCAAGACGACCAAGACCGGCGTGACGGTCCGGGCGGACAAGGGCGGCAAGCCGCTGGAGCTCAAAGCCGAGGTGCTCCTCGTGGCCATCGGACGGGCACCGCTCACCGCGGACCTGGGGCTCGAGTCCACGGGCGTCGTCGTGGACGACCGCGGGTTCATCCGGGTCGATTCGATGATGCGTACGGGTGAGCCCGGCGTCTACGCGATCGGCGACGTGTTGTCGACGCAGGCGCTGGCCCACGTCGCCTCGCACGAGGGCATCGTGGCCGTCGAGCACGCCGCGGGCGGCACGCCGCACGCCATCGACTACAACAAGGTCCCGTCGTGTACGTACTGCAAACCGGAGGTCGCATCGATCGGCCTCAGCGAGCAGGCCGCGAAGGCCGCGGGTTACGAGGTCGCCGTGGGCAAGTTCCCGTTCACGGCGATCGGCAAGGCCAAGATCCTCGACGACACGTCCGGTTTCGTGAAGATCGTCACCGACAAGAACTACGACGAGGTGCTCGGCGTGCACATCATCGGCCCGCACGCGACGGAGCTGATCTCCGAGGCCACCGCCGCCGTCAACCTGGAGGCGACGGCGGAGTCCCTGTTCCAGGCCATCCACGCCCACCCGACGCTGTCCGAGGCGATGGGTGAGGCGGCGTTGGCGGCTCACGGCCGTCCGATCCACATTTAGCCGGAGGAGTCTTTCATGCGCGTTGACATCGTGATGCCCCAGATGGGCGAATCGATCGCCGAGGGAACGATCACCCGCTGGATCAAGTAGGTCGGCGATACGGTCGAGCGGGACGAGCCGATCTTCGAGATCTCGACCGACAAGGTCGATGCGGAGATCCCCTCCCCCGCCGCCGGTACCCTGGTCGAGATCAAGAACCAGGAGGGCGAGACGGTGCCGGTGAACGAGGTCGTCGCGATCATCGAGACCGCAGCGGGCGCGGCCGTCGCGGCGCCCGAACCCAAGGTCGAAGCGGCACCCGAGCCCGTCGAGACAGCAGCGCCGATCGCCGCGGTGCCCGCCCCGGCACCGGCCGCACAACTCCCCGCCGAGCCGGCTCGCTTCATCTCGCCGGTCGTGCGTCGCATTGCCGACGAACACGGGATCGATCCCGGCGGTATCCCCGGGACGGGCGCCGGCGGACGGGTGACGAAGAAGGACATTCTCGCGTTCATCGCCTCGGGGGCGGCGGCTCCCGCGCCGGTCGTTGCCGCCGAACCCGCAACGGCGCCGGCACCGGCACCCGCCGGTCCTCGGATCGGACCGGCTCCGATCACCTTCGGGCCCGGGGCCGACGTCGTTCGCGAACCGATGACCGTCATGCGCAGGAAGATCGCCGAGCACATGGTCGACTCGCGGCGCACTTCGGCCCACGTGCAGTCCGTCTTCGAAGTCGACATGACGCATTGCGCCAAGCTGCGCGCCAAGCACAAGTCGTCCTACGTCGAACGGCACGGCGTCAAACTCAGCTACATGGCCTTCGTGATCAAGGCCGTCTGTGACGGTTTGCGCTCGTGGCCGATCGTCAACTCCTCGCTGGAGGGCGACGACATCCTGTACCGCAAGAACCTCAACATCGGCGTGGCCGTCGCGCTCGACTGGGGGCTGATCGTCCCGGTCGTGCACAACGCGGATCACCTCTCCATCGCCGGATTGTCATCCAAGGTGCAGGACCTCGCACAACGCGCGCGAGGCAAGCAGCTCAACCCCGACGAGGTCCAGGGCGGCACGTTCACGATCACCAACCCGGGTCAGTTCGGCGGGCTGTTCGGCCTGCCGATCATCAACCAGCCGCAGGTCGCGATCCTCGGCATCGGCGGGATCAAGAAGCGGCCCGTGGTGATCGACGACGCCATCGCGATCCGGTCGATGATGTACATGTCCATGTCCTACGACCACCGTGTCGTCGACGGCGCCGTCGCCGACCAGTTCCTCGCACAGGTCGTGCAGGCGCTGGAGAGCTTCGACGAGTCGCTGCTGTAACGGCGTGGGAACGCGCCTGCACGTCCGCTGGTTGGGCCGCGTCGATTACCGCGCGGGGCTGACCCTGCAGGAGCGGTTGATCGAGGGCCGGCGGCGGGACACCCACGGCGACACGCTGCTGCTGCTCGAGCACCCGCCGGTGATCACGCTGGGCCGCAACAGCGACCCGGCTCATGTGCTTCACGACGAGCGGGAACTGGCCCGCCGAGGCGTCGAGCTGCACGAGATCGGACGTGGTGGAGATGTCACCTACCACGGCCCCGGCCAGCTCGTCGGATACCCGGTGGTCCGCCTCGAAGGCTCCGAGAGGGACGCCCACGCTTACCTGCGGAACCTGGAGCTGGGACTGATCCGCATCGCGGGGCACTACGGCGTCGAGGCCCGTCGCGTCGAGGGCTTGACCGGAATCTGGGTCGGCGACGAGAAACTCGCCGCGATCGGTGTACGGCTGTCGACCGGCTGGATCACGTCCCACGGATTCGCGCTCAACGTGACGACGGACCTCGAGGGCTTCTCCACCATCGTGCCCTGCGGTATCCGCGGGCGCGGCGTGACCTCGCTCGCGCGACTGCTCGGTCGGAAGCCGGAGCTCGAGGAGGTCGCGAGGGTCGCCGCGCGGGAGATCGCACGCGCCTTGAACCGGAGCGCGGGGCCGCTCGGAGACATCACCGACCTGCCCGCCGGTGTATCGTGGAAGCCGGATACCCCCGGACGGCAGGGAGACCACGCGTGACGCAGGCGGCACGAGCTCGGCGCCCGGATTGGCTCAAGATCCGGCTGCGCACCGACGATAACTTCGTCAAGTTGCGTTCGATGGTCACGGAGTTGAACCTCAACACCGTCTGCACCGAGGCGCGCTGTCCGAACATCTACGAGTGCTGGAACGCCGGCACGGCGACGTTCATGATCCTCGGCGACATCTGCACGCGGCGCTGCGGGTTCTGCAGCGTCCACAGCGGGCGCCCGAATCCCGGTGTGGACGCCGAGGAGCCCGAGCATGTCGCGGAGGCGGTGGCCCGATTACGCATCCGTCACGCCGTCATCACGAGCGTGGATCGCGACGATCTACCCGACGGCGGTGCACAACACTTCCACGACGTGATCACGGCGATTCGCGCGCGCTCACCGGAATGCGCCATCGAGGTCCTCACGCCGGACTTCAAGAAGAAGAATGGAGCCCTCGAGACGGTCGTGGCCGCACGGCCCGAGGTCTTCGCGCACAACGTCGAAACCGTGCCGCGGCTGTACAAGCCGGTGCGTCCGGGCTCCACGTTCTCGGGCTCGGTCCACCTGNNCCACCTGCTACGCCGCGCCGCCGCCTGGCGTGACGGCAAGGACAGCCCGATGCGGGTCAAGTCGAGCCTGATGCTGGGGCTCGGGGAGACCGATGACGAGGTCGTCGACACGATGCGGGTCCTGCAAGAGGCCGGCGTGGATGTCGTCACGCTCGGCCAGTACCTGCAACCGACGAGGCAACACCTCCCCGTCGACCGTTTCGTCCATCCGGACACGTTCGAGGCGTTGCGTGTCCGCGGGCTGGGGCTGGGGCTGCTGCACGTCGAGGCGGGCCCGTTGGTCCGCTCGTCGTATCACGCGGAGCAACACATCCCGGGGGCTCCCCCGCGCGGCGGGTTGCTGTCGATCGAGGAGGCCTAGGAGCCGTCGGACTCCTCCTCGGCTTTCTTCTTGCGTTCCGCCTCTTCCTTTTCCTGTCGGACGCGATCTTCCGAGGTGGCCACGTCCCCCTCGCCGGGCATGATCAAGGTGCCCAGCGGACGCCCTTCGAGGACATCGACGAGGTCGCCCCTCAACTGCGCGATTTGCTCCGGCGAGGCACCGACGTAGCGCCGGATGACGCGGCCGTCCTTGCCGATCAGGTAGCTGTTCGGAAGGCTGCCCTGGGTCCCGACCCAGTACTTCTTGATGCTCTCGCCGGCGCGGAACACCGTATAGGTGATGCCCATCTGATCGAGGAACTCGGCCAGGTCCTCGTTCTCGATCCTTTCGTGCGTGATCCCGATCACCCGCAGTCCACGCGGGCCGAGAGTGTCCTGCGCCTCCTGAAGCACCGGCATCTCTCGCTTGCACGGTTCACACCACGTGGCCCAGAAGTTGAGCAACGTGAGCTCGGCCTCGCTGAAGTCGATGACGTGCAGCACGCCGCTCGCGTCGCGTCCACGCGTGTCCGGGGCCTGATCACCCGGCCGGACGACCCGTCCCGATGCGTCCAGCGGTGCGGCGAAGAGAGTCAGCGCAACCGTGAGCAGCAGGATCTTGTTCACGAATCTCATCTTGACCTGATCTCCCTCGAACGAGCCCCGTCGGGGCCGACTAGATAATCTACCGTGGATCGGGCGGGTTTGCCCGCAGGTCCGGTCGAAGCCGCGGATCGGGGTGATGCCCTTCCGTGGCGAGCCCGCGGCTTGGCCGGGATCGTCGTTGGGAATGCATCCGTCCCGCGCACCCACATCCCGCCCACCGTTCAGCGCTGAGTTGGTCCATACTCTCCGCTCCAAAGCCACCGAGAGAGGACGCCCATGAAAAGAGCCCTGATCACGGGAGCGAACCGAGGAATCGGCCTCGAGCTGACGCGCCAGCTACTCGGCCGCGGCGTCGCGGTCGTTGCGACGTGCCGTTCCGCCTCGCCCGAGCTGGAAGTTACGGACGCCGAGGTCGTCAGTGGGATCGATGTCGGCGACGACGGCGTAGACCGCAAGCTGGTCCACGCGCTGGGCGATCGACCGCTCGACCTGCTGGTGAACAATGCCGGCATCCTGACGCGCGAGTCCATCGAGGATCTCGATCTCGACCGTATCCGGCGTCAGTTCGAGATCAACTCGCTCGGCCCCTTGCGCGTGACCCGGGCCCTTCTTCCCAACCTCCATCGCGGGTCGTTGATCGCGATCGTGACCAGCCTGATGGGCTCGATGGCGGACAACTCGTCGGGCGGACGCTACGGCTACCGGATGTCCAAGGCCGCGGTCAACGCGGCGGGAGTGAGCCTCTCGCACGACTTGCGAGAGCGCGGCATCGGTGTGCTGATCCTGCATCCGGGCATGGTCGCGACGGAGATGACCGGCGGACGCGGTATCTCCGTGGAGCAGTCGGCGAACGGTCTACTGGCGCGGATCGACGCGTTCAGGCCGCAGCGGACGGGCACGTTCTGGCACGCGGACGGGCGGCCGCTCCCCTGGTAGACCCGGTCCTGGTCCTCCAGGTGCCGGCCCGGCGCGGGGCGTGCGCCCAGAAGCGTTGCCGCTCGTACTCGTTGTCGGGTAGCACGATGTTGTCGGGGTCGATCTCGATCGGCTCGACGGGATCGCGCGCCTCGGCGCGATCGCTCGGCTCGGAGCCGCTGAGACGTTTGGAGGAAGCCTCGGACGACGAGATCTGCGGGTCAAGGTCGCCCCGAACCGTGTAGCATCGGGCCTCTCCGGAAAGGACGGACCCGACTTGACGACCCTCGACCTCCTCGCCTTCGGCGGCTTCATCGCGCTGGTCGTGGGGATCTCGNNTCTCGACCGAGCACTTCGTCGGCATGGCCGGCCGGGGCTACGACCTCGGCCTGGCGATCGCGAGCTACGAGTGGATGGCCGCCGTCACGCTGGTCGTCGTGGGGCTCTTCTTCCTGCCGCGGTTCTTACGCGCGGGGATCTACACGATCCCCGAGTACCTCGAGTACCGCTACGGCGTCCCGGCACGCACGCTCATGTCGGTCTACATGATGCTGGCCTACGTCTTCGTGGCGTTGGCCACGGTGCTCTACTCGGGGGCGTTGGCCCTGAACGCCATCTTCGATCTCCATATCGTGCTCTCCATCTGGTTGATCGGCCTGCTGGCCGGCGCGTATACGATCTATGGCGGCCTGCGTGCGGTCGTCTGGTCGGATCTGATCCAGGGAATCGCGCTACTCCTGGGTGGGTTGCTGGTGACACTGCTGGCGCTCGATCGCATCGGCGGGGTGGCCGAGTTCCTGAGGCTCGGCGCGGACAAGTTGCACACGGTGCTGCCGGCCGACCACCCGGAGATGCCCTGGGTCGCCGTGTTCATCGGCGGGCTGTGGATCCCCAACCTGTTCTACTGGGGCCTCAACCAGTTCATCACTCAACGCACGCTTGCGGCCCGAAGCCTGCGCGACGGTCAGCGTGGGATCCTGCTTGCGGCGGCGTTGAAGCTGTTGATCCCGTTCATCATCGTGTTTCCCGGCATCATGGCGGCGCAGCTGTTTGCCGAGGAGATCACGCAGGGTGACCAGGCTTACCCGATCCTGATCCGCGAGCTGCTGCCGGCGGGGCTGTCGGGGATCATGTTCGCGGCGCTGTTCGGCGCGGTGATGAGCACGCTGGACTCGTTGCTCAACTCGGCCGCGACGATCTTCACGATGGACCTGTACTCGCGTCACTTCCGCCGCGATGCCGACAGCCGACGACAGATCGTCGTCGGCCGCATCACGACGGCAGTCCTGGTCGTGGCCGGCTGCCTGTGGGCGCCGATGGTTGCGCGCACCGGCAGCGTCTTCACCTACATCCAGATGTTCTGGGGTTTCATCTCGCCCGGCATCGTCGCCGTGTTCGTCTTCGGTCTGCTGTGGAAGAGGGTCCCGCTTCGCGCCGCGGTCGGTGCGATGTTGCTGGGCATCCCCGTCTACGGCGGGTTGCTGTGGCTGCTTCCCACGATTGCCTTCCTGCACCACATGGCCATCACTTTCCTGGTGCTCGGTGTGTGGATCGCGGTCTACAGCTTGCTGGCTCCCGATCGTGAGATTCGTGAGATGCCGGCGCCGGCAGATTTCGATTTGACGCCCAGCCGAGGCGTGACGTGGGCGGGCGCGTTGATCGTCGCGGCCACGGTCGTGCTGTACGTGGTGTTCCGCTGACGAGGAAGGTGAAGGCCTAGAAGAGCTCATGGGCGCACAACTGCTCATCCTGGCGGCCGGTATGGGCCGCCGTTTCGGCGGGCTCAAGCAACTCGATCTCGTCGGCCCGGCGCGTCACACGCTGATGGACTACACGGTGTTCGACGCGTTGCGCTCGGGTTTCGATCGCGTCGTGCTCGTGATCCGGCGTGAGACGGAGAGCGAGATGCGCTCCCACGTGGAGTGGGGATTCGGCCGTCGAGCCCCGGTCCGTTACGCGTTTCAGACCATCGACGCGACGGCGGGACGGAGCAAGCCGTGGGGCACCGCGCAGGCCGTTCTGACCGCGCGGGATCTTCTCACGGGACCGTTTGCCGTGGTCAACGCCGACGATTTCTACGGCGCCCCTGCGATCGCCGAGATGGGCCGTCATCTCACCGCGGATCGCCGACCCGGTTGGGCGATGGTGGGCTACCCGATGATCGAGACCCTACCGGCCGAAGGCTGCGTGAGCCGTGCTTTGGTACGCGTCGAGAACGGCTGGATGCGGTCGATCGAGGAGTTACACGGCGTCAGCCGCGAGACGCTACCGGATGCGGACGCACGGGTATCGATGAACCTGTGGGGATTCGACCTCGAGTTTCTCGAGCATCTCGAACGCGGGTGGCAGGACTTTCTGGCCGGAGAACCGGGTCCGGACGACGAGTACCCGTTGCCGACCGCGGTCGGCGACATTGTCGCGACGACCCCCGGCCGGGTTCGCGTCCTCGAAGCCGCCGGCATGTGGTGCGGGATGACCTCGGCGGCCGACGGGCAAGAGGTTCGACGGGTGCTCGCCGGGCTGGTTGCCGAAGGACGCTACCCGGAACGGCTGTGGGTGGTATGAGCCGCGTCAGTACAACAGCTCGACCCAGCGCCCCTCGGCGGCCAGCGCCTGCTTGCGTTCGCGCCAGATCTTCCGGGTGTCATCGAGCCGGCTGAAAACTCCGTCCAACTCCTCGCTCATCTCCTCGAGACCGGCGACGTAGACGTACGTGTTTTCCTTCTCGAGCATCTGCAACAGCTCGTCGCCGCGCTCGGCGATCGCCTGGTCCCAGGCGATCGGGTCGGCCCAGTGGGGCCGCGGGCTCAGCGCCCTGAACGCCTCGAACGTCTCCTCGTCGTAGTACTGCGCCAGATCGTTGTTCTTTTCGTTCTGGTACAGCATCTCGAGACCGCTCTTGGCGCCGTAAAACAGCAACACCCTGCCTTTCCAATTCTTGACGTCCTTGTAGAGGTGTTTGATGAATGCCCGGAACGGGGCGATCCCCGTGCCCGACCCGATCAGGATCAGCGTGGCATCCATGTGCTCGGGGACCTCGAACGCCTGCCCGTAGGGGCCGGTGGTCCACAGGGTGTCCCCCGGCCGGAGATCGCAAAGGTAGTTCGACGCACGGCCGGCGTAGCGCTCACCGCTGTAGGAGTCGATGTAGTCGACGCGCTTGACGCAGATCTTGATCCGCGGCTTGCCCGTCTCGCTCGTCTCCGGGCGGTCGGCGACGCTGTAGAGCCGGAAATGGTGCTGCTGCCCGAACGCCGGATCGCCCGGCGCGAGCACGCCGATGTTTTGTACGGCCTCGTACGGAGAGTCCTCGCGGTCGATCTCGAGCAACAGCTCGCGTACCTCCTCGTCCGATTCCTGCGGCGTGATCCGCTCGCTCGACAGGACCGTGGCCCGATGGCGCGGTTGAGTCTCGTAGTCCTCCAACCGTTTGAGCGCCTCGCTCATCGCTTCCTCCTCGTCCATTGCATCATGATTTCTTCTCGTGGTGGTCGCACCCGCCGCAACCCATCCGGCCGACGAGCACGTCGGGGTCGGGTCCGGCGTGGTCGAACACACGGCGCCAACCGAGTTGCACCGCGACCCAGAGCGCCAGGATCAGGCTCAGGAGCACGGCGGCGACCAAGAAAGAGACCCACATCATCAGTTCCCCAAACCGCCGAAGCCCATGAAGGCCATCGACAGCAGACCCGCCAGCATCAGCGCCAGCGCGGTGCCCCGGACGACGTCGGGCACTTGCGCCAGCTCGAGCTTCTCGCGCAACCCGGCCATCAGCACCAGGGCCAGGGTGAAGCCGACGCCGGCGCCGAGCGCGTAGACGATGCACTGCACGAAGCCGTAGCCCTTGTTGGTCTGGAACAGCGCCAGGCCCAGGATCGCGCAGTTCGTGGTGATCAGCGGCAGGAAGATCCCCAGGGCGCGGAACAGCCCGGGACTGACCTTCTTGATGAACATCTCGACGAGCTGCACGGTCGAGGCGA
>WVWW01000102.1:0-7927 GCA_011773795.1 Acidobacteriota bacterium
CGGCGCCGGGTTCCACACCAGCGCAGCCTTGGGCGAAACCTGGGACGAGTGCAGCGAGCTCTCGTCCCAGCGCGCGGCCAGGACGCCCTCCAGCGTCGGCAGGAACTCGTAGTTCACCTGTCCGAACAACGCACCGAAGTCGGCGTCGACCGGGGCGAACATCAACGATTGGCGGCCGGTCGCGGGGTCGAAGCTGTCCAGATCCTCGCGGGTGTGCGACCCGCCCAGGACGAGCCGCATCCGATCTCCAACGAGCCGCCAGTGCCCCTGGGCCTCCACGCCGAGCCGCTCGGTGTCGAGCGCGAGGTTGAGACCGGAGGCGAGCGACCTCTGCCGTGGGGCGTCGCGTCGCGTGTAGTGCAGTTGGACGTTCCAGTGATCGTCCGACCATCGCGCCCGGGCCCACGGCCGCTGGACGTCCAGTAGCTGAACCCGCCCGATGCCGGTCTGGAACAGCGGCCCGGCAACGTCGGCGGTCCCGCCCTCGAGCGTCATCGTCGCCCCGTTGCCCCAGTACTTGTCCACGCGCAAACCGCCGTAGCGGATCTCGTTGTCGTCGACGCGTGTGAGCGGGACCTCCTGGGGGAGGCAGTCCGTCTGTGCCGGCGGCATGCAGGGCACCGAGTATTCGGCCGCGCCGNNCTCGTTGTCGTCGACACGGGCGAGCGGGACCTCCTGCGGCAGGCAATCCGTCTGCCCCGGCGCCATGCAGGGCACCGCGTATTCGGCCGCGCCGTTTCGTGAGCGCGAGAAATCACCGCTCGATCGCGACCCGGCAACAACCTTGACGTACCAGTCGGCGAAGATGTGCCCGGCCCAGCGAAAGTCGACGTGGGTCGTGCTCAGCTCTCCCGCGGTCAACCGCACCAGGCCGCCCTCGTTGTAGCGGGGTTGCTTCGTCGTCAGGTTCAGCACGCCGCTGGCGGCGTTCTTGCCGTAGAGCGCCGCGCTGGGCCCGCGCAGCAGCTCCACACCGGCAAGGTCGTCGAGTGGGAAAGACACCGCCGCCCACTCCTGCGCTCCCAGGAACGGCACGGAGGGGTCGCGACCGTCGATCAGCGTCGCCACGCGGCGGTTGAGCGAGCTGTTGAACCCTCGGGTGTTCAGGTTGTAGTCGTAGAGTCCGCTCTGCGTCACCTCGGCGCCCGGCTCGAACTCGAGTAGCTTGGGGAGTTGCGCGTGGCCGGCCTGCTTGGCGATTTGCTGCTCGCTGACGACGGAAATCGCCGCGGGGGCGTCGACAATCCGTTCGACGCGTCGGGATGCGGCATAGACCGTCACCGCCTCGGCATAGGCGATTTCCCAGGCGGCGGTCACGTCCACGTGAGCCGTCTGGCCCGGCGTGACCACGATCCCTTTTTCGGTCAGCACACTTTCGCCGAGCGTGAAGGTCAGGTCGTAGGTACCCGACGGCATCGCACTGAAGGCGTAGGCCCCCTCGACATCGGTCAGCGTTTCGCGCGCGCTCCCGTCGACGGTGATCCGTACCGTGACGCCGCCCTGACCTGCGCCTTCGGTATCGGCGACACGCCCTTCGATCCGCCCGAGTCTCGATTCCGCAGTTGCGGCCGGCACGTCGAGCGAGGCAACCGTGGTACAGAGAAATACCACGAAAAGGAAACGTTTCATTGTGCTTCCAGGCTAGCATGGGAGTCGAGACCTCCTCGGGGGAGTTCACTGCATTGAAGCCGAAGCCAATCCTCGGCCCGGCAGCCTTGCTCGCGGGCTGCCTGCTCGCGGCGCCGTCCTACGGCGCCGAGGACGGCGCCGAACGTTCGTTGATGGAGCTGGTGAGGGAAGAGGACGAACGGCTAAAGGTGCGCTGGGATCTGTTCCCGCGCGTTCGCGCGGGGTACCCGCAATCGATCTCCGCCGGCCTCGGCGTGGTCCGCTACCGCCTTCCGGAGTCGTGGGAGTGCGTCACGACCTGCCCGTTCCGCGGCCTCACCTTGCAGGTGGAGCCGGGGATTCGCGGGATCCAGCTCAGCGCGGGGTTCGGGACACTGGTCGCGGAGAAACGGCGAAAGGCGCGCTTCCTCAGCGACGTGCATCTCGCGTTCGGTGTGAAGGGTGTCCTGCTCCACCGTTGGGACAGCTCCGCGCTCGACTCGGCCGAGCGAACCTTCGCCGGGATCGAGCTGTCCCACACCGTCACACGGATCAACTTCAGCATCGGGACACTGCGTCGCCTCGAGCGAGTCCAGGGTGGGGACTGGATCGTGACCGCCGGCATGGGCTGGGGGTTCTGACGTGAGCCGACGCGTCATCGCTTGTTGCCTGGTGCTGGCGCTGGTCGCCGCACCCGCGACCCGGGCGCTCGAGACCGACCCCTACGAGGCCTGGACCCACGAGATTGCCGACGGGACCGACGCCCTCAATGCGAAGATCAACTACGAGCTCCAGAAGGTCATCGAGCGAGTCAACGGCAGGCGCGGAATCCGGCGATTGACCTGTGACACGGTGGCCGACCACGTGACGGCCCATTTCCGCATGCTGATCTTCCACCCGATCGAGATCTGGGCGTCGAAGAGCCCGCTGATCGACCGTTACCCACCGACGGAGGAAGCCGAGCTCCAATCGCGCGAGACCAACATCTTCGGCAACCACGGTCCCTGGGACATCGGGACCTGGCTACCCTTCGGGCCGACCATCGAGATCCACGGCGTGCGCATCGGAACGGACAAGCTGGCGCACTTCTTCTCCGGCGGAAGCTCGTACTACGCGCTCTACCGGCGAGCGCAGCGCCAGGGCAAGAGCGCCGCGGAAGCCGAACGGACGGTCATCGACCGCGGGATCTTCTCCGAGCAGACCTACCTGGGCTACGGGACGTCGGGCGTGATGTCCCCGGCCGACCTCGAGGCGAACTACCGCGGGATGACGTTCTATCTCGGCCTCTGCAACGGCGACTCGCCGCAGCTCGAACGCGACGGTGACGGGTACCGGCTGGCCCGGTCCTTCGACGCCCGAGAGTACGTCACCGTCGATTGGGACGAGTCCTACAACAACTCCGGGTTCAACAAGAGGCGTTGGAAGAAAGTCAGGCCACGCCTGCTGGGGCTTTGCGCGCTGCTCGACCATCCCTGGGTCGTCGCCCAGCGGCGGCGTTACCGGGAGCGCGACACCGAAACTCCGACGGAGCTGCGCATGCGCCAACTGATCGATGAAGGCAAGCAGGAAGATCTCTCGGTGTATTCGCTCGATGCGACCTGCGAGGGGGCCGGTCCGTGACTCCGGTCCGCTAGTCTTCCGTCGCGAAGATCGCCGCGAAGAGCCGAATCCCGTACCACAGGTTGCCGATGCGCATGTTCTCGTCCGGGGCGTGCTGGTTGTCGTCGTGGTTGGCGATCGGCACGACGACGATGGGGTCGCCCAACTGTTCGGTGAACAGGTACAGCGGCAAGGATCCGCCCAGCGTCGGCATCAGGATCACCGATTCGCCGGCGGCGCGATCGGCGGCCTCGATGATCGGCGCCGCGACGGGCGCATCGATCGACGTACGCACCGCCGGGTAGCCGGGCCGGCGGACGACCTTGATCAGCTTCGGGTGGGCCAGCCGGGTCGCGTGATCCGGATCCTCGCGGACGATCGTGTACCCCTGCTTTCGGATGTGCGCCTCGATCAGATCCAGTTGCTCGTCCGCGTTGTTTCCCTTGACCAGCCGCACGTCGAGCGACGCCTCGGCAATCCGCGGAACGATGTTGCGGGCGGTCGGACCGACCGTGGCGCTGGCCATTCCGCGGATGTTGAGCGAAGGGACCATGATGCGCTCGATCAACGATGCTCCCCCGCCCTCCGTGCGGACCAGGCCCAGCTCCTGCTGGAGCGACTTCTCCGCACCGGGGACGGCGAGAACGGCCTCTCGGTCTCTCGGGCTCAGCATCTCGACCGAATCGTAGAAGCTCTCGATCAGCACGTTGCCGTCATCGTCGCGCATCGTCGCGAGCAGCTCGGCCAGCATCCAGGCGGGATTGGGGGCCCAGTTACCGTAGTGCCCGCTGTGCAGGTAGCGTTCGGCACCGTACACGGTCAGGTCGATGCCGGAGTAACCGCGCACGCCGAAGACGAGTTGTGGACGGCGGCTCTGGTGCACCGGGCCGTCACAGATCAGCCACAGATCGACATCGAGCCGGTCGCGGTATTCTTCGAAGAACTGGCCAAGGTGCGTCGAGCCTCGCTCCTCCTCGCCTTCGAACAGGAACACGAGGTTGACGGTCGGCGCGGTCCCCTGGGCCTTCAACGCGTCGAGCGCCGCGAGCATCGCGGGGATCGGAGCCTTGTCGTCGCCGGCCGAGCGCGCGTAGATGTACCAATTCGGATCGATCGTCTCGTTTCTCTCGGGAAACGGCCGGGGCCGGCCACCGGCTTCCATCGACGCGGTGTAGAGGACGGGTTCGAACGGCGGGTGTGTCCAGCTGGGCGGGTCGACGGGTTGGCCGTCGTAGTGCACATACACGCCGAGCGTGCGCGTGGCACCGGGTGCCGTCAGCCGCGCCCAGACCAGCGGCGGGGCGCCGGGCCACTCGAGCAGCTCGGCGGCCGCCCCGCGGGCCGCGAGCTCGTCTCGGGCCCACTCCGCGGTCCGGCGCAGCCCCTCGGGATGCGCGGGCGTGTTCGGGATCGCCAGCAGCTCGGCGAAACCGCGGAGGATGTCCGTCCCGTTGGCCTCACGCCAGGCGTCCACGGCATCGAGATCGACCTCGGCGGCCAGCGGTGCCGCGATCGCGAGCAGGAGGGCCGAACAGATTCGATGGTTCACCGCGAGTCCCCCGTTTTCGGTAGCGAAGGGCTCCATCCTATCGGAAATTTCCTGCGCCGGTAATATGGTGTGGAGCGTCTTCGCGGAGAGCCCATGCGTTCGTCGGTCTGCAGCATCGTGACGTGTCTCGTCTGGTTGGTACCGCTCGCGTCCGCGGACGAAGTCGCGACGCCCCGCACCCCGGTTTTGATCGAGCTGTTCACCTCGGAGGGCTGCTCGAGCTGTCCGGAGGCCGAGTTCTACGTCTCGAAGTTGCTGCGCACCCAACCCCTGGAGCACGTTCGGATCATCGCCGTGAGCCAGCACGTCGACTACTGGGACAGCCCCGAGTGGAAGGACCCGTTTTCCTCCGCGGAGCACACCGAGCGCCAACGGCGCTACGCGCGCAAGTTCGAGACCGAGGTTTACACGCCACAGCTCGTCATCGACGGCAGGGAGCATTACGTCGGCAGCCTGCGCAGGGAGGTGCTCTCGTCGATCTACCGTGCCGGCAGACGGGAGAAGGCGGAGATCGATGTTCTGGCGCGTTGGGCGGAAAACGGATCGATCGACTTATCGGTCTCCATCGGGGACCTCCCCGACGGAACCGGTGAGCTCGAGCTGTGGACCGCGGTGACCGAAGACGGTCTGATCGTCAGCGTGGAGCGCGGCGAGAACCGGGGGCGGGAGCTTCACCACGACGCCGTCGCGCGGCACATCGACGGCGCCGGCAGGATTCAGGCGCACGAGACACGCACGCTTCGAGTCGACGTGCGCGAGGGTTGGGAGAAGGCCAACCTGCGCGTGGTCGCTTTTGTTCAGGAAGCGCGTAGCGGTCGCATCATCGGGGTGGACAGCGTGACGTTGAGCTCCGAGGCGGGACGATGACGGCGAGCGCCCTCCTGGTGAGTGTGATCCTCGCGTTTCCCACTGCCGACTACGACGAGGTTGTCGAGCGCGGCCGCGCCGCCCTGCGCGACCGGGATTACGCCGCCGCGGCGGCGGCGTTCGAGGAGGCGGTCGAGCTCCGACCCGACGAGGTGGATGCCTGGTTTCGCCTCGGGTTGGCCCGCTCGGCAAACGACGAACCCGGCGCGGCGATCGCCGCGTACGGCCGGGCGGCGGAGCTGGACGAAACTCACGCTCAGGCGCGGAACAACCTCGGCAACGTCCTGTTCCGTCGGGGCGACTACGAAGAGGCGCTGAAGTGGTACGAGCGCGCGCTGGCGATCCGGCCGGATTACCTCGTCGCGCTGTATCACCGGGGCTGGGTCCTGCGGCACTTCAATCGCAACGAAGAGGCCGAGGCCGCCTTCAACCGTTGCCTCGAATTGTCACCGCAGGGCGCGCGCGAACGGTCCACCCGGCTCGACTGCCTGTTCTTCGCCGGTACGATGCGATTCCGCGCCGAGGATTACGAGGGTGCCGCCGCGGCGATGACCCGCCTGATCGAGTCCAACGCCGGTCACATCGAGGCGCGCTACTACCTCGGCATGGCCTACCGGCACCTGGGCAGGGTCGATGAGGCGCGCGAGCAGCTCGAGATTCACCGGCGGATGACCCGCGCCGTTCGCCGTGACGAGCCGATCGAGAAGGACGACCCGTGAGCCTCGGTCGACCGACCGCAGCCGTCGCGTTGGTTCTGGTCCTCGCCGCCTGCGCGGAGTCCCGGCCCGAGCCCAGCGAGCCGCACCCGGCGCCGCACTTCGTGGACATCGCCTCCGCCGCGGGGCTCGACGTCGTCCAGGTGGCCGGCGGCGCGAATGCCGACTACATCATCGACTCGCTGGGGACCGGCGGCGCCTGGCTGGACTACGACGGCGACGGCGATCCCGATCTGTACCTCGTCCAGGGCGCCACGAAGGACGCACCCGAGGGACCGCCCGACCGGTTGTACCGGAATGACGGCGATGACGACGGGAACGGCGTGCCGGAATTCGAGGACGTGACCTCGGCGGCAGGGCTCGGCGACCGGAACTGGGGCGTCGGAGTCGCCGTCGCGGACTACGACAACGATGGCGACCCCGATCTCTACGTGACGAACTGGGGTCCCAACCGGCTGTACCGCAACGACGGCGACGGGTCGTTTACCGATGTCGCCGCCGGCGCGGGCGTGGGGGGTGCGGACTGGTCGACGTCGGCGGCGTGGACCGACGCCGACCTCGACGGCGACCTCGACCTGTACGTGACGAACTACGTCGATTTCGGCTTCGATCGCTACCCTGCACGCGGCGAACAGCCCGCGAACGCGGAGCCCTGTGTCTGGCGCGGCGTGGAGATCTTCTGCGGGCCGCGCAATCTCGAGCCTTCGCCCGACCGGTACTACCGAAACGACGGGGATCCGGACGGCGACGGTATCCCGGAGTTCGTCGAAGCGACCGAGGCCGCCGGCCTGGTGCCGCTCGAACCGGCGTACGGGATCGCCGTACGGGTCCTGGATGCCGATGCGGACGGCGACGACGACATCTACGTGGCCAACGACTCGGTGCAAAACCTGCTGTTCGTCAATCAAGGAGACGGATCGTTCGTCGAGGAGTCGATCCTCGCCGGCCTGGCCTACAGCGAGCGCGGTACCGAGCAGGCCGGCATGGGAATCGCCGTGGGCGACTACGACGGCGACGGCCGGCTCGATCTGGCGGTGACCAACTTCTCGCACGACCACGACACGCTGTACCGCAACGACGGCGACCTACTTTTCACCGACGTCTCCTTCCCCTCGGGACTCGGGACCGCGTCGTACTTCACGCTCGGCTGGGGGATCGATTTTCTCGACCTCGACCTCGACGGCTGGCAGGACCTGTTCGTTTGTCACGGTCATGTGTACCCGCAGGTCGACGGGCGCGACACGGGCTCGACGTTCCGGCAAGTCAACGGTCTGTACCGCAACGCCGGGGACGGAACGCTGCTGAGCTTCGAGGGCGGTGGCGGGCCGGCGATGGCGATCGAGGAGGCCAGCCGGACGCTGCTGCCCGTCGATCTGGAAGGCGACGGTGATCTCGATCTGCTCGTGACGAACGTCAATGCCCCGCCCAACCTGTTGCGCAACGATGGCGCCCTCGGGAACTGGCTGTCGGTCAGGCTTCGCGGGACGCGCAGCAACGCCGACGGCATCGGCGCGCGCGTCGTGGCCACGGTCGGCACGGCGAGTCTGATGCGGGAGATCCGCCGCGAGGCCTCGTACGCCGGTTCGGT
>WVWW01000102.1:7988-14298 GCA_011773795.1 Acidobacteriota bacterium
GACGAGCCCGATCAGTAGCCGGTCGTCGCGTGGTGCGACTCCGGTTTCGAGACCACGCCGAAGGAGAACCGCTTGACGAGTTCTTCCGACCGAGTTGGCGCTGCCCGCACGGTCACCTCGTAGGACCCGGCCGCCAGGGCGGGAAGCTTCGTATCGACGAGCCCGCACTGCAGGCTGTTCTCCGCGGAGAAGCTCAACCGGGTCGACGCGTCGAAGCTCGTCCCGGCCGGGGTGTTCAGCTCGACGCTCGCGATCACCTCCTCCCCTGCCGCGGCGATGCCGAACCGGCACAGCCGGGCTACGGCGTACAGCTCGTCCCCGGTGAAACCCTCGAGCAGAACGGGGACCCGTCCCAGAAGCGGGTCCCCTTCGAGCGCCGCTTCCCCGGTCGCACGCAGCACCAGCGGGTCGACGAGCATCCAACCATCGCCTTCGAGCGACGGAAGCTCGACGCGGTTCCCCGCCGCGCGCGGCTCGCGTTGTCCGGGGTACGAGACCGTCGCCGCGACGCTGTAGGCCCCGGCGTGAAAGCGGTACGGTACCGCGAACGAGAACGGTGGACGATGCGCTTCCCTGTCGCGGACCCATCTCGAGTTGCCGCGGCGCACACTCGCCCGGACCTGCACATCCTCGTCGAACGGCTCGGTCACCTGGACGGCGAGCACCGTCTTCCAACGCCGCCGGCCGGTCGGCACGACGGGCAACAGCGCCACCTCGACGGATTCCGAGGCGTAGGGGTCGGGGAGCGCGAGCGCGGCCTCCGCGATGGTCTCCCGTACCTCCTCGGGGTCCCGGATGGCGTAGCGGCTGGGGTGGTAGACCCGGGTCCGCGATCGATCGACACGTACCACGACGCGGCGCTCACGCTGCGGTCGCTGACCGCTGTCGTAGAAGCCGATCGTGTAGCGACAGGAGGAATCGCGCTGGGCCCGCGCGTAGCCGAGCCCGAAGTCGTTCGTTCTCTCGGTGAACCGACCCCCGGTCTCGACCGCCAGCCGCGCCAGCCGCCGGGAGGTCCCGCGAGGCGTGAGCCCGCGCGTCCAGACCGTGTAGAAGGAGACCCGCGCCCGCGTCGAGCGGCTGGCCAGCTCGGCGAAGAGCTCGTCGTAGTGGAACCCCGAGGAGGGCCAGTTGGAGAACAGGACGACGATCTTCTCGCCCTCGAGTGTCCCCAGAAGGTCGGTCAGCTCGAGCAGGGACGTGAAGGTCGACGCGTCGTGCAGATGGTCGAACGGAGGCTCCCACAGGGTGATGTCGTTCTCCATCCGCTCCAGGGTCTCGAAGGTGGCCGCGCCGTCCGTCGTCCACGGCTGCTCGATGCGCAGGAAATCCGTCAGCGCGACGATCATGAGCTTTTCTTTCGGGCGGTGGAGCCTGGCGACGGCGTCGCGCACCCGCTCGAGCACGTCGACCCGCTGGATCCTTTCCATGTGCCGGTAATCGATCGCGAGGACGATCCTGCGTTCCCGGTCGGGAGCCGTCCAATCGCTGTTGCCGCCGTCGATCCAGACGGCCTCCGGTTCGGCCACGGGCGCGTCCGGACAGTGCGCATCGAGGCTGGCGATCGGGATCCGCCTGTCATCGATCTTGAGCTTGAAATCCTCCTTGCTCAAACCGGTCACGATCTCCCGTTTCCGGTTGGCCACGGTCACATCCAGAAGGACCAGCTCGACGTCCACGTGCTCGGTGACCTCGCTGTCGCGGGGCGGCTCCGTCTGGGCGAGCGATGGGCACACCGCACAGGCCGCGAGGAGGCCCGCCGCGATACGCGTACGCCGGGTCATCGCAACAGGAATCCCGCGCTCAGCGGATCCGCGGGATCGATAAGGAACTCGTGGCGTCCGGTGATGAACGCAGTGCCGTCGACCTCGGGAATGACCGCATCGTGTGAGCCGAGGCGTGTCGTGGCGGCCACCGTGCCGCCGAAACGTGTTCCGATGACACTTTCGAACACGATCCGTTGACCCGTTTCGATCTCGCCTCGAGCGTGATGCAGCGCCAGCCGCGCGCTGACGCTGGTGCCCGTGGGCGAACGGTCGACCTCGCCGTCCGCGAAGACACAGGTGTTCCGCCCGAACGAGTCGGGTTGCTCGGGCGGGCCGGTGAACACGACACCGTACAGGAACCCCAGGTCCTCCTCGAACGGGTGCTTGATGGCCGCCGACGCGGCGACCGCGGACTTGATCGCCCGACCTTTCTCGATCGCCGCGCCGATGTGCCGTGGATCGCACTCCAGCCCGACGCTGGCCGCATCGACGTAGGCGTAGAAAGCACCACCGAACGCCAGGTCGTAGCGGATGCTTCCCAACCCGTCGACATCGATCTGCTGGTCGAGCTTCGCGGCAAACGAGGGCACGTTGCGGAACCGCACGCGCCCGGCGCGGCCGTTCTGCACCGACACCCAGGCCTCGACGAACCCGGCGGGCGTGTCGATCCCGATTCGTGTCTCCGGTTCGGTGACCTCGACCATCCCGGTCTCGGCCGCAAGAGTCGCCAGCGCGATGATCCCGTGTCCGCACATCGTGCTGTAGCCGTCGTTGTGCAGGAACAGCACGGCGAGATCCGCGGCGGCGCTGACCGGTGGCGTGACCAGCGCACCGTACATGTCGGCGTGACCACGCGGCTCCCACATCAGGGCCCGGCGTAGTGTCTCGAGGTGCGCCTCGGCCCAGCGCCTCTTCTGCAGCACCGTATCCCCGGGGATCTCGGGCGCCCCGGACAGGACCACGCGGAACGGCTCCCCCGCCGTGTGCAGGTCGATCGTTCCGATTCGCTGTTGATCCGGCGGCGGTCGCCAGTCCCCGGCGCGGCGCTTGTGGTCGATCATGGGGTGAGCTTATCAAGAGTCCCGGCGCATGATGCCGCCGGGGCCCTCAGCCGTTGCGCGATTGCAGCAGTTGCCAGTAAAGCTGGTCCAGGCGGGTCACCATCGTGTCGATGTCGAACTCTGCATCGAGGCGCTGCGACGCTCGATCCGCCAATCGGGTCCGCAGCGTCTCGTCGCGCGCGAGGCGATCGAGGTGGGTGGCCAGGCCGGCGGTGTCCCCAGAACGGGCCAGCAGACCGGTCACGCCGTCCTCGACGATTTCCGGTGTTCCGTCCACCGCCGTTGCGACTACGGGTCGCCCTGCGGCCATCGCCTGGAGCACCGAGCGCGGGAGACCCTCGAACCTCGAGGTCAGCACGAAAGCATCCATCGCGTTCAGCAGATCCGGGACGTCGTCGCGCCAACCGAGCAAGCGGACGACATCGTTCAACCCGTCGCTCTCCACCAGGCGTCGCACGTCGGGCATCAACTCGCCGTCGCCGGCGAAGAAGAACTTCATCGACGGGTTGGAGCGGTGGGCCTGCGCGGCTGTCGTGACGAAATCCAGCGGTGCCTTCTGCGGCTTCATGTTGGCGATGGTGCCGACGACGAAATCTCCCGGTCCGAAGCCCAACTCACGGCGCAGTTCGTCGCGTGGCTTGGTCGGTGTCCCGTAAAGCCTACGATTGATCCCGCTGCGAACGACTTCGTACTGCGACCTGGAGCCGACGCCGGCGTCCAGCCCCGCGTCGATGTGTCCGGCCGCGACGACCAGGATGCGGTCGGTCATCGGTGCGACCTTGCGCTCGAGCCAGGCGTACAGGCGGCGACGCGTTGCGGGTTGCGTCGGGTTGAAGCTCCAGCCGTGGACCGTGTGGACGACACACGGGACGCCGGCCAGGTTGGCCGCCAGCCGGCCCAGGATGCCGGCCTTCGAGGAGTGCGTGTGGACCAGGTCGACGCCCGAGTGCCGGAAGTGATTGCGTAGCCGCAGAACGGCCAACAGATCGAATGACGGAGAGATCGCATGCTTCAGCCACGGGACCAGACGCACCGTTGCGTCGGGGATCGCCCGCGCCTCGTCGTCGAGCCTGCCGCCGCCCCCCGCGATCAGTTCGACCTCGAAGCGATCGCGATCGTGGTGGCGGACGCAGTGGAGCGTGTTCTGCTGCGCACCGCCCAACTCGAGTCGGGTGATCAGGTGCAGCACGCGGAAACGCCGCGTCACCGGCGCGCCTCGAGAAACGTGAGCACCGAAACGAGCAGGAACAACGGCAGTCCATGATCTTGTTTGCCGGCGAGGTGATCGTCGAGCATCCGCCGCGCCACGTCGGACCTCAACTCGTTCCACAAGCCCCTCTCGGCCGCGCCGATCGCCTGCTCCGCCGTGGAACGTAGGGGCCCGCCGATCCACGCGGCAAGCGGCAGGTCGAATCCCTGCTTGGCGCGGGCCGGGATGGACTCCGGCAACGTTTCGCGGTAGGCCTCGCGAAGCGCGTACTTGGTGACGTTGCCGCGGATCTTCAAGTCGTCCGGTTGGCGAGCGGCCCACTCGACAACCCGGTGGTCCAGGAACGGGACCCGCGCCTCGAGCGAATGCGCCATGCTCGCGCGGTCGACCTTGGCCAGCAGGTTGTGCGGCAGCCACTCGTGCTGGTCGGCGCGGAGCTGATCGGCCAGCCGGACACGGCCGCCCTCGAAGTAGTTCTCGAAGCGCTCCGCCGTGCGCTCGGCGAAGGCCCTGGCGACGTCCTCGCGGAACAACCGGCTCGCCAGGGTCAGGCCGACCGTGGCGGACCACAACAGATGGTTGTGGGCAGGCCGATCCTCGCCGACGGCCTCGAGCGCTTGCTCGATACGCCGGGGCATCCAGCCCCTCAGCGCTCCCGAGCCCGGCAGCTTCCCGATCCAACCGAGCCGCTCCTGATAGAGGTAGCGGCGGTAGCCGCCGAACAACTCGTCGGCACCCTCGCCACTGAGCGCCACCGTCACCCTCTCGCGGGCGAATCTCGAGAGCATCCACGTCGGGAGGATCGCCGGGTCGGTCACGGGCTGTCGGAGATGCGCGATCAGCTCCGGGAGGTGTTCGGCGATATTGACCGGCGATACGACGAGCTCGTGGTGCTCCGCGCCGAACGCGGCGGCGACGACCTTGGCATGCTCGCGTTCATCGAAGGCCGCCGCATCGTCGAACCCGACCGAAAAACTCCGGACCGGATGATCCGACTGCATTGACAGAAGCGCACAGACGATCGACGAATCCAGCCCGCCCGAAAGAAACAGCCCCAGCGGGACGTCGGCCACGGTGCGGTACCGCACCGAGGAGTCCAGCAGTTCCCGCAACTCTTCCAGTCTCGCCGGGATCTGCCCGGCGTCGACGGCCACGGGCTCACACCTGGGAATCGACCACCAACGGTGCAACGTGACGCCGCCGTCGACGATATCCAGGTAACACCCCGGAGGCAGCTTTCGGATGCCGCGGTAGAGCGTTCGATCGCCCGCCACGTACTGCAGCACGAACGTCTCGATCAGCGCGTCGGGGTCGACATCGGCGACGATTCCGGGGTGCTCGAGGAGGACACCGAGCTCGCTGGCGAACGCCANNTGCCCAGCCGATCGCGTGCGATGAGCGTGCGTCGTTGCCGCCTGTCGTGCAGGCAGAACGCGAACATCCCGTTCAGTCGGTGGAGCATCTCCGGCCCATGCTCTTCCCACAGGTGAACGAGCACCTCCGTATCCGACCGCGTCCTGAACGAGTGGCCTCGTGTCTCGAGCTCACGGCGTAGCTCGGCAAAGTTGTAGATCTCGCCGTTGAAGACGACCTCGACCGTCCCGTCCTCGTTGGCGATCGGCTGGGTGCCCCCGGCAGGATCGATCACGGCAAGGCGGCGGATGCCCGCCGCCAGACCCGGTGCGTCGAACTGGCCTTCAGAATCGGGCCCCCGGTGGACCATCATCCGGAGCATCGCCGGGACGGCGCCGCCATCCACCGGGCGCGCGTCCAGTTCGAGGCTGCCGCAGATACCGCACACCAAGAAAGTCTGAGTGTTTAGCGCTCCGCTTTCAAGGCCGGAAGCAGGGGGACACGCAGCGCCCCGGCGACGGCGGCAACGCTGGCGAGCATGCCGACCGCCGCGATCACCGCGAGCGTGACGCCCAACGCGCTCCACGACGTGTGAACCTGGGCCAGTCGCGGCGCGACCCCGGCCAGCGCGGCACCGGCGCCGATCGCCAGGCCGATCATCAGCAGGAAGGCGTTCTCGGCAAGCACCAGCCAACCCAGACTTGCCCGGCGGAAACCGAACGCGCGCAGCGTCGCCAGCTCGCCGCGCCGCTCGATGACGTTGCGCACCAGCACGATGCCGAGGCCGATCGTGCCGAGCAGCAGGCCGAGGCCGCCGAGCACCTCGAACGTCGCCATGTAGGTGTGCTCGACGACCTTGTAGGCCTCCAGACGGGCCCGGGTGGTCGTGGCGTCGAAGCCGAACGGTCCGAGCGCCGACT
>WVWW01000203.1:0-257 GCA_011773795.1 Acidobacteriota bacterium
GATCAGAAGATCCCGACGACGCTGATCCTCGAGGGCGACATGAACAACGTCTCCGGACATCTGCTCTTCCAGGGGATGCGCATCGATTTCTCGTCGATCGAAGTGTCGGGGAAGAAGGTCGAGTTCGTGCTTCCGGGCTTGAGTTTCGGGATGCCCGGCGACCTCGAGTTCACGCTGGAGATCAAGGGCGATACGGCCAGCGGCTCGGGAACGAGCCCGATGGGGCCGTTCACGATCAAGGGCAACCGCGTCAGCGG
>WVWW01000203.1:342-6163 GCA_011773795.1 Acidobacteriota bacterium
AACAACGCGACCCCGGAACAGCCGGACGCGGTCCTCGTCCAGGGGGCGACGATCTGGACCAGTGGTCCGGACGGTGTTCTAGAGGACGCCGACCTGCTGGTGAAGAAGGGCAAGATCGCCAAGATCGGCAAGGGCCTCAACGCGCCGCGCAACGCGGTCGTCATCGACGGCTCCGGCAAGCACGTCACCGCCGGGTTGATCGACGCCCACAGCCACTCGGCGATCGTCGGCGGCGTCAACGAAAGCTCGAACGTGACCACCGCCGAGGTCCGCATCGGCGACGTGGTCAACTCCGAGTCGATTCAAATCTACCGGCAGCTCGCCGGCGGGCTCACCGCCGCCAACCTGCTGCACGGCTCGGCCAACTCGATCGGCGGCCAGAACGCGGTGATCAAGCTGCGCTGGGGCGCTCCGCCCGAGGAGCTGAAGATCGAGGGCGCGCCGGAGGGCATCAAGTTCGCGCTCGGGGAGAATCCCAAGCAGTCGAACTTCTTCAACAGCGACAACCCGCGTTACCCGACCACGCGCGCCGGCGTCGAGCGCTCGATCCGCGAACGCTTCGAGGCCGCCGTCGACTACCGGGAGGCCCGGGAGGCCCACGCGGCGGATCCCTCGACCGTCCCGCCCAAGCGCGACCTGCAGCTCGAAGCGCTGGTCGAGATCATGAACGGCGAGCGGCTGGTCCACGCGCACTCCTACCGCGCCGACGAGATCGTGATGCTGCTGCGCGTCGCGGAGGACTTCGGCTTCACCNNAAATCGTGATGCTGCTGCGCGTGGCCGAGGACTTCGGCTTCACCATCGCCACGTTCCAGCACGTGCTCGAGGGCTACAAGGTCGCCGACGAGCTGGCCGCGGGCAACGCCGGGGCGTCGACGTTCTCCGACTGGTGGGCCTACAAGTTCGAGGTCATCGACGCGATCCCGCACAACGGGGCGATCATGTGGGATCGCGACGTCGTCGTGTCCTTCAACTCCGATTCGTCCGAGCTGGCGCGACGGATGAACACCGAGGCCGCCAAGGCCGTGCGCTACGGCGGTGTGCCGGAGGACGAGGCGCTGAAGTTCGTCACGATCAATCCGGCGATCCAGCTCGGGATCGAAGATCGCGTGGGTTCGCTGGAGAAGGGCAAGGACGCCGACTTCGTCGTCTGGAGCGGGCACCCGCTGTCGACCTACTCGATCTGCGAGCAGACCTGGATCGACGGGCGGAAGTACTTCGACCGCGAGGAGGATCTCGCCGCCCGCGAGGCGATCGCGGCCGAGCGCCAGGCGCTGCTGGCCAAGGTTCGCGCCGAGTCGGAAGAGAAAGAGGAAGAGGAAGGAGATGAGGACGCCGGGGAGGAGACCACGGAGGAGCCCGAGCCGGCCTACATCCTCGACGACGAGGACCACTCGGAGACCTGCCGTTCACGCGACGGCGCGGGGCAGGGAGGTGTGCGATGAGACGGACATGGATCGTTCCGGTGTTGGCCGTCATCCTCGCCTGGGTTCCGGCGTCCGCGGCGTCGACCGCGCTCCAGGGGGCCANNGGGGCCACGATCCATCCGGTCAGCGGCCCGCCGATCGAGAACGGCGTGCTCGTCCTCGACGGAAACAAGATCGTCGCCGTCGGCGCCGACGTTTCGATCCCGGTCGGGGCCGACGTCATCGACGTCAGCGGAAAGCACGTCTACCCGGGCTTCGTCTCGGCGAACTCGATCCTCGGGCTGACCGAGATCGGCGCCGTCAGGGCCACGCGGGATTTCTCCGAGCTCGGTGAGATCAACTCGGACCTGCGCGCCGAGGTCGCGGTCAACGCCGACTCGCGGCTGTTGCCGGTCGCGATCAGCGGTGGTGTGCTCACGGCGCACGTCGTGCTCGGGGGCGGGGTGTTCAGCGGCTCGAGCGCGGTCATGTCGATGAGCGGCTGGAACTGGGAGGACATGACCGTCCGTGCGGGCGTCGCGATGCGCATGCGTTACCCGCAGGTGACGGCGGGGCGCCGGTCCAAGCCCGAAGAGGTCAAGGAGCAGCTCGAGAAGTCGCTCGAGACGATCAACACGACGCTCGACGACGCCGAGGCCTACATGAAGGCCCGCGAGGCGGGGGCCGACATCGACGTCGACGCCAAGTTCGAGGGTCTGATCCCGGTGCTCAAGGGCGACATGGCCCTGTTGATCGACGCGAGTGAGAGGAACCAGATCGCGTCCGCCCTGGACTGGGCGGCCGAGCGTGAGCTCACCAACATCATCCTGATGACGGGCCCCGATGCGCAGTACGTCGCGGAGCGCTTGGCGGAGGAGGACGTGCCGGTGATCCTCACCAGCGTCCACACGCTGCCGCAACGCCGCTGGGAACCGTACGACATGCCGTTCGTCGCCGCCGCCAAGCTCCATCAAGCCGGTGTCCGGTTTGCCATCGCCGGCGACGGCGGCGCGAACGTCCGCAACATCCCGTTCGAGGCGGCGACCGCGGCGGCCCACGGGTTGCCGAAGGACATCGCACTGCGCAGCGTGACGCTCTCGGCGGCCGAGATCCTCGGAGTCGCCGAGCGTGTCGGCTCGCTCGAGGCCGGCAAGGACGCCTCGTTCCTGGTCACCGACGGCGACCCGCTGGAGATCATGACGCGAATCGAACGCGTGTGGGTCGGCGGCGTCGAGGCCGACCTCACCGAGGACCCGCAGTACCGGCTGTACGAGAAGTACAACAACCGGCCGCGTCGCGAATAGGCGCATGGGCGAAGAAGCCCAACGCTGCCCGCGGTGCGGGGCCACGCTTCGAGCGCACGGCGAGGCCCCGCCCGTCTGCGAAGCCTGCGACGCCACACTGACGATGTCCTCGCTCGCGGCCGAGGCCGCGGCTGCAGCATGGCCCGACCCGGAGACGATCGGCCCCTATCGGGTCATCCGGCGGCTCGGCGAAGGCGGCATGGGCGTCGTCTACCTGGCGCAGCAGAGCGGTGAGATCGAGCGACAGGTCGCGATCAAGGTCGTCAAGCGCGTCGGGACCTCGAAGCGCGTGCTGGCGAGATTCCAGCTCGAGCGGCAGTCCCTCGCGCTGATGAAACACCCCTGCATCGCACGCATCTTCGACGCGGGTAGCACGCTGGACGGTCAACCCTACTTCGCAATGGAATACGTGGAGGGCTCGCCGATCACGACCTACTGCGACTCCGCCCGCATGACCAATGTCGAGCGGATCCGGCTCTTCCAGGCGGTCTGCGGCGCGGTGCAACACGCCCACCAGAAGGGGGTGATCCACCGCGACCTCAAGCCTTCGAACATCCTGGTCGAGGAAACGGACGATGGCCCCCGCCCGAAGGTGATCGACTTCGGGCTCGCCAAGGCGACCGACCAGCGCTTCATGGAGTGGAGTGGGTTCACCGAGGTCGGCCGGTTGGTCGGCACGCCGGAGTACATGAGTCCCGAGCAGGCCGGCGACTCCGAGGACGACCTCGACACGAGAACCGATGTGTACTCGCTCGGTGCGATCCTCTACGAGCTACTGGTCGGAGCCACTCCGATCGAGACCTCCGAGTTGCGCAAGTCCGGGCTGCAATCCCTGCTCGATATCATCCGCGACTCACCAGTCACGATTCCCAGCGGGAAACTCGTCTCCTTGAACGAGGGGCGTGAGGCGGCGGCAAGGAACCGGCGCACCGAGTGGCCCGAGCTCGTGAGCCAGCTGCGCGGCGATCTGGACTGGATCGTGATGCGTGCCCTCGAGCGTGAGAAGGACGATCGGTATCGCTCACCGGCCGCACTGGCGGCGGATCTCCAGCGCTACCTCGACGACAGGCCGGTGGAAGCGGGACCTCCGACGTTGAGCTACCGCCTCAAGAAATTCACCCGGCGACACCGTACGGCGGTCGCCGCGGCGATGGGCGGCCTCGCACTCCTGGTCGTCGCCTTGATCACCACGACGATGCTCTGGAGGACCGCGAGTCGGGAGCGGGCGCAGGTGTTGCGCCTCGCCGATATGAAACGCCTGGACGACTACGTGCTCGAGGCCGCCGATCTTTGGCCGGCCCACCCGGACCACATCGAGGCGATGGAACGCTGGCTCGAGGACAGGGGAGGGCCCCTGGCGGCGCGCCTCCCGTCTCATCGCGACGCTCTCGAGACGCTGCGGGCGACCGCGAGGCCCTACGGCGAGGAACAGAGGCAACAGGATCGTCGAACGCATCCACGCGCGCAGGAGTTGATCGACGAGCACGAATACCTGGAAGAACGGAAGGCGTCGTTGGCTCGCGCGAAGAGCCGGCCCGATCAACCCGATTACGAAGAGATCGTCGAACACTACGAAGAGCAGATCGAGGAGGCGACCGCACACATCGCGGAGCTCGAACAGGCCGTCACCGAACGTCACACCTGGACATTCGACAACGAGGAAACGGAGTGGCAACACCAGATGCTGGCGGATCTGGTTCTGCGATTGGAGGAGTTTATCGATCCCGATCCGTTCGTGGGGACGATGGCCAGCGTCCGGCAGCGGCTGGAACATGCCCGCACGGTCGCGGAACGAACCGTCACCGGCGTCGAGGAATCCCGGGCCTGGCGTCGCGCCATCGAGTCGATCGCGGCGAGTCCCGTCTACGCCGGGCTGGATTTGAGCCCGCAGCTGGGGTTGATTCCGTTGGATCACAACCCGCGTACGGGTCTCTGGGAGTTCTGGCATCCCGAAAGCGGCGACCGCCCGTTGCCGAGTCCGGAGCCCGACGCCGCCAACCGCTGGATCGTGGGGGACTCCACCGGCATGGTGTTCGTCTTGGTCCCCGGCGGCACGTTCTGGATGGGGGCGCAGGCCGACGATCCTTCGGCGCGCAACTACGATCCGTTGGCTTCACGGCGTGAGAACCGGATCATGCAGGTCACACTCGATGCGTTCTTCATGTCGAAGTACGAGACGACCCAGGGCCAATGGATCTTGTTCACCGGGAAGAACCCCAGCCGTCATGCGATCGGCGGTCTGATAACGCGTCAGGAGACCACGGCTAACCATCCCGTGGAAATGGTCAATTGGCACGACGCGAACGAGACGTTGATCAAACGCGGCCTATCCCTGCCGACGGAATCCCAGTGGGAGTACGCGGCGCGTGCGGGGACGACGACGCCGTGGTGGACGGGCGAATCGCGCGAGACGCTCCGCGGCGCGGTGAACATCCAGGATCTCTTTCTCAAGAACAACGGTGGCCGGCCGACCTGGCGCTACGAGGAGTGGCTCGACGATGGCCACGGGATTCACGCCGAGGTCGGCTCGCTCCGCGCCAACCCGTTCGGCCTGCACAACATGCTCGGTAACGTGTCCGAGTGGTGCCGCGATTACTACCGCAGCCCGTACCATCAGAAAGTCGATCCGGGTGACGGCTACCGCAAGATCCCGGGTGGCACAGCGTCGCGGATCTCACGCGGGGGCGGCTGGGACAAGAGCGTCCAGTTGACGCGCTCGGCGTATCGCGCCAACACGCGCCCCGACACCGTCAATCAATCCATCGGTGTCCGCGCCGTCCGCAAGATCGACTGACGGTCAGTGCTCCGGCGCGGCCTCGATCACGACCGCCGGTCCCGCGCCCTCGGGCTCGTGGATCCGGTCGATCATCTCGCGCACCGGCTCCGACGGCGCGCGGGTCAGCGGGGTCAGTGCGAGGGTCACGCCGAAGTTGATCAGCATGCCGACGATGCCGATGCCCTGCGGCCCGATGCCGAAGCACCAGTCGGGCATCCCGAGGTAGACGCTGCCGATGATGTAGCTGCCGGTGAAGCCGATGCCGCAGATCATCCCCGCCATCGCCGGCACGGTGCCGACGCGCTTGGAGAAGATCCCCAGGACGATCGCCGGGAA
>WVWW01000130.1 GCA_011773795.1 Acidobacteriota bacterium
GACCGCCTGGAAGTGGGTCCCGTCGTCGTCGAGCCCCGGCGGGTGGCCACGAAGTACACCGTGACCCGTGGCGACACGAGCGAATCCATCAAGCTCGTGTATCGCTTCGAGGAAGACGTCTTCGATGAGACACCGGCATCCCGCAACCTCGCGGCCATGATGACGGCCCAGGTCGCCATCAACTACGGACTGTTCTGCAAGCGCATCGTCTTCCGCGGCCACTACGACCGGTACGACCGGCGCTTTCTCGAGATGTTCGCCGAGAACACGGCGCGGGAGATCTACGTCAACAAGTTCCTGACGGACAACCCGTTCCTCGTCGGACCGGCCAGAGCCCTTCCGCCGCAGTCTCGAAAACGCTACCTCAACGCCCGCATCGAGTGCATCTCGGAGGACGACACCGTGGCGCAGCGGACGCCGTCTACGACGGACTGGGCCTGGCCCGTCGACAGCTCGCGGCACGCTGTTCTTTCGAGTGGTGGTAAGGACTCTCTTCTCACCTTCGGGATCCTGCGCGAGCTCAACCGGGAGGTGCACCCGATCTTCGTCAACGAGTCGGGCCGACACTGGTACACGGCACTCAACGGATACCGACATCTCAAGGCGAGCCACGCGGAGACCGCTCGGGTGTGGACGAACTCCGACCGCGTATTTGCATGGATGCTTCGCCGGCTACCGTTCGTTCGACGGGACTTCGCGAACATCCGGTCCGACGAGTATCCGATTCGCCTGTGGACCGTGGCCGTCTTCATCTTCGGGGCACTTCCACTTCTGCGAAAGCGTGGAATCGGCCGTCTGCTCATCGGGGACGAGTACGACACCACGACGAGAGCCAACCTTCACNNGCACTGTACGATCAGAGCCGCTACTTCGATGAAGAGCTGACCCGTTACTACCAACGGAAGAAGTGGGGTGCCTGTCAGTTCTCCATCCTCCGCCCGCTGTCGGAGCTGCTCGTCGAGAAGGTCCTCGCCGAGCGCTACCCCGATCTCCTGCGCCAGCAGATGTCCTGCCACGCGACCCACATCGAGGGCGATCGCGTGCATCCCTGCGGCGCCTGCGAGAAGTGCCGCAGAATCGTGGGCATGCTGACCGCGATCGGAGCCGATCCTTCAGACTGCGGGTACACGCCGCAACAGGTGGATCGTTGCTTGAAGGATCTCGTCGAGAAGGGTGTGCACCAGGAACTCGAGGGTGCCGAGCAACTCGCCCACATGCTCGTGAAAAGGGGGGCGATCGAGGCGCCCGCCGGTGGGCTACGACCGCGAGAACACTCCGAGACTCTGCGTCTACGCTTCCACCCCCGGCGGTCTCCCGTAGAGTCCATCCCCCGGGACCTGCGCCCCGCCTACACGCTTTTCCTGGAACACGCCGAAGGCGCGGTGAGCCGGAACGGCCGCATCTGGCAGGCCTGCGATCTCCGCGTTTCCGACGCCATGACGAAACCCTACCCGTTCGAGAAACGCACTTCGAGCTCCGCTTCGACGGGCAACTCCGATGCACCGCCCGACGGGAAAGGAGCGGACTACTGCCTTGCCCAAATGACCTGGCCGCAGGCCGAGTCCAGATTCAAGCAGGTCGACGTCGCGCTGCTTCCGGTCGGGGCCATCGAGCAGCACGGCCCACACCTACCGCTCGACACCGACGCGCACGACGCCGACTACCTTGCCCACAAGGTGGCGGAAGCCTGCTCGCCGCCGCGGCCGCTCGTGCTGCCGTTGATCGCCTATGGCGTGTCCTATCACCATCGGGACTTCAGCGGCACCCTGAGCGTGAGTCCCGAGACACAGGCTCGCCTGGTCTATGAGATCGGCATGTCTGCGGCTCGTTGCGGAGTCACGAAGCTGGTCATGATCAACGGCCACGGCGGCAACGCCCCGGCCCTGCACCTCGCGGCGCAGATGATCAACCGCGACGCCCACATCTTCACCTGCGTCGACACCGGCGAGACCAGCGACGCCGACGTTCACGAGATGATCGACACGCCGAACGACGTTCACGCGGGTGAAATCGAGACGAGCACGATGCTGGCCATACGGCCGCACCTCGTCGATCTGGAACGCGCACCTCGCATGGTGCCGCGCTTCTCGAGCCGCTACCTCGACTTCACTTCGAAGCGTGGCGTCGGCTGGTACGCCTACACCAAGAAGATCTCCAAGACCGGCGTCATGGGCGATGCCACCAAGGCAACTGCCGAGAAGGGCGAGAAGATCTGGGAGATCATGACCCGTCGGCTGGTCGAACTGGTCGAGGACCTGAAGGGTCTGAGCCTCGACGAGATCTACCAGCGGCGCTACTGAGAATCCGATGAAGATCACGCGCGTGGAAGCCTGGCCCGTCACGATGCGGCTGGCGCAGCCCTACTCGATCGCCTATGAGAGCGTGACACACGCGACCAATGTGTTCGTCCGGATCGATACCAGCCGCGGCGTCGCCGGCTACGGCTGCGCCGCACCCGACGAGCAGGTGACCGGGGAGGACACGAATACGGTACTCGCGGCCCTGCAGGACGCGGCCGACACGGAACTCCGAGGATCGGATCCACTGCGCCAGGCGATGCTGATGGAGCGCTTGAGGAGCGATTTCGGGGCGCTGCCGTCCGCCCGGGCCGCGATCGACATGGCGCTGTTCGACATTCTCGGCAAGGTCGCCGGCTTACCCCTGTGGAAGCTCCTGGGCGGGTTCCGCAGCCGGATCCGGACCAGCGTGACCATCGGGATTCTTCCACTGGAGGAGACGGTCGAGGCCGCGCGGGATCTGGTGTCCCGTGGTTTTCGCTGCCTCAAGCTCAAAGGTGGGCGCGACGTCGAGCAGGACAGTGCACGGGTCGTCAAAGTTCGCGAAACGGTGGGGCAACGCGTCGAGCTTCGCTTCGACGCCAATCAGGGGTACACCGTCGATGAATCCCTGCGCTTCGTCGAGGCGACGCAAGAGGCCGGACTCGAACTCCTCGAGCAACCGACTCCGAGAGGCGAGATCGACCTGCTGGGCCGGGTGACCCGACAAGTTCCACTCCCCGTCATGGCCGATGAAAGCCTCGTGACCCTGCGCGACGCTTTCCGGCTGGCGCGACGCGATCTGGTCGACATGGTCAACATCAAGCTCATGAAGGCGGGCGGGATCGCCGATGCGCTCCAGATCAACGCCGTCGCACGGGCAGCAAGACTGGAGGTGATGGTCGGGTGCATGGACGAGGCTGCTCTCGGGATCGCCGCCGGGCTGCACTTCGCGCTGGCTCGGCCCAACGTCGCTTACGCCGATCTCGACGGTCATCTGGATCTGATCGACGATCCGTCCGCCGGATCGGTCCGTCTGGAGGCGGGCACCGTCATCGCGAGCGCGGAGCCCGGCCTGGGGGCCCGGATTCGGCATTGAACCCGGCATACGGCGACTCGAGTGCTCGCGATCCCGGCGCAATCGGACCCCGCGGTTCCTCCGAGTCGGCCTCGAGCGGAACTCCCGGTTCCGATGACCTCTGAACCGGCGGCGTTTTGGCCGTGACCCACGTGGCACGCGCTGTGCTCTGCACGAGACCGAGGGTGCCGGACACTCCCGAGGTGGGGTGGCGTCCGAGTACCGAAGGAGAGACAAAAATGTTTCGAAGAGCTTTTTCGGTTCCCGGCCGGACCGCTTGCGTGGTCTGCTTGATCATGATCTTCGGGGGGCCGTTGATCCTCGCCGACGAGGAGACGGCAACCCTGAACGGCGAGATCGAGGTCGCGGAGTATGGAGACGACGGCAGCCCCGCGTCCGTGATGGTCTACGACTCCGAATGGGGTTCGGTTCTCATCTCCAAAGAAGGCAAGGGCGCCGAGCTTCTGAAACACATCGGTGCGATCGCCACCATGACCGGTACGATCATCGAGCTTGATGAAGATAGCGGTTACCCGTACGAGATCCGCGTGAACACCTACTCGATCGAGGAGCCGGCGGACCCGGAGAGCCTGTAGAGATTGCGCGTGGGCGCGCAGCGCATCCGGCGAGAGGCCGCCGTAAACGACCGATCGCCGGATGCGAGCGCTTCATTTCAAGACCTGAGCGGGAGTGACGTCAGCGGCACGCCGTCGGGGTAATCCCGGACCGTCGCTGAGCGCGTCGAACTTCCGCACGGAGGTTCGAGTGAATCGCGCAGCGTTGGAATCCGCCCCCTGGATCGAGCTGCAGCGTCTTGTGAAGACGGTCGACAACGAACGGGTCACGCGATTTCTCGAGGAACTTTCGCCGCTCGAGGTGGCTCGTTGTGTGTCGCGGTTGGGCGATGCCGACCGGGTTCGACTGTTCTCGATGCTGGAGCCGGACCACGCGGCGACGGTCGCCGAGCAGATACCCGACGTTCAGGCGGCGAATGCCATCGGGAATCTGGAGCCGGGCGTTGCCGCGGCGATTCTGGAGGAGATGCCGACCGCCGACCGCGCCGACCTTCTCGGCGACGTCGAGGAGCCTATCGCCGAGGCGATCCTCGGCGAGATGGACAGCCGGCAGGCCGAGGCCACGCGAACGCTGCGCGAGTACCCGGGCGATGTCGCGGGCGGCTTGATGACACTAGAGTACCTCGCGTACCCGGAGACGAACACCGTCGGCGACGTGCTGTCGGACTTGCGAAAGCATGCGCAGGCTCGACGTGACTACGTCGTTCAGTATGCCTTCGTCACGACAGATCGAGGACGTCTCGTAGGAGTGCTTCGTCTCCGCGATCTGCTGTTCGCGCGCATGTCCACCCCACTGCGATCGCTCATGATCGAGGCTCCGCTGAGCCTCTACGAACTCGCACCGCTCGACGAGGTCCGAGCCTGTTTCGACAGTCACAATCTCCACGGCGTGCCCGTCGTGAACTCCACCGGACGACTGGTCGGCATGATCCGTCGAGCGGCCGTCAGCGAAGCTCTCGCCGAGCGGGGCCAAGCGGCGTTCCTCAAGACCCAGGGAATCGTGGGTGGCGAAGAGCTGCGAACGATGCCGGTCTTTCAGCGGTCCAGGCGCAGATTGGCTTGGTTGAGTGTCAACATCTTGCTGAACATCCTCGCAGCCAGCGTCATCGCCTTCTACCAGGACATCCTGACCGCCGTGATCGCGCTGGCCGTATTCCTGCCGATCATCTCGGACATGAGCGGATGCTCGGGCAACCAGGCCGTCGCCGTCAGCATGCGCGAGCTCTCGCTCGGGCTCGTCCGCCCGTCGGAGGTAGGTCGCGTGTGGCTCAAGGAGCTGGCCGTCGGATGGATCAACGGAGTCGCACTCGGCGTCTTGATCGCAACGGTGGCGTGGCTCTGGCAGGGCACACCGCTGCTGGGGATGGTCGTGGGAAGCGCGATGATGCTGAACACGGTTGTCGCCGTATCGATCGGTGGAACGGTGCCTTTGCTGCTCCGAAGATGGGGGTTGGATCCCGCTCTCGCGTCGGGTCCCATCTTGACGACCGTCACCGACATGTGCGGGTTCTTCCTGTTGTTGAGCATGGCCGCGGCGTTGCTGAGCACGAGCTGAGGTCGAGAGAAAGACTCGACGACGTACTTCGATTCCGCTTCACGCAAAGCGGCGGAAGTAATCCTTCCCCCGAACGGCCGACAGCGTCAGCAGGCCGCTCGCCGCGGCGCCGGCGATCCCAGCCGTCGTGATGTCCTGCCCGGTCAGCCACAGCCGTCGCACCGGGGTCTTGGGACGGAGGAAGCGCTGGGCGAATCGCTGGGGGCTGTGCGCCAGGCCGTAGATCTCCCCCCGGCTGTAATTGACGAAATGACGCGTCGACAGCGGCGTGGACATCTCGCAGTGATCCAGCTTCCCGCGAAGCTGGGGCTCGTAACGGTACAGCACGTCGAGCAGGCGATCGGTCAGGCGTTGCTTGAACGCCTCGTAGTCCTGTCCTCGCCGGTGCCAACGCGTGCCTTCCCAGCGGGCGAACCACTCGTAAGGTGCCAGGGTGATGACGTCGATCGTCGCGCGGCCGGGGTAGCGGCTCTCCCAGTCCGGGTCCTTCGCCGACGGGAACGAGATGTAGACCACGGGAAACTCACGTTCGGGGTCGGCCAGGTAGGCACGCACGTTCGCGTCGTGGTCGAACCCGCCTTCGGGGTAGATCCAGTAGTTGGCTTTCTGGAGGCCCAGCTCCTCCGCGGTCTGTCGGAACCCGAGGTAGAGCCCCACGTGGGCCCACGACGGATCCACCCGGTCCTGCAGCCCGGCCAGCCCCAGCCGCTCACGATCGTCGCGGGCGATCAACCGGCCGAACGTGTTCGCCACGCCCGCGCTGCTGATCACCAGCGGCGCGCGCAGCTCGCGCCCGTCCGTCATCTTCACGCCGACCGCGGTTGATTTCTCGATGAGAATCCGCTCGACCTCGGCCTTGGTCAGGATCACGCCGCCGGCCGAGTCGATCACGGCGGCGATCGTCTCGGCGATCCTCGACGATCCGCCGACCGGAAACGCCGCTCCGCGCATGTAGTGGCCGGCCAGCAGGGCGTGCATCCCGAAGGCGCTTTGCCCGGGAGGCAAGCCGTAGTCCCCGTACTGACCGGTGAGGACTCCCTTCAACTTCGGGTTGTCCGTCAAACCGTCGAGCACGTCCCGGGTCGTCCTTCCTCCGAAACGCAGGAACCGGCGGCGCAGCAGGCCGCCGGCCAGGCGCGAGACCGGAGCGGGCAGCGCCTTCTCCATGGCGTACGAACGGTAGGCTCGCGACGTCTCGCGGATCAGCCGCACGTAGCGGTCGATCGCTCGCCGGTCGGCCGCGGACGGGAACTGTTCGCACAGGTGACGGGAGAACGCGTCGACCCCCGCGTGCAGCTCGAACCTCTCGTCGCCGAAGACGATCCGGTCGTAGACCTCGCCCATGTCGGCCCACTCGAGCTTGTCGTCGGTGAGGTACCGGAAGACGGAGGCGAGCAACGACTCCGGCCGATGCACCTCGCCGATGTAGTGGATGCCGACGTCCCATTCGTAGTCGCCGCGCCGGAACACGTGGGTGAAGCCGCCCGCCGTGTAGTGGCGCTCGAGCACGAGCGCGCGCTGGCCCTCGCGGGCCATCAGGGCGGCGCAGGTCAATCCGCTCATCCCCGACCCGATGACGATCGCGGCGTAGTCACCCTCGGGCGGGCGCTGGACGTAGGAGCGTATCCCGGCGACGGCCATGCCGGGATTCTATCCCGCAACGAGGTCGCGGGAGCGTGAAGCTCTACGGGCTGCCTCGCCCGGGCCCCGGTGGTGGATGGCCCGGCTACCTTGCCGAGGCTTGAAAGACCGTCTTCCCTTCCTTGATCGTCTCGAGCACCCGGATCTCGCCGATCCGTGCAGGGTCCACCGCGACCGGGTTGCCCGAGAGCACCACCAGATCGGCCAGTTTACCGACCTCGATCGAGCCCTTGCGGTCTTCCTCGAAATGCTGGTAGGCGCCCCAGATCGTGATCGCCTTGAGGGCCTCCGTCGGAGTCAGGCGTTCGTCGGGCCCCATGATCTTCCCGCTTCTCGAGACGCGGTTGACGGTCGCCGACATCACCCGCATCAGGTTCGGAAGAGCGACGGGAGCATCCGTGTGGCTCGTCACGATCATCCCGCGATCCAGCGCCGAGCGCATGGGTGAGATCCGTTGAGCCTGCTCCGGCCCCACGATCTCGTCGTACCAGTCGCCCCAGTAAAACGTGTGCATCGGGAAGAGGGACGGCACGATCTCCAGCTGCGCCAAGGCGTCCAGTTGATCCTGGCGAACGAACTGACCATGAATCAAGACGTGGCGACGATCGCCCGGTCCGTACCCTTCTCGTGCCGCTCGATAGGCGCCGATCATCTGGTCGATCGCGGCGTCCCCGTTGGCATGGGTCAAGACCTGCCAGCCTTTACGAAAAGCCTCGTCGAGCAGATCGGTCACCACCTGATCGTCGGGGATCGCCGGATACCCGCGGTAACCCGGATCCTGCCCCTTCGGAGGCAAAAGGTACGGTTCGGTTCTCCAAGCCGTTCGCCCCTGAGGAGATCCGTCGAGCGTGATCTTCATTCCTCCGATCCTGTAACGATCGCGGTACTCTCGAGAGTGCCACTCCGAATCGATCACGGCTCGGCTGGCGTAGTCGACGTAGGAGACCACGTCGATGTCCAGTTGGCCTCTCGCTGCGGCGTCTACGAAGGCCTGGTGTGCCGCGTCGCTCGCCCGACCCTCCTGAACGGTCGTGTAGCCGAAACTCTTGGCGATCTCCAGGCCGCGTTGCAGGAAAAAGGCTTGATCCTCCTCGCTCGCGGGCGAGAGGACCGCAAACAGCGTGGGCAGGGCGGCCAGCTCCTCGAGCACGCCATTCGGTTCGCGACTGCCGGCGCGCCGGCGGATCATCCCTCCTTCGGGATCCTCGCTCTCGGCGGAGTAACCGATCGTGGCAAGCCCGACGCTGTTGACCGCCATGAGGTGTCCCGAGATGTGCACGGCCATGACCGGCAGCTCGGTGGAGACGCGGTCCAGGTCGTCCCGGGTCGGATGGCGTTTCTCGGCGAGCACCGCGTCGTCGTACCCCATGCCGAAAACCCATCCGGTTCGTTCCACATCGGGCCCGTCCGCGAATTCGCGCAACGCCCGGACGAGATCATCGATCGTGTTGACCCGGCCGTCGGGCTCGGCGAGCAGGTTGGCGCCGACCGCCTGGGCCCCGAATCCGCCCAGATGCGCGTGCCCGTCGATGAATCCCGGGACGAGAGTCTTCCCGTCGAGGTCGACGACCGTCGTCGAATCGACCTGTGTTCGGCGAACTTCGGTCTCCGGCCCGACCGAGACGATCACGCCGTCCCGGATCGCGACGGCTTCGGCAGTCGGCATGGCGTCGCTCGCCGTCAAGACGGGCCCGCCGAAGTAAATCGTGTCCGCCCCGGGCCCCCGGTCTGCGGACGAGCAACCGACGAACGTCAACAAAGCGACGGTGATCGAGCAGATGTGACGGAGACTCATGGAAACCTCACTCCTTCGAGGGAGTGCCTCGAGCCTCCCGACGAGCAACAGAAAAGGGTCGATCAGACCTTGAGCGCCTCGTAAAAGAATGCGAGGAAGATCAGCGTCGCGACGAGCAGGGTCACGGTCCGCACCCACCAGATCGACTGCTCGACCGGTTCGCGGTCGGCGGCGCCGTCTTTCCAGGCTTCGCCGACGGCAACGCTCGGTGTTTCCGGCAAAGGGCTGGCCTGCAGCTGCTCGACGTACCTCGGCGACGCGCTCATCCAGGCGAACTGAAACGCGATGAGCGGAATCACCATCGTCAGCCCCCAGACTCCGGAGGTCGAGATGGCCGCCGCCGCGATCACCATCTGGAGCACCATGGCGACCCCGAAGGCGTAACGGGGTTGGCTTCGAGACCAGATCGCCAGCGCCAACGGGACGACGAACAACGGGAGCAGGACGAAGACGCCGACGGCAAACCAGGCGGCCGCGCTCGCGTACAGGAACCACCGCGCGATGACGAAGCGCCGGCGCAAACGCAACGAGCGCATGTCGTCCCTGGCGTCCGCGACGCGCGTCCCCCCGAGCGGACCCTCGTTGAGGATCGTCGTCGCAAGAGCGTGATCGCGACGCGGCACCTGGAGTCGAACCCAGGGCGCCGCGCTGAGGTATTGACCGTGGTCGCTGCCAACAACGGCCGTCATGCCTTGCGATTCGAGCGTGACGCGGGCCAGCTCGGCCTCGAAGGGGGTCGGAAAGGTGGCGACGGTGACCGGAGCGTCATCTTCGCGTCGAGTGAGGCCGTTGGAGTTCATCGCGCTCGCCTCCTCTCTGGGACTCCATGGATTATAGCAAGGAAAAGCGGCTCCGGTCCGCGGCTCGATCGTGCGGTGCCGCGTAGTCGATCTCGGGTCCGCGCGGCACCACCCCCGTCGGGTTGATCCTGCGATGGGTCACGTAGTAGTGCCGTTTGATGTGGTCGAGGTCGACGGTCTCGGCGACGCCCGGCGTCTGGTACAGGTCGCGGGTGTAGGCCCACAGGTTGGGGTAGTCGACCAGGCGGCGCTTGTTGCACTTGAAGTGACCGACGTACACGGGGTCGAAGCGCAGGAGCGTCGTGAAAAGTCTCCAGTCGGCTTCGGTCTGCTCATCTCCCATCAGGAACCGTCGTGTCGAGAGCCGCGCCTCCAGCCGATCGAGGGCTCCGAACAACTTCTCGAATGCCTCCTCGTAGGCTTCCTGGGAGGCGGCGAACCCACAGCGGTAGACGCCGTTGTTCACGTTGTCGTAGACGTCGGCGTTGACGGCGTCGATCTCGTCGCGCAGCGCCTCGGGATAGAAGTCGAGGTCGCTACGGGACGCCCACTCGTCGAACTCCGAGTTGAGCATGCGGATGATCTCGGACGACTCGTTGTTGACGATCCGCCCGGCCTTCTTGTCCCACAGGACCGGCACCGTGACCCGACCCTCGAAGCCAGGATCGGTGGCTACGTAAGCCTCGGAGAGGAAGCGGAAGCCGTTCAACGGATCCGGCCCGCCCGAGGCATCGGTGAAGGCCCAGCCGCGCTCGTCGCGGATCGGATCGACGACCGTCATCCCGATGACGTCTTCCAGACCCTTCAGCTTCCTGAAAATGATGGTTCGATGAGCCCAGGGGCAAGCATAGGAGACGTAGAGATGGTAGCGGTCCGGTTCCGCACGGTAGCGGGAGGATCCGTCGGCGGTGACCCGGTCGCGGAAAGCGCTCTCTTGACGGACGAACTCGCCCCGGCGCCCCGTTTCCTCGGGAAATTCCGCGCGCATGTCTCTTCCTCCGATCTTCAAAGAGGTCTTTCGTTCGAATCGTGATCTGGATTCGCCTCGCCCTGAAGCCGGTCTATTCCCGCAACTTCGACGCCAGATCCGGCGACTTGTCGGTCCGGGTGCCGATCTTGATCGCGCTCGACAGCCGGACGACGCCCTCGGCGTGCAGCGTCTCGTGGATCTCGCGGAGAACCCTGAAGACGGTCTCGAGCTCGCCCTCCACGTTCGTCCCGAACGAATGCTCCTGAACGACGAGGTCCGAGGCGGCGATGATCGCCTGGGCGCGCCGGACCCACGGCCGCACGGAAGTCCCGCTCCCGATCGGGATGATCTGGATTTCGGCGACGGCTTTCATGCTTCGCGTCGAGGTTAGCACCGGTCGGATCTCCCGGCGATAGAGGCTAGACTGTCGCGCTATGACGAGCCTGTTTCGACGCCACGTCGCGCTGCCCCAGGACCACGGAAGCTGGGCCTTCTTTCTCGGTCCGCTGATCGTCGGCCTGTTCGTCGGCGGTCGCTGGCACACGACCGTCATCTACCTCACGATCGCCGCCGGTTGCGGCTTTCTCGTGCGACAACCGATCGGCCTGCTGGTCAAGGTCGCCGCCGGGCGGCGCGGCCGCGATGTGGTCCCCGCAGCGATGTTCTGGGTAGCACTCTACGGCACGATCGCCGCGCTGCACGTGACCGGTCTCGTACTGCGTGGCTTCGCCTACATTCTCGTACTCGCCATCCCCGGATTGCTGGTGTTCTGCTGGTACCTGGCCCTGCTCTACAAACGGGCGGAGCGGCGCCAGCGGATCATGGAGATCCTCGCGACCGGGTCGATCGCCCTGGTCGCGCCGGCCGGGATGTGGGCCGGGCTTGGCCAGCCCGATCCGCTCGGGTGGTGGCTGTGGCTGTTGATGTGGCTCCAGTCCGCCACAGGGATCGTCTACGTCTACCTGCGACTGGAGCAACGACCGTGGAAGGGCACGCCGCCGCCGGCGGAACGGTTCCGCTCGGGCGCTTCCGCTTTGGCCATCTCCTTCTCGGGAGTCGTGCTCGCGGCCGGTCTGGGCGCGACGGGGGTGATCTCCCCGTGGCTGTGGATCCCGTACGGTGTCCAGGCGCTGGAGGTGCTGCGGGGCGTCTGGGTCCCCGCGGCGGGCGTCAAGCCCGTCTCCATCGGCATGCGTCAGATGGTCTTGAAGATCGCCTTCGTCGTTCTGTTCATCGTCCTGTGGTGAAGTAGCGGCCCGCTGGAGCCTCCGGCACACGGCTCCCCGATTACGAAACTCGTATCGCGGATAACAAGATCTTCATCGGGAATACCCCGACTCTCCATAAACCCCCCGATTCGGGCGTGGCACTTGGCTTGCAGGACCCGCGGTGGATTCCGCGGACGGATAAAACCGTCGGCCGAGAGGGTTTGCGGCTCATGGTCGCGGGGTCCACGAAACGAGGGAGAGGTCATGACCCGAATCAATCGGATCACGAGCAGCGGGGTCTCGGCACAGATTCTCATCTTTGCCCTTCTATTCTGTCTGGCGGCCACCCAGGGTTGGGCGCAGCAGGAGCAAGACGACCGGCAACAGATGCGCGGTCTCGACGAGCAAGTCCAGGAGATCAAGTCGGACGTGCTCAGCATCGCGGAGGAGCTGAGCCGGCTGGAAGAGAAGCTGCTGTACCCGTCGGGGACGCAGGTCGCGATCTTCGTCTCGCTGGCCGAGGGCGACCGGATGCGCCTCGACGCCGTGCGGCTCCAGATCGACGGCCAGCTCGTCGCGCACTACATCTACAGCGCCAAGGAGCTCGAGGCCCTGCGCAAGGGCGGCGTGCAGCGGGTCTACGTCGGAAACGTCTCCACCGGAAGCCACCAGCTCGAGGTGCTCGTCGACGGCATGGGTGTCGACGGAGCGGATTTCAGCCGCACCGAGCAGTTCACCTTCAGCAAGGAAGTGAAACCGAAGATGGTGGCGCTGACCCTGGCCGGACCGGGTTCCGCCAACACCCCGATCGCACTCGGGGAATGGTAGGACGATGCGAGGGCGGCATCGGCTGCTAGGTTTCGGCCTGGCTCTGGGACTCGCAGTCTCTCCGACCCTCGGGGAAGACCTCCGGGACCTCCATTTCGGCGAGGCGCTCTATCACGCTCACCAGGGCCAGTTCTTCGATGCACTCCAGCGGCTCGATAGCGAGCTCGCGCAGTACCGCGGTCTCGACGAACCCGCACTCGATACGCTCCATTTCCACGTCAACGACGCCGAGTTCTCGGTCGGCGATTTCGAGCTCAACTACCGCATGCACCATCGCGCGGGACGCGCCATCAAGGCGGTGCTCGAAGGCGCCGTCGACGAGGCCGTACGCAACGAGGCCGCGTTCCGGCTCGCCCGCATCCATTTCCAGAAGGGCCAGCTCGACGACGCGGTGCACGCTTTGGCGAGGATCGAAGGCGCGATGCCCGCCGGAATCCAGGATGATGTCGAGTTCCTGCGGGCGAACATCGATCTTGCAACGGGCAAGCCGAGCGCGGCGGTGACGGTGCTCGGCCAACTGCACAGCGACCCGGGTCTGGTCGGGTTCGTCGCCTACAACCTCGGCATCGCCTTGTTGCAGGACGGTCGGCCCGCAGAAGCAATCGAGCAACTGGACCGGGCCGGGCAACTGAGCGCCGGCGACGGCGCCGCTCTCGCGATCCGTGACAAGTCGAACCTCGTGCTCGGCGCCCTCCTGTTCGAAACCGACGAGTTCGAGCGGGCCAAGCGGTCTCTCGACCGCGTCCGTCTCGAGGGACCCTTCTCCAACCAGGCGCTGTTGCGGGCCGGCTGGGCCGCGGCCTCGGCCGAGCAGTACGACCGCGCTCTCGTACCGTGGAACATGCTGGCCGATCGCGAGCCGACGGATGTCGCGGTCCAGGAAGCGATGCTTGCCGTTCCGCACGCCTACGCCAAGCTCGATCTGCATGGCCGGGCCGCGCTGGGGTACGGGCGCGCTCTCGAGCTGTACAGCAACCAGATCGAGCGCGTCGATGCATCGATCGGCAGCATCCGCGACGGACGGTTTCTCGATGCGCTCGTCCGGGAAGAGTCCCGGCAGGACGACAGCTGGGTCATCCGACTGCGCACGCTGCCCGACGCGCCGGAAACCTACTACCTGATGGAGTTGATGGCGTCGCACGACTTCCAGACCGCGCTGCAGAACTACCTCGACCTCGAGGACCTGCGGTCGAAGCTCATCGCCTGGAAGACCAGCCTGGATGCGTTCGACGACATCATCCACTGGCGCGCGGAGAACTACGAGCCGCTGCTGCCGGAGATCGACGCGCAGTTCCGCGAGCTGGACTCGCGGATCCGCCTGCGCCTCGAGCAGCGCAAGCACCTCGGCGATCGCCTGCAGGCGATGCTGACCGCGCCGCGGCCGGAATACCTGGCGACCGCGGACGAGCGGATCGCCGGCGAGAGGATCGCGCTCGTCGAGCAGCAGCTCGACCGTACGGAGGGCCCGGAAGCGGAGGCACTTCGGCGCCGCGCGGCCCTGCTGCGGGGCGTCCTCACCTGGCGGCTGACAACCGAATACCACGAGCGCCTGACCACGGCCCACCTGCACCTGAACGAATTGAACGCACACGTCGACATGCTCACGCGGCAATACGACGCCTTCGTCAGAGCTCGCCAGGCGGCGACGCACAGCTACGTCGGCTACGACGTCCAGATCGAACGACTCCGCGAGCGCGTCCGCGACGCGCTGCAGCGCGTCGACACGTTGATGGCCCGGCAGGGACACATGATCGAGACCGTCGCCATCAACCGGCTCAACGCCCGCCGGGAACGCCTGGTGGCGCAGCAGACGCAGGCCCGCTACGCCGTTGCCGACAGCTACGATCGCGCGGCTCGCGCCAAGGTCGAGTTGGAGGAACGCTGATGCGGCGGATCGGCATTCCTGTCCTGCTCGCGCCGGCGCTGCTTCTCGGCTGCGCCGCGCGGACGGAACAACCGGTCGTCACCCAGGGCACGCTCGCGGAGCTGCATGACATGCAGCCGGACGTGCAGGAGGTCGAGGTCGAGCAGGGTCTCGAACAGGCGATGGAGCACTACCGCCGGTTCCTCGAAGAGACACCGGAAACCAGGATGACCCCGGACGCGATGCGGCGTCTCGCGGACCTGCAGATCGAGAAACAGTTCGGTGTCCGCGAGGGCGACCTGAAGCCACGCGAAATGGCCGCCCCGGAGTCCGCTCAGGTGTCCGCTCCATTGCTCCCGATCGATGCGGTCGACGAGATGGGTCCGTGGGAATCGGATCAGGATTTCGAAGCCCGGACGACCGCGGCGAGCTCGCTGTTCGGCTGGCTTGGTGATCTGCCCGCCGGACCGTTATCCGAGCAAGAGGATCCCTCGGGGCCCCTGGAAGCGATCGCGCTCTACGACCGCCTGCTCACCGAGTACCCGAACTACGAGCACCGCGACCAGGTCCTCTACCAGAAGGCGCGGGCCTACGACGAGCTCGGCCGCACCGAAGAGGCGATCGCGACGATGGAGAGCCTGATCGACGCGAACCCGCACTCGGCGCACTTCGACGAGGTCCAGTTCCGGCGTGGAGAGTACTTCTTCACGCGTCGGAAGTACCTCGACGCCGAGGACGCGTACGAGTCGATCATCCGTATGGGCGAACACTCCTCGTACTACGAGCTCGCGCTCTACAAGCTCGGGTGGACGTTCTACAAGCAGGAGCTCTACGAGGAGGCCCTGCACCGGTACATCGCGCTGCTCGACTACAAGGTGTCGATCGGCTACGACTTCGATCAAGCACAGTCCGAGGATGACGAACGGCGCGTCGCCGATACGTTCCGGGTCGTCAGCCTGAGCTTCAGCAATCTCGGCGGGCCGGAATCCGTGCCCCGATACTTCGCGACTTTCGGCAACCGCTCCTACGAAGAGCGCGTGTACAGCAATCTCGGCGCGCACTACCTGGACAAGCTGCGTTACGACGACGCGGCGAAGACCTACAGGGCATTCGTGGAGCTGTACCCGTTCCACCGGGCCGCTCCCCACTTCAGCATGCGCATCGTGGAGACGTTCACCGCCGGTGAGTTCCCCAAACTGGTGCTGGAGGCGAAGCGCGAGTTCGCGACGGACTACGGGTTGCAGGCCGAGTACTGGCGCCGTTTCACGCCCGAGGATCGACCGGAGGTGCTGGACCACCTGAAGGCGAACCTGAAGGACCTGGCCACGCACTATCACGCCGATTACCAGAGTCTTGAAGACACGGAGGACAACGACGCCGACAAGCACGCGAGTTATCGCGAGGCGCTTCGCTGGTACGGGGACTACCTCCAGTCGTTCCCTGCGGATGACGATTCGCCGTCGATCAACTACCGGCTCGCGGACCTGCTCCTCGAGCACGAGGACTTCGGCGAGGCGGCCAGGCAGTACGAGCGCACGGCCTACGACTACGAGCCGCACGACCAGGCGGCCGCCGCCGGCTACGCCGCCGTCTTCGCCCACCGCGAGCGTCTCAGGGTCGCCGGTGAGGAGCTGCAGGCCGTCGCCAAGAGCGAGACGGTCGCGAGCTCGCTCAGGTTTGCGGACGCGTTCCCGGAACACGAACACGCCGCGGCGGTGCTCGGCGCGGCGGCCGACGACCTGTACGAGATGCAGGACTACGAGGCGGGCGTCGAGTCCGCTCAACGCGTCATCGACGACTACCCCGATGCGGAACCGGAAATTCAGCGGTCGGCGTGGATCGTCGTGGCGCACGGATCGTTCGAGCTCGCCGACTACGCGCGGGCCGAGCTGGCCTACGGCCGCGTGCTGATGTCCACTCCGGAAGAGGATGACGAGTCGCGTGCCGGTTTCATCGACAACCTGGCCGCGTCGATCTACAAACAGGGTGAGCTGGCGAACGAGTCGCAGGACTACCGCGCGGCCGCCGACCATTTCCTGAGAATCCGTTCGGCGGCGCCGACCTCCGCCATCCGCGCCACCGCCGAGTACGACGCCGGCGCCGCGCTGATACGGCTCGAAGATTGGGCGGCGGCGGCGGAGGTGCTCGAAGCGTTTCGCAGCACCTTCCCCGACCACGAGCTGCAGCTCGAGGCGACCCGTCAGATCGCCTACGCCTACCGCGAGAACGGCGAGCTGACCCGCGCCGCCGAGGAGTACGAGCGCATCGCGTCCGAGTCGGAGGATCCGGCGATGCGCAGCGAGGCGCTGCTCGTCGCGGGAGATCTCTACGAACAATCCGATGCGCAAGAACGCGCGCTGGACGCCTACGTCCGCTACGTCGACGAGTTCCCCGAACCGATCGAGACGGCCGTCGAAACGCGCCTGAAGATCGCCGAGATCTACAAGGACTGGCGCGACGTGGAGATGTATCACCAGGAACTGAGGGAGATCGTGCGCATCGACGCCGATGCGGGACCGCAACGGACCGCGAGGACGCGGACGGTGGCCGCACGCTCGGCGCTGGTTCTCGCGGAGCAGGTCTACAACGAGTTCGTGGCCGTGAAACTGCTGCAACCCTTCGAGGTCAGCCTGCAGGAAAAGCAGCAACGCATGGATCTCACGATCGAGACGATGGGCTCGCTGGTGGACTACGAGATCGGCGAGGTCACCGCGGCCGCGACGTTCTACATGGCGGAAACCTACTTCGACTTCAGCCGCTCGCTGGCGGAGTCGGAACGCCCGACCGATCTCGAGCCCGCGGAACTGGCCGAGTACGAGCTGGTCCTCGAGGAGGAGGCGTTCCCGTTCGAGGAGAAGGCCATCGACGTGCACGAGAAGAACCTGGAGCTGTTGCAGGCCGGCGTCTTCAACAGCTGGACCGAGAAGAGTCTCGGCAAGCTCGCCGAGCTGGTGCCGGGGCGCTACGCCAAAACCGAGGTCAGCGCCGACCTCTTCGCCATCGACCGTTACGTGTACCTCTACCCGGCGTGCCGGATCGACCCGTCGATCCCGGGCATCGCGGACGCATCGGCACGAGTCTTACCGGCGGAACCAACGCCTTCCCGATCGGACGACACGAGCGAAGGAGCTCTGGACGATGAGAGCCCTCGATAGAGCAGGTCTGATGAAGGTGCTGCGCCTCGGCTTGCCGTGGTGCGCCCTGATCTTCGCGTGCGGTTGCTCGCCGGCGGCCCGACCCGCGGCGACCGTCGACTCGCCGACCCACGCGACCGTCCACAAGACGCCCGAGAACCTCGCGCCGCTGGAACCGGAGGTCGTGGTGGTCGACTTCGCGGAGGATCCGGGCGGGTTCACCATCAGCCAGCAAGTGGAAATCGAGCTGGACGTGCGCGCCGACTACGAGGCCGCGATCCGCATGCTCGAGGCCGGTCGCGACCAGGCGGCGGTCGCCCTGTTACTCGACGTGACGGAACGGGCGTCGGCGGTGGCCGCCGCCCATCTCGCCCTCGGTATGGCCTACGCGCGCGGCGACGAGCTCGACCCTGCCGAGGCGAGCCTGCGAAGGGCGCTCGAGCTGAGCCCCGGACACCCCGTCGCTTACAACGAGCTCGGACTCGTCCAGCGGCGCAAGGGGCTGTTCCAGGAGTCACGGGCGAGCTACGAGGCGGCGCTGGCCCGGTTCTCCGATTTCCACTTCGCCCACAGGAACCTGGCCATCTTGTGTGACCTGTACCTCGGCGACGACGCCTGCGCCCTGGAGCACTACGAGGAGTACAGCCGGATGGTTCCGGAGGACGCCGAGGTCGCCAGGTGGATTGCCGATCTGCGCAACCGCGGAAGCCGACAGGAGACGCCATGAGACGGAATCTAGGGATCGTGCTGCTCCTGGTGGCGATCTGCTTGGTGCCCACCGCCGTCGCGTCGGAGACCGAGCGGAAGGCCGAACAGGACGGCAAGGCGGACGACGAAAAAGCGCCGACCAAGAAAGGCGACAAGGTGGTCTCCGGCATGTCGATCCTGGGCAACCAGGAAGCCCCCAAGTCGCTCGTGATCGTTCCCTGGAAGACCTCGGTGCTCGGCGACTCGCTCGGCATCGCGACGATGCTGGACGACTCGAAGCAGCCGGTCGACCGAGAGGTCTTCCTGCGGGCATTGAGCTACTACGAAATCAGGTCCGAGAAGAAACCCTGATGATCTGGAAACAAGTTTGATTTGACTGGCAGAAGCAACGGAAAGGTTTGTTGCGGGAGGTTCGAAAATGGAAGGCATCTACTCAATGGTGAGGTTTTTCGTATCGGGTGGGCCGTTCATGTATCCCATCTTGATCGTGTTCTCGGTCGGCATCGCGATCGCGATCGAACGCTACATCACGCTCACGCGCGTCCGGCGCAGCAACGAAGGCATGTGGAGCAAGCTCCAGCCCGCGCTCGCCGACGGCGACTTCGACAAGGCGCGTGAAATGACCAGCAAGGACGACTCCACGGTGTCGCGACTGCTGGCCATGGGCCTGGCCCGCCAGGGCGCGGTGCGCCGCCGGGAGGACATCGAGATCGCGATGGAAGAGAGCATGATGGAGATCATCCCGCAGCTCGAGAAGCGCACGGCCTACGTCGCGCTCGGCGCGAGCATCGCCACCTTGCTCGGCCTGCTCGGCACGATCATGGGCCTGATCCAGGCGTTCACCGCGGTGGCCAACGCCAACCCGGCGGAGAAGGCCGACCTGCTGTCCGCCAGCATCTCGGTCGCGATGAACACGACGGCGTTCGGGCTGATCGCCGCGATCCCGCTGCTCGTGACGCACTCCGTGCTCACGGCCAAGACGGGTGAGATCGTGGACAGCCTCGAGATGGCGTCGGTGAAGGCGCTCAACGTCATCACGGCGATGGCGAAGCGCCAAGTCACGGCGTAGCGATGGCAAGAGCACACCATTACCGGCGTCGCCACAAGGAGGCGCCCGAGCTCGACATGACCACCTTCATGAACCTGATGGTCGTGCTCGTGCCGTTCTTGCTCATCACCGCGGTGTTCTCGCGGATCACGATCGTCGAGCTCGACTTGCCGAGCGCCCAGGGTCCCGCGCCGTCCGAACCGACCTTCCGGGTCGAGGTGGTCGTCCGCGAGGCCGGGCTCGAGATCATGGACGGCACGCAGGTGATCGCGGCGATCCCGAAGGTGGACGACGCGTACGACCTGCCGAAGCTGTCCGAGTACCTCGTCACCATCAAGAACGAATACCCGCAGAAAGAAGACGCGTCGGTGCTGCTCGAGCCGGACATCGAGTACGACCACCTCATCCAGGTGATGGACACGATGCGGAGCGTCGAGATCGAGGCGGACGAGACCGGACAGATCGCACGGGCCGACCTCTTCACGGCGATATCGATAGGGGATGCACCATGAACTCCTCGCGCCGGATGCGACGCATGACGCGCAACAAGCGCGGCGTCACGAAGTTGAACCTGACGCCGCTGATGGACGTGTTCACGGTCCTGGTCTTCTTCCTGATGATCAACTCGGCCACCGTCGAGACGCTGCAGCAGCCCAAGCAGATCAAGCTGCCGGAATCCGTGGTCGAGGCGAAGCCGCGCGAGACCGTCGTGATCTTCGTCGGCATGGAAGAGGTCCTGGTGCAGGGCGAACCGGTGGCGACGATCGCGGATATCGAAGCGACCAACAACGTCGAGATCGAACCGATCAGCGCGCGGCTCGCCGAGCTGAGCGAGAGCGTCATCGGCTTGAGCACGCAGGCGGTCGCGGAGAGTCAGGAAGTGACCGTTCTCGCGGACAAGTCGGTCCCGTTCAGCGTCCTGAAGAAGATCATGGCGAGCTGCACGGGGCAGGGTTACACCAAGGTGTCCCTGGCCGTGGTCCAGAAGTCCGCGCAATCGAACGAAGTCTGACCAGGTGCAAGACATGAAGTCTCAGCAAGAACAGGAAGTGCGCGCCCAGGTCGGCGAGGTGCGCGGGAAATTAGAGGATCTGACTGCGGATCTGCGCAGCGTCGACGACGAGTTCGAACGGCTGAAGCCGCAACGCATCCAGCACGAGCTGCTGGACCAGGCCTGCGGCTCCCTCGAGAAGCTCGACGAGCTCGGCGTCGCCTCGCTCTTCTGGGGCGAGCGGATCGAACCCGAGCACGTCAACGAACGCCTCCGCGAGGTGCGCGGCGTCGTGAGCAGCTTCCAGGACGAGCTCCGCGAGCTGGACGATCAGCGCCAGTCGATCCTCGAAAACATCGGCCGCGAGGAAGAGAACCTCGAGATCCTCGGTGCGGATCTCTACTACATCCTGGCAGAAGAAGAGCAGCGCAAGGCCGAATGGATCGTCGAGCGGGAAATCAGCGAGGTGCCCCGGCGAGTCCAACGCATGGCGTGGGCCCGAGGCGGCGAGGATGACAAGCGCTTCCGCAAGACGCTGGCCGCGTCTTTCCTGATCAGCTTGCTGCTGGGCCTGCTGCTTCCGCTGATCAAGCTTCCGCTACCCAAGCGCTTCATCCCGGAAGAAATGCCGAAGCGTCTTGCGAAGCTCGTGCGTCCGGAGCTACCCAAGCCGTTGCCGGCGACGCCGGTCCCCGAGACGCAGGAACAGGAGCAACCCGAGCCCGAGCCCGTGAAGGAGCCGGACCCGGCCGAGCAACCGGCCGACGAGCCGGTCGTCGCCGAGGCCGAACCGGTGCCGTCCGACCCATCGGCGCCGCCCGGGCCGGAGGGCGTCCCCGCCCCGCCCAAGAGAAACGTGGGCAAGGCCGGGATCCTGGCGTTCAAGGAGAAGTTCGCGAGCCTGGCCAAGGACGATGTCGCCCCGCGTCTCGGAGCCGACGCGCGTTACGGCGATGCCGAGGACGCGAGCCGGTCCGCGATGCCGATGCGTTCGATGTTGACGACCAACGCGCCGGGATCGAGCGGCGGCATCAACATCGGTGCGATCAGCCGCAACGTCGGCGGCAACGGCGGCGGAGGTGGTGCCGGCGGCATCCAGGGCGTCCAGGTAGGCCGCGCCACCAGCACGATCACGTCGATCGGCAACGGCGGCGGCGGCGGCCGGCCGCGCGCGGGTGGGGGACAGGTCCCCTCACGTACCGACGAAGAGATTCAGATCGTGTTCGACCGCTACAAGGCGGCGTTCTACCGGCTGTACAACCGGGAGCTGCGCAACGACCCCACCCTGCGCGGCCAGATGGTGCTGCGCCTGACGATCGAGCCGGACGGCAGCGTGTCGATGTGCAAGCTGCAGTCGACCGACATGGATGCGCCGGATCTCGCCGCTCAGGTCGTCAGCCGCGTCCTGACGATCAACTTCGGCGCGAAGGAAGGCGTGGAGGCCCTGACGATCGTGTACCCGATCGACTTCCTGCCGAAGGCGTGATTCGGACAAAACCATGAGGTTCCGAGACTCCATCGATAGCAGCGCGTCCGGCAGGAAGACGATCTTCCTGTTGCTGGCGTTCTGCGTCCTGTGGATCGGTGCTTCTTCCGAGGCCCAGGCGTGCCAGGCGTACGGCGGCCTGATCGACGGCTTCGTCGACCCCGTTCCTCCGTCCCAGATCCAGATCGACGGGAACTGCACGATCCGGAACTTCCCGGCGTCCAACCCGCTGACCACCAACTTCAGCTTCTTCACGCAACCGGGCCAGACCGACGAGCGCTGGCTGATCATCTTCGACAACGTCGTGCACACGGGCCAGATGGCGTGCAACTCCGTCGCGGGTCACAAGATCTGGTTCACCAACGGCTCGTCCAGCTCGATCCAGGAGGGCTGTCAGAACCTCCTGATTCCCGTCGAGAAGATCGACAAGCAGAACCCGGCGGGCCAGACCACGGCCACCATCGGCGTGCCCTTCACCTACACGCTGACGATCCCGGTCCTGTTCGACCCGGCGACGGGCACCGTCATCAACTCCAGCGGGTCGCTGAACGACCTGCACGGCATCACGGTCTGGGACGACCTCAACGCCACGGGCGCGGATCTCAGCTACGTGAGCCACGTCGCCTACTGGCTTGAGCGACGGCACTCCGGTTCCCCACACGTTCACCAACCTCGGCGGCTTCCTGACGTTCGACAACTTCCCGGTCGTTCCCGCCGGGGACCAGTTCGTCATCGAGCTCACGGTCGTCCTCAACGACACGCCGGCGAACGCGCCGGGGACGCAGTTCATCAACACCGCCAAGTGGGACTTCGGCCGGCTCATCGACGGCGTGTTCTACGAGCCCCTGCCGGGCGAGTGGGGCATCTCGCCGCCGCTGACGATCGCCGCGCCCGAGCTCGTCGTCACGAAGTCCGGGCCGGCGACGATGAACCTCGGCCAGTGGGGCAACTTCGCCATCGACGTCCAGAACACCGGGCTCAGCGACGCCTGGGACGTCACCCTCCGCGACCTGTTCCCGGACGGCGCGACGGGCGGCATGTGCGATCTGACGCCCGAGATCCTGAGCGCCCAGGTCTTCGCGGCCGACGGCGTCACCCCGGTCCCGGGCAAGGGCCCGCTCAACCCCGGCAGCGACTACGTGTTGAACTACGCCGGACCACCCACCTGCCGGCTCGACATGACCATGTTGTCCGCCGCGGGTGTGATCGGACCCGGCGAGCGGCTGATCATCCGCTACCGGACCCAGCTCGACGGCGACACCCAGGACGGCGTCGCGCTCACCAACGTCGCCGGCGCCATCCAGTGGTTCAACGGCGACAGCAGCAATCCCGACCGCCTGCCCTACAGCCGCACGTTGACCGACGGCACGGTCGGCACGGCGGACCACGAAGACGCGCACACCGTCACGGTGGCGCTGACGGGGTTCTTCTTCGAGAAGACGGTCGCCAACCTCACGAGCGGCGCGAGCCCCGCCACGACGGCCGCGCCGGGCGACACGCTGCGCTACACCCTGCGCTTCCGCACGACCGATCAGGCGCTCACCAATTTCAGCATCTTCGACGAGCTGGACGCCCTCAACGCCCCACCGGCGTTCACGCCGGGCACGCTGACGCTGGTCTCTTACCCGCCGACGGCCGACGTCAGCAACACCAGCAGCACGGGCGGCTCCGCGGGCACCGGTGTCCTGGATGTCCGCGCCCTGACCTTGCCGACCGACGGCGAGGTCGTGATCGAGTTCGACATCACGCTGGCCTCGACCCTCACCAACGGCACCGTCGTCACCAACCAGTCGACACTGCGTCTGGACGACGGCTCCGATTTCGCATTCAGCGACGACCCGAACGTCAACGGTATCGCCGATCCGGACGTCCCCGGCGACGAGGACCCGACGCGGGTGACGATCGTGTCGGCGCCCGCCTTCCTGGTGCAGAAGATCTCCACCGACCTGACCGGCGACCCGAACATCCTGCTCGCCGGCGAGACGCTGCGCTACACGATCACGGTCAAGAACATCGGCAACGCCGACGCCGTCAACGTGACGCTGCGCGACGCGGTGCCGGTCAACACGACCTACGTCGCGGGAAGCACGACGCTGAACGGTACGCCGGTTCCCGATTCCGGAGGTACTTCCCCGTTGGTCGGCGGCATGCCGATCCACTCGCCCGCCGACCCGACGCCGGGGTCGATGCCCGCCGACGCCTCCAGCAACCCGGCGAACGTCGCGACCATCACGTTCGACGTGGTCGTGGATCCGGACGTCGTCGACGGCACGATCATCTCGAACCAGGGCTTCGTCAGCGCCCCGGACGACGGCATCGTCGACCAGCCGTCCGACGACCCGGACACGCCGATCGCCAACGATCCGACGCGCGACATCGTCGGCAACCTGCCGCTGCTCTACGCCGAGAAGCGCGTCGTGCTGTTCGGCGATCTGGGTTCGCCGGGCATCGTCGATCCGGGCGACGTGCTGCGCTACACGATCACCGTGCAGAACTCCGCCGCGATTCCCGCGACCGGCGTCGTGTTGACCGACTCGGTTCCGGCGAACACGACCTACGTCGCGAATTCCACGCTGCTCAACGGGTTGCCGGTCGGCCAGCCGGACGGCGGCGTCTCGCCGCTCGCCTCGGGCATCGACATCAGCTCGTCCGACCTGACGCCGCCGCTGCCGGGTCCGGGCGCGGGCACGATCTCGCCCGGCGAGACGGCGGTCCTTCAGTTCGACCTGCGCGTCGACGCCGGCACGCCCGCGGGCACCCTGATCAGCAACCAGGCCGTGGTGAGCAGCGCCGAGCTGCCGGACCTGCTGACCGACGGCGACGGCGATCCCGCGACGGGCCCCGAGCCGACGGTCGTCGTGGTGGGTGACAGCCAGCAGCTCTCCATCACGAAGCAGGNNCCCGGGAGCGGAGCTCGAGTACGTCGTGCGCGTCACGAACATCGGCGCCGTGCCGGCCTTCAACGTCGTGATCACCGACGACCTCGACGCACCGCAACCCGGCCAGCTCGCCTATGTCGCCGGGTCGGCGACGATGAACGGCTCCACGACGGGTGTCAGCTTCGCCGGTTCGACCATCACCGCCGATTATTCCGGAGCTTACGGCACGCTGGCCCCCGGTGAGATCGTTGTACTCCGGTTCCGCGCGACGCTCGACACCGCCCTGACCAACGGTACGGTCGTCACGAACACCGGCGTCGCCGCCTGGAACACCCCGACGCAAACGGTGAGCGCCAGTGTCTCGATCATCGTCGGCGGCATCCCCGGGGTCGCGGTGCTGAACGGGTCCCTCTGGCACGACGCCGACTTCGACGACGTGCGGGACGCCGGGGAGCAACCGCTGACCGGCTGGCCGGTCGACCTTTACCGCGACGGATCGCTCCTACACACCACGCTTACGGATCCGAACGGTGACTACAGCATCATCGGCGTCCAACCCAACGACACGAACGGCGTGATCTACGAGCTGAGGTTCCGCGCGCCGGGCGCGGGTGCGAACACCGCGATGGTCGGCCTGGCGGCGTCGGCCTTCACGAACGGGCTGCAGCGGATCGGCGACATCGTCGTGCCACCGGCCGCCAACCTGCAGGGCCTGAACCTGCCGATCGATCCGAACGGCGTCGTCTACAACTCGATCGCCAGGATCCCGGTCGCCGGAGCGACCCTGACCCTGCTCGACGCCGGCAGCTCCACTCCCGTGCCGGCGAGTTGCTTCGACGACCCGGTCCAGCAGGGCCAGGTCACGCTGTCCAACGGGTACTACAAATTCGACCTCAACTTCAGCGATCCGTCGTGTCCGAGCGGCGGGGACTACGTCATCGACGTGACGGTGCCCCCGGGAGCGACCTACGTCGCGGGCTACTCGCAGATCATCCCGCCGACGTCCGACGCGTCGACGGCGGCGTTCTCCGTGCCGGCCTGTCCGAGCAGCATCAACGACGTCATTCCGGGCACCACGCTGTTCTGCGAGGTGCAGCCTTCCGAGTTCGCACCGGGAGCAGGGGTTCCGGCCAACAGCGCGGGCACGGTCTACCACGTCCACCTGACGCTGGACGGCAGCCAGCCCCCGGGCTCGAGCCAGATCTTCAACAACCACATCCCGCTCGATCCGGAGCTCGCCGGCTCGATCGCGATCTCCAAGACGACGCCGCTGCTCAACGTGACCCGCGGCCAGCTGGTGCCCTACGTGATCACCGTCAACAACACGACCGGTACGTTGCTCACGGACGTGACCATCGTCGATCGTTTCCCCGCCGGCTTCAACTATGTCGCGGGCTCGGCACAGATCGATGGCGTCCCGAACGAGCCGACGATCGTGGGTCAGGAGCTCACCTGGAGCGGCCTCCTCATCACGGGCAGTTCGTCGCGCACGTTGAAGCTCCTGCTCGCCGTCGGGGCCGGCGTCACCGAGGGTGAGTACGTCAACCGCGCCCAGGTCATCAACGGCACGACCGGCAGCGCGATCTCCGGCGAGGCGACTGCGACCGTGCGCATCGTGCCCGATCCGACGTTCGACTGCACCGACGTGATCGGCAAGGTCTTCAACGACGCCAATCGCAACGGGATTCAGGACGACGGCGAAGACGGCCTGCCCGGCGTTCGGGTAGCGACCGCACGCGGCCTGCGCGCGACAACCGATGCGCACGGCCGTTACCACATCACCTGTGCGATCACGCCGCACGAGACCCGCGGCAGCAACTTCGTGCTCAAGCTCGACGACCGGACGCTGCCGAGCGGCTTCCGCTTGTCGACGGATCAGACCCGGATCAAGCGTGCCACACGAGGCAAGGCGCTGCGGATCAACTTCGGCGCGTCGATCCACCGCGTCGTCGCCATCGACCTCTCCGATCCCGCGTTCGAGCCGGGCACGACCGAGATCCGCTTCCAGTGGCGATCGCGCATCGACTTGCTGCTCGAGGAGCTGCGCAAGGCTCCCTCGGTGCTGCGGCTGTCGTACGTCGCCGATCGGGAGGACCCGGCACTCGTCCAACGCCGTATCGAGGCGATCAAACAACAGGTGACCGAGGCCTGGGACCAGGCGGACTACGTGCTCAGCATCGAGCCCGAGATCTTCTGGCGTCTCGGCGCCCCGACCACAAAGCGCGACGGCAGGTGATGGCATGAACAAGCATCACCACCTGCCGTTGATCATCGGCGTTCTCCTGACTGCCGGCGCGAGCTGGGCTCAGGTTCAAACCACCGAACCCGGCGAAACGGTCGAGCGGCACCTGCCCCCGGATCAGGCTCTAAAGCGTTGGTCTCAGGATCCGTCGTTGCTCGACAGCGAGCGCGGCGACCGTCTGGAGGTTCGCCAGGTCGCGGCCGAGGAGTACGAGACCGTCAAGCTGAAGAACGTCGTACCGCCGATCCGTTTCGAATCGGGCGTGGCGCAAATCCCGCGTGACTATGTGGACAAGCTCAACACGATCCTGGAGACCATGCGGCACCGCAAGAACGTGCGCCTGCACTTCGTGGGCCACGCCGACTCGCAACGGCTCTCCGATGCCCTCGTCCGCGTGTTCGAGGACAACGCGGGTCTCTCCCGCGAGCGGGCCGGCGAGGTCGCCGAATACTTCAAGAACGCGTTGAGCCTGCCGCCCGAGGCCATCACTTACGAGTGGTTCGGCGACACCGAACCGATCGCCTCGAACCAGACCGAGGAAGGCCGGGCGCTCAACCGCCGCGTCGAGGTCGAGGTCTGGTACGACGAGGTCCGGGACACCGTCAAGGACGAGGAGGTCGTCGTCTCCGACGACATCAAGCGCATCAAGGTCTGCCGGATGGAGACCGTCTGCAAGCTGCGCTACCGCGAAGGTCACGGCCGTCGGGCGCGTGTCCGGAACCTCGTCGCGCCGCTGCGCTACGTGGACGAGACCACCCCGGTCTCCGAAGCCTTCGTCACCCAGGTGGGGCAGGCGCTCC
>WVWW01000022.1:0-2793 GCA_011773795.1 Acidobacteriota bacterium
GTTGTAGGGATCGCTGACCATCCACAGGGCGCCCACGCCGAAGTACATCCAGTAACGGAATCCGAGGACGTGAATGATCTCGAACGGGTCGAACCGGTCGCGCTGGTAGGCCAGCGCCGCCGGGACGATCAGGCACAACGCCATCAGCATCGTGGTCAGGAAGATCCAGGCGTGCTCGGAGAGCGGCACGAGCAGGGCAAGGAAGCCCACTCCGAATAGAACAAGGGACGCCCGCAGCGGGCGAACCCGGTGTAAGGCCCGTTGATAGACTTCGGCCAAATCGCCTCCCGTTCCTCCGTGTTGTATACCCACCTTCGCTCGACCTGCCACTGCCGGACGGCATCGAAACCGGGATCAGGGTCGCCGGCCGGCCTCCAAATCCCTGCGAAGGGCCGCGGTCGCGGCCAGATCGGGGTGCCGTCGATCGAGGTCCGCGAACGCGGCCCGGGCCTTGCCGAGTTCCCCCTGGTCGATGAAGACGCGCACGAGCGAAACCAGCGGTTCGTACCGTTCGGGATGTTTCCGGATCGCCTCCCGCAGGTTGTGGGCCGCTCGCTCGTGGTTCCCGGTCACCCGGGCGGCCTCGGCGAGGCGCAAGGACGCATCGAGCCGATGGGGCTCCAACCGCTTTACTTCCGCCCACAGGTCGAGCGCGAGGTCCCACTGATCCAGTCGCTCGGCCAGGTCGGCCTGGGCGAATACCGCCGGAGGTTTCATGGGCGCTTGTTTCTCCGCCTCGATCAAGGCGACACGGGCCTCGTCGTAACGCTCCTGTCCGACCAGGCTCAGGCCGAGGTAGTAGTGCGCCTCGGCGACGTTGAGCGGAACTCCATCGAGCTCGAGCGCCTGACGCAGCTGCTCTTCCGCCGCTTCCCAGTTCTCCCGTCGGACCTCGATACGGCCAAGCGCGATCCGGTGGCGCACGGGGCGCATCCAGGGGGCGCGGCCCAGGCTGTCGTGCGCGCCGCGCGCGAAGGCGTCGAGTATCTCGAGGTCCGGCGGTCGTAACGAGCGGTAAGGGTGAAGCTCGTAGACGGGCAACGCCAGCGCCGACGCGTAGACCGCTTCGAGCGTCTCCGGCCGCAACCGATAGTCGTAGTAGACGTAGGCCAGCTGGTCATGGAACGGGTACCAGTTGGGCTCGCGTTCGAGGGCAATCCGCATCAACCCGATGGCCACGCGGCCGGGATGCCCGACGAACGCCCAGCGGTCCTCGGCCAGCAGCGTCAACGGGACTCCCTGCCGGTGGATCGAGAGTCGCTCGGCCTGGTGGTAGAGCTTGCCCAGCGCCATCCAGTACCACCCGGATGCCGGGCTGGAGGCGAGCGCCGCGCTGGCGTCGACGAACGCCTCGGCCAGCAACGGTGCGACGTCCTCCGGGGCCTCCCCCGCCTCGATCCGCCGTTGCCACTGCCCCAGACGAACCTCGCCGGCGAGCCAGCGGACTTCCGCCGAGAGCTCACCGACGGCGGACCGATCGAGAAGCGGGAGGGCCTGCTCGTAACGGCCGAGCCGCGCATTCCGACGGCCTTCGGAATACGACAATCCGGCAACGAGGCCGTAAACCGCCCGGGCGGCAAACACGATCGATAAGACGCACAGGGCCCAGAACAGGAAACGCCGGGAGCTCAATCGAAGTCCTCCCGAGCGACGAGGATCCCGGCCGCCGCGACGAAGAGCAGCGCGTTGGCGGGGATCTGATGATTGAAATCGACGGCGGCGTGTAGGAACAGGCAGCCCAGCCCGATCGCCAGGCCGCGCGCCCTCAGGCTGCGGCGCGCGTTGATCACGGCCAGCCGTGCGAAGCATGCCAGCATCGCCAGCAGTAGCAATGCGCCGGGCCAACCCGTCTCGACCACGATCTCGAAGTAATCGTTGTGCAGGTGCGCCATTCGGGCATCACCGCCGGCCGGCGCGTAGATCGGGAACACCTCGCGAAACGCTCCCACGCCGGCGCCCGTCGTCAGGAAGTCGTTCAACATCGTCCAGGCCGCGCGCCAGCCCGCGAGCCGTTCGACGTCGGTCAGACCGCCGGCCCCCAGCTCGAAGAAGCCCGCCACCCGCCGGCCGACGCCGGCGAGCGTGATCGCGAGTGACGCGATGAGCGCCGCTCCGAGCATGCCCGCGCCCAGCTTCCAGCGGATGGATTGCGTCACCGGCGCCGTCACAACGACCAAGATCACCGCCGCGCTCATCAACACGACCGCCGCGCGGCTGCCGGAAAGAACGCCGGCGAGGAAGCAGCACGCGGCCGTGGCCAGCAGGATGGGGAACGGCAGCGCGGAGCGTCGCTTCAACCGGCGCGCCGACCACGCGGCCGCCGCCACCCACGGCACCGCGAGTTCCATCACCGCCGCGAAGTGAGCGGGATTCACGTAGGGACCGAAAGGGTTCGTCTCCTGCACCGTGGGGCGGATCCAATAGAGCCGGTCGTTGCCGACCGCCGCGAAGATCAGCCCGAACAGCGCAAGAGCCAGGAAGTCGACGAACAGGATCGCCTCGAACACGCGTCGGCGCTCCGGGTCTCTCGCACCCGCGTGGAACATCACGAAGGCGATCAGCAATGGAATGAACCAGAAGACCCGCTCCAACGTGAAGTCCGGCGCCAGCGAGATCGGGCGCCACCCGGCCCAGCGGCCCCCGACACTCGCCGACACGGGCCCCTCGGGTTCGCGTGGCAAGGCGATGTCGTCGACTTCGGGAACCTCGGCGAGCGCCCGGGATTCCAGCCACGCGATCGGGTCGGACGACTCGCCCGTCCCGTAGCCGGGAAACGTCGAGCTGTAGAGCTCG
>WVWW01000022.1:2900-20619 GCA_011773795.1 Acidobacteriota bacterium
AAGGTCGAGAGATGCAACGGGAAACCAGACGCGAGGGTCCGCTCTCACAGCAGGTCCTTGCGTCGCCGGCGGCGCAACTCTTCGAGCACCTCACGTACGCGCTCGGAGCTGCCGCGGGCAACGACGAGAAGAGCGTCCTCGGTGTCGACGACCGTGACCCCCGGAACATCCACCAGGGCAATCAGCCGTTTGTCGCCGAGAACCACGCTCCCCTCGCTCTCGATGAGGATCGCCTCACGAGATGCGCCGGGCGTACCTTCGAGCAGATCGGAGGCGGTGTCCCAGGACCCGATGTCGTTCCAGCCGGCGTCCAGCGGGACGACGCGGACACCCCGGGCGCGCTCCATCACCGCGTAGTCGACGGACTTCCGCGGCGCGCGGGTCCATTGCGCGGTCTTGCCCGCCGCCACGCCGCGCACCGCGCGGGCCATCGCGGGCGCGGTACGCGCCATCTCCTCCAGGAAACGGTCGCAGCGCCAGGCGAACATCCCTGCATTCCAAAGATAGTTCCCGGCCCTGAGAAAGCGTCTGGCACGGGCGGCGTCCGGCTTCTCGACGAAGGACGAGACGTCCACGGGCCGTCCCCGCAGCGGTCGTTCGGCGCAGCGCAGGTAGCCGAATCCCGTCGCCGGTCGATCGGGCTTCACGCCGAGACAAACGAGCGAACCTGCAGTTGCCTCGCGAACAGCGCGGTGCACGGCGGCAACGAAGCGATGGGAGTTCCGTATCAGGTGATCCGTCGGGAAGACAGCGGCAATCGCTTCCGCGTCGAGTGCCGCGATTCGCGCGCAGGCCAGCCCGATCGCCGGGCCGGTATCCCTTGGGGATGGCTCGACGACGAGCCGATCGGCTCCGAGCGCCGGCAACTCGGCTCGCACGGCCGCCCGCAGTTCACGCGGTGCGACAACCCAGATGCGTGTTGCCGGCGCGAGCCGGCGAGCACGCTCCCACGTCTGGCGCAAGAGCGAGACCTTACCGCCGAATGCAAGGAATTGCTTGGGACGCGCGTGCCGGCTCAAGGGCCAGAAGCGCGTGCCGCTACCGCCGGCGAGCAGGACGACGTGCAACTTCGCGGGCGGTCGGCGCGCGCCCATGTCAATAAGCGTCCAGCGTCCGCCGGAGCCCCTCGACGAGATCGACTCGGGGTTCGAAACCGAGATGCTTTTGGGCCTCATCGATGCCGGCCATCGAGTGCTTGATGTCCCCGGGACGGGGATCCGCGTGAATCGGCTCGACCGCCCGCCCGGTGAGCTCGGCAAGGGTGCCCACCAGATCGTTGAGGCTGATCCGCGTCCCACAGCCGATGTTGAACGCGCGCCCCAGGGCGGCCTCCCCGGCCCGAGACGCCAACAGGTTGGCCTCGATCACATTCGCCACGAAGGTGAAATCACGTGTCTGCTCGCCGTCCCCGTAGATCGTCGGCGGGGTGCCCGACTTGACCGCGGTGATGAACCTGGGGATCACCGCCGCATAATCGCTGTCCGGGTCCTGGCGCGGACCGAAGACGTTGAAGTAACGCAGGGCGACGGTGGGAGTACCGTACAGGCGATGGTACAGGCTGCAGTAGGTCTCCGCCGCGAGCTTCTGCAGGCCGTAGGGAGAGATCGGTGCCGGTGCCATCGACTCCACCTTGGGCAGCGTCTCGCTCTCGCCGTAGAGCGACGACGACGACGAGTACACGACGCGTTCAACGTTGTGGCGGCGTGCGGCCTCCAGCACGGCCAGCGTTCCGCGCACGTTGACGTCGTGGGTGGTGACCGGATCGGCGACCGAACGCGGTACCGACGGGATGGCGGCCAGCAGCAAGACGTAGTCGGCCCCGGCGACCGCCTCGTCGCATGCCTCGGCGTCGCGAATGTCGCCCTCGATCAAGCGGTAGGTTCCACCACCCTCGGCAGCCCATCGATCGGCGTGCTCGAGATTCCTCCGGCGGCCGGTGGCGAAGTTGTCGAGTACGCGAACCTCTTCTCCCGAACCCAGCAGGTGCTCCGCGATGTTCGACCCGATGAACCCGCCGCCGCCGGCAACCACGTAGACGGACACGTTACCTCCCCACGCCCGTGTATTCGAAACCCAGATCGCGCATGCGCTCCGGTCCGTAAATGTTTCGCAGATCGACCACAATGGGACGAGCCAGTAGACCCTTCATCCTACTGAAATCCAGCGAGCGAAACTGGTTCCACTCGGTCGCCAGGATCAGGGCATCGGCGCCGCTGACCGCCTCGTACTCGTCACCGCAGTAGACGACCCCGTCACGGGGCGCTCCGACGAGCTCAGCGTTGGCGATCGGATCGAACGCGCGCACCGTAGCGCCGGCCTCGAGCAAGCGGTCGAGGATCGCGATCGCGGGCGACTCCCTCAGATCGTCCGTGTTCGGCTTGAACGTCAAACCCAGGAGGGCGAGCGTGGCTCCGTTCAGTGACCCACCGACCGCCGCTTTGATTTTCTCGATCATGCGCGGCGCCCGGTCGTCGTTGACCTCGATCACGGCCTTGACGATGCGCAGGTTCACCCCACGATCGTTGGCCAGCTCGTTGACGGCGCGCGTGTCCTTGGGAAAACAGGAGCCGCCGTACCCGGGACCCGCGTGGAGGAACTTCGGCCCGATGCGGCGATCCAGTCCCATCGCCTTGGCCACCACCTGGACGTCGGCGCCCACGGCCTCGCACAGGTCGGCCATCTCGTTGATGAACGAGATCTTGGTCGCCAGGAAGGCGTTGGACGCGTACTTGATCACCTCGGCGGTGACGACGTCGGTCACCACGATCGGGGTCTCGATCAGGTACAGCGGACGGTAGAGGTCCTGGAGGATCGCCGCCGACTGCGCGTCCTCGGTCCCGAGAACCACGCGGTTGGGACGCATGAAGTCCTCGATGGCCGAGCCTTCACGCAGGAACTCAGGGTTGGAAGCGACGCTGAACGGGTGGTCGCCCTTGCGGTTCTCTTCAATCACCTCGCGCACCATCTTTCCGGTGCCCGCCGGGACGGTGCTCTTGGTGACGACAACCTTGTAGGAGTCGAGGTTCTCCCCGATCGACTTCGCGACGGCGCGGACGAACGAGAGATCGGCGCGACCGTCGTCGTCCTGGGGCGTCCCCACCGCGATGATCACGATCAGCGCCTCGCGAATCGCATCTTCCAGGTTGGTCGTGAACTTCAACCGCTCACCCCTCACGTTGCGCTGCACGAGATCGTCGAGACCGGGCTCGTAGATCGGGATCTTCCCGGCCTGCAGGCTCTCGATCTTGGCCGCGATCTTGTCGACGCAGGTGACCTGGTTCCCGAACTCGGCGAAGCACGCCCCGGTCACCAATCCGACGTATCCCGTTCCAACCACACAGATATTCATCGCTTCTTCCCTGACTCGAGTGGCCGCCGGGTTTCGAACCACTCGCGAAATTCTTGCAAACCCCGGTCGAGCGTGACCGACGCCTCCCAACCCAACTCGCTTTTCGCCCGTGAGGTGTCGGCCCATGTTCGGTCGACGTCACCGGGTTGATCGGGTAGCCGCCGCACTTTGGGTCGGACATCGAAAGCCCGACCGATCGTCCGGATCAGGTCGCCCAGTTGGATGGTGCGCGACCCGCCGAGATTCCATACATGAAAGCCGTCGGCACGGTCGAGCGCCCGCAGGACGCCGGCGACGATATCGGAAATGAAGGTGTAATCCCGAGCACTCGACCCGTCGCCGTACTGCTCGATCTCCTCGCCACGCACCATCTTGGCGGCGAACTTGTGGATCGCCATCTCGGGTCGCTGGCGCGGACCGTAAACGGTAAAAAACCGCAGGCACGCCATGCGGATCCCGAACAAGTGGTGATGCGCATGACACAGGACCTCCCCCGCTTTTTTCGTCGCCGCATAGGGTGAGATCGGATGATCCACGGGATCCGTTTCGGAGAACGGCACCTTCTCGTTGTTGCCGTAGACCGAGGATGACGAGCCGAAGACGAAGCGATCGACGCCGTGCTTGCGGCAGGCTTCCAACATGCGGGTCGTCCCGTCCAGGTTGACCGAGCTGTACAGCACCGGGGCTTCGATCGAGGGCCGTACTCCGGCGCGGGCGGCGAGGTGAATCACCGCCGAGAATCCGTGCTCGCCGAACAGACGATCCAGCAGCTCGGAGTCGCGGATGTCCCCCTCGACCAGCCTGTATGCCGGGTTTTCGAGTGCCGTGGCGACATTGGAGCGTTTGATCCGCGGGTCGTAGAAGTCGTCGAAGTTGTCCAGCGCGACGACCTGCCGGCCGGCGGCGAGAAGTCGATCCACGGTGTGCGAACCGATGAAGCCCGCACCGCCGGTGACCAGGATGGGCCCGCCGGAAGCCATCTACAGCTTCCGAATCTTGGAACGCCCACGCTTGACGCTTCGAGTCGCGTTCCGGGTGTCCAGGATGAGCGCTGCGTCTCGCACGATCTGATCGTAGTCGTACGTGGAATGATCGGTGATCACCAGGACCAGATCGGCGCGGGACAGGCTAGCCTTGTTCAGCGCGGAACGCCGGTAGGTCTTGGCCCCGTCGACGCTCAGCCGGGGGGTGAACGGATCGTGGTAAGAGATCTTTGCACCGCGTTGCTCGAGCAGGCGGATCACATCGAGTGCCGGGGACTCGCGCACGTCGCCGGTGTCCTTCTTGTAGGTGACGCCGAGCACGAGAATCTTGGATCCTTTGACACTCTTCTTCTTGTCGTTGAGCAGATCGGCCGCGCGGCGCACGACCTCATGCGGCATCTGTCCGTTGATCTCCGAGGCCAGCTCGATGAAGCGCGCCGAGTAGTTCAGCGTCTTCAGCTTCCACGACAGGTAGTGCGGATCGAGCGGGATGCAGTGGCCGCCGATCCCCGGGCCCGGGTAGAAGCGCATGAAGCCGAACGGCTTGGTCGCGGCGCCGTCGATCACCTCCCACACGTCGAGCCCGAGCTTCTCGCACATCAGCGCGATCTCGTTGACCAGCCCGATGTTGACCGCGCGGAAGGTGTTCTCGAGCAGCTTGATCATCTCGGCCGCCTGGGTCGACGACACCGGGTGCACCTGCTCGATGGCCTGGCGATACAGGTGAACCGCCACCTGGGTACAGGCGCGCGTGGCCCCGCCGACGACCTTGGGAGTGTTGTGCGTGGTGTACACCGCGTTGCCGGGATCGACGCGCTCGGGTGAAAAGGCCAGGAAATAGTCCTTGCCGACCCGCAAGCCGTCGCGCTCGAGGCGCGGACGCATCACCTCCTCGGTGGTCCCGGGATAGGTCGTGCTCTCCAGCACGATGAGCTGGCCCTCGCGAAGCTGGGGAGCGATCTCGTCGACGGCCGAGACGATGTACGAGATGTCCGGGTCCTTCGTCTTGCGTAGCGGGGTCGGGACGCAGATCAGGATTGCATCGAAGCGGTGGCAGCCGCGGTAGCTGTCCTGTGCCGTGAGCCTCTTCTTCCTGACCATCTCGCGGACGTCGGCCGAGGAGACGTCCTGGATGTGCGATTTACCCGCGCGAATCCCGGCGATCTTCTTGGAATCGACATCGATGCCCGTAACGCGGTACCCGGCCTTGGCGAATTCGAGCGCCAACGGCAGACCGACGTAGCCCATCCCCACCACGCCGATGCGGGCCGAGCGGTCCGAGATGCACTCGCGCAGGGCCAGAGCGACTTTGGACATCGAATTACCTCAGAGACCTGTTTCAGGTACGGCTCGGTGAAATATAGAGACGGGACCCCAAACTTGCCACCGTGTTTATTCGGACCCGGCGGCCTCGTCAGGCGAAGCCTTGATCCCCTTTTTCTGGTAATGGCGCATCAGCCAGCGGGCGAACTTGCTGTCGTTGACGCCGGCGACGACGTCCTCCATCCCGTCGTACAGCGCGCGCTCGTTGACCAACGCTCCGAGAGTCCCGTCACCGCGGTTGATCTTGGAACTGACCTCGGCAAGGTTGGAGAGCAGCGACTGGAAATCCGCGGCGAGTGCCTCGGAGTATTCCTCGTCGTTGAGCAACTTGCCGACGAACCCGCGCGTCGAATCGAGGTTGGCCGCGACGCGCTTGAGACTCGCCGCCGCTTCCGCCAGGTCCTTGACCGCCTGCTTACCCGAGCCGTCCTCGCGCAGCATCTCACCCAGGGCGCCCTCGCCGGCATCCAACCGTTCAACGATGCGCGCCAGGCCGTCCACCGCATCTCCCAACGCATCGACCCGCGCGGCGAACGCCTCGTCCTGGAGCAGCCGGCCGATGAAGCCCTTCCCGGCACGTAGCTCGCCCGTGATCGCCTGGAGATTCTCCAGCGCGCCACCCAGCGCCTCGATGCCGGCCTTGCCGAACTCGGGATCCGTGATCGCCTTGCCGAGCAGCGCTTCGCCGGATTCGAGGGACTGCAGGATGTTCTTGAGCGACACACTGATCTCGTTGATGTTCTCGGACGCGCCGGCGACGGCGGCAAGCAGCTCGGTGTCCTGCTCGAGCTCGATCACGGCCCCCTCGGGCAACTCGGAGGCGCCGGGCGTCCCCGCCGAAAGCTCGACGAACTTTTCGCCCGAGAGCAACTGAAGGATCTTCAGCGAGGCCTTGGAGTCCGTCCGGATGCGCTGGCGATAGGCCGCGTCGACACCGATCTCGACCTCGATCCCTGCGCGGGTCGCGTCCGTCGAGAGGTCGATCCCGATGACCGACCCGATCTGGACGCCGTTCATCTTGACCGGCGACCCGATGCCCATGCCCTCCACGCTCGGGAAGACCACGAGGTAACGCACCTCGCTGCGGAACAGGTTCGATCCGTCGCCGAGGGCCATGATCGTGATGGCAAGGATGACCAGCGCCAGCGCGAACATCGCGCCGACGGCCACGTCCCTCGACGTCTTCTTACCCTTAGCCATAACCGCCTCCCTCGAGGAAGTTCTTGAGACGCGGCTCGGTGGTCCGACGCGCCTCCTCCACGGTTCCGTCGAACAGGATACGCCCTTCGTAGAGGAACGCGATCCGGTCGCCGACGGTGAACGCCGAATGGATGTCGTGGGTCACCACGATCGAGGTCACGCCGAGTCTTTTCTGCAGGTTGCGAATGAGGCGATTGATCGCGTTCGCCGTGATGGGGTCGAGACCGGTCGTCGGCTCGTCGTACAGGATCGCCCGCGGCGCCAGCGCGATCGCCCGGGCCAGCGCGACGCGCTTGCGCATCCCGCCCGACAGGCTCGCCGGCATCAGATCCTCCACGTCCTCGAGCTCGACGAGCCCGAGCACCTCGCGAACCCGGTCGCGAATCTCCTCGTCGGAACGATCCGTGTGCTCGCGCAGCGCGTAGGCGACGTTGTCCTCGACGGTCATCGAATCGAACAGCGCGCCGGCCTGGAACAGCATGCCGACCTTCTTGCGCGTCTCGATCAGTTGCTCCTCGTCGAACTCCTGGATCTCGACGTCGTCCACGAAGACCCGGCCCGAGTCGGGGCTGTGCAAACCGATCGTGTGCTTGATCAACACCGACTTACCGGTCCCGGAGCCCCCGAGTACCACCACGGTCTCGCCGCGCCCGATGGCCAGATCGACGCCGCGCAGCACGGCCTTGTCGCCGAAGCTCTTGTGGACGCCCTCGTAGCGGATGAAATGTCCGGCCATCACAACACCAGCAGGAACATCTTGGTGAGGAAGAAGTCGGAGATGATCACGGAGATGGAGGACACCACCACGGTGTTCGTCGTGGCCTTGCCCACGCCGTCGGCGCCGCCGCGCGTGTTGATGCCGTTGTAGCACGCGATCACGCCGATGAAGAAGGCGAAGAATACGGTCTTCCCGACACCGCTGACGACGTCGGTGATGGTCAACGCCCCGAGGACATGAGACATGTAATAGGCGCGTGATTGCCCGATCTCGAACAACGCCATCAGCAGGCCGCCGAACAGCGCGATCGTGTCGGCGAGGATCGTCAGCAAGGGCAAGGTCAGGACCAGCGCCCCGACGCGCGGCACGACCAGCTTGCGCACGGGGTTGGCGGCCAGCGCGCGCAGCGCGTCGACCTGCTCGGTGACCGCCATCGAGCCCAGCTCCGCCGTGATCCCGGCACCGACGCGGCCGGCGACCATCAACGCTGCGAGCACGGGCCCGAGCTCGCGCACCACGGACAGCGCGACGATGTCGCCGACGAACGACTTGCCACCGTACGCGGCCAGCGAGTAGGCGGTCTGGATCGCCAGCACCATTCCGGTGAACAGCAGGGTCACGTTGGTGATCGTCAGCGAGCGCACGCCGAGCTGGTAAAGCTGCTCGACCCAAAGATCGATCTCGAACGGTCGCTTGAACGTGTGCCGGAGCGTCAGCCCGGAGAGGCGGACCATCCCGCCGAGTTGCTGCAGGATGGCGAACAGCCAGCCCGCTCGCCCCATCGACGCGTCGGGGGGAGCTCCGTTCGGGCGGCGCGAGGCGCCGATGCGAATGGTGACGACCATGACTCGAAAAGAGCATAGGGGCCGCGGCATTCGACGGTCAAGGCGTTGAAAATTCTCCTACTTGCGGGTCACGAACGCGCACGGAGCCACAGGACGGCATGGAGGATCGAAAAGAACAAGTCGGCCAGTGCCAGGCCCAGGAAGGTGGCCGACCCGCCGCCGAACCAGACCGTGCCCAGGTAAACGAACCCGGCGAAACGCCCCAGCACGGCGACGATCACGATCCCGCGGTAGCGCCGCGGATCGGCGGCGGCCAGCAGGTACATCGCCGCGAGCATGAGCAGGAAGACCCCGTTGAAGCGCAGGTAGACGAGATCGTCGGGCAGTTCGAGACGAAGCAGACCCGCGGAGGGTGCGGGGAAGAACAGGATCGCCACGGCGAACAGCGCATCGTAGACCGCGGCAAGCAGCATCGAATATCCGACGTGGCGCCAGCGTGGGTCGATCCTCTCCCCGTGCTCCAAAGCATCCCTCCGCCGACGATTATAGTGCGCCGCGACTGTAGTAATCTGGCCGTTCGCCTGGCGGGGACCTTGGATGACGTTACGTGGCCTGTGGACCGGATTCGTCATGGCGGTGACGACCGTGGTCTGCGCGTCGATCGCCGCCATCTGGACGAACCTCCGTCCGGGAAGCGACGTGGCGATGGTCGTCGGCCGCGTCTGGGGCCGGCTGAACTACCGTGCCGCCGGGGCACGTTTGACTTACGAGAGTCTCGACACCGCTCGTGCGCACACCCCGTGCATCTACATCTCGAATCATCAGTCCAACGTCGACATCTGGGCGCTCATCGCGGTACTGCCGAAGCAAACCCGGTTCGTCGCCAAGCAGTCGTTGTTCAAGATCCCGCTGCTCGGCTGGGCCTTGCGCGTCTCCGATTTCATCCCGATCGATCGGGCCAATCGTTCGAAGGCGATCCGCAGCCTCGACGATGCCGCGGCCAAGATCCGCGGCGGCCGCCCCGTGGTGTTGTTCGCCGAGGGCACGAGGTCCGCGGGCGACACGCCGGCGCCGTTCAAGAAGGGTCCGTTCCACCTGGCACTGGCCGCGGGGGTCCCGATCGTCCCGGTGGCGATCTCGGGCTCCGGGGCGGTGATGCCCCCACGAGGCCTGAAGGTTCGACCGGGGCCGGTGACGGTCCGTTTCTGCGATCCGATCGATGTCGAGCCGTACCGCCCCAAGGACGTTCAGGGGCTCCTCGACGCCGTCCATGCCGTGATCTCCCGGGCGCTCGCGCAATGACCCGGGCCAGGCTCATGGCGACCTTGGCGCGTCGCGTCGCGCGCGACCCCTTGCTGCGCCTCATGCGAGACGCCGTTCGCGCGAGCGGCGCGGGCGCTTTCCTCGTCGGGGGTCCGGTCCGCGACGCCGCGCTCGGCCGGCCGTGCCGGGACGCGGATTTCACCGTCGTCCGCCGGATGACTCCGCTGCTGACCGAGATCGGGCAGCGCCTCGGGACCCGCGGGTTCCGCTTTCGCAAACGTGGCGTGACCACCTGGCGGTTCGCCGCGGCCACGGGCGAGGTCGACCTCGTCGACGCCGTTCGACGTGGCCTCGAGGGCGACCTCCGGCGCCGCGAGCTGACGATCAACGCGCTGGCCTACGACCTCGGATCGGGAAGGCTTGCCGACCCGCTGGGGGGCCTGCGCGATCTCCGCGCCCGGCGGCTGCGCGCACCGCGTGCCGACGCGTTCCGCGACGACCCGGCCCGTTGCCTGCGCGCGGCGCGGTTCCTCGCCGAGCTTCCGGGCTTCCGCGTCGAGCGCGAGACCCGGCGCCTGCTCATGGCCGCGTCGGCGCGGGCGCGTCGCGTCGCGGCCGAGCGCGTGCGCGTCGAGCTGGACAAGCTGCTGGCGGGGGCTCGGCCCCACGATGGCCTGACCGCGTTGCACGATTGGGGCCTGCTGGAGCCGCTGCTTCCGGAGCTGCTCCCGACGCTGGGCTGCGCCGCCGGCCACGGCAGGCCGGACGTCTGGCGTCACACACTCCGGGCCATCGAGCTGAGCGCCACACGCCCACGTCTGCCATCGCACAACGTGGTGCGTGGACGGGACGAGCTGGCGCTGCTGCGCTGGACGCTGCTGTTGCACGACATCGCCAAACCGGCCACGTATGCGGTCGAGCCCTCGGGCAAGCCCACGTTCCACGGGCACGAAGTGCTCGGCGCGAAGATGGCGAACCGGTTGCTCGAGCGTTTGCGTTTCGACACGCGTGCCCGCCGTCGGATCACGACGCTGATCCGCCTTCATTTACGACCCGGCCACCTCGCGGATGCCGGTGCGCCGGCTCGCGGGATGCGTCGCCTTGCCCGCGACGCAGGCGAGGACCTGCCTCTGCTCTGCCTGCACGCCGCGTGTGACGCCTGCGGCTCGGGCGCGACCCGTGGTACCGCCCGCTGGCGCCGCCTGAGCCGCGTCCTGCGTCGCCTGCCCGAGGTTCAGGCCCGGCTGCGCAAGCTTCCGACCGCTCCCCTGCTGACGGGCACGGACGTCATGCGGGTGACGGGCCTCGGGCCGGGCCCGCGTATCGGCCGGCTCCTGAACGAGCTCGCGGACGCCCGCGACGACGGCCTGATCTCGACCCGGCGCCAGGCGTTGGCCTATCTCGAGAAAAAGACCCGCTAACGAAACAGCTGCCGGATCTGCTCCAGGCTCGGCATCGAGGGGTGGGTCCACATGCCGGTGTACTTCCGGGTTGCCAGCCATTGCGAGAGGAAGATCAGCGTGCTTCCCGTGCTCACGACGACGGCGACGCCGGTTGCGCCCCAGCGCTGGACGGCGAAGTAGCAGGTAACGATCGACAATCCGCTACCCACGACGGCGATGCGCATCAGGATGTGCTGGTGCCCGGTCATCGCCATGGTGACGCCCGATGAGCCGGTCAGCACGTTGGCGACCTTGGCGATCGACAGGATCGAGAGGATCGTCGCCCCGGCGGCGTACGAGTCGGGGTAGAAGGTGCCGAGGATCGGGCCGCCGAAGAAGATGAAGGCGGCGAGGACGACGATCGCGGGGATGCCGGCGAGCGCCGCGGTCTGGCGCAGGATGCGCTCGAGGCGGCGCCTCTCGCCGCGGGCGTAGAGCTCGGCGATGTACGGCGGCACGAGCAGGTTGATCAGGATCAACGGCTGCGATACCAGCAGCACGAGCCGGGCCGCGGCACCGTAGATCCCGACCTCGGACTTGGTCAGGAACGCGCCGAGGATCCAGCGGTCGGCGTGCGCGAGCATGTTGTTGACCATCACGATGGTCCACAGCGGCGCGGCCGTATCGAACAACTCTCGTGCCGTCATCGAGCCGCGTTCGACCGGCAACTCCCTGACGTGCAGCCGGTACAGGACCAACAGTCCGATGCCGAGGCTGACGGCAGCGGCGACGACGATCACCTGGAGCACCACGACGATCGTCGTGTGCCCGCGGAAAAAGAAGATCGCCGCGAGCAAGCTCACGTTCAGCACCCCGGTCACGGCCCCGCCGAACAGCGCGGCAAACCGCAGGTCCTTGAACCCGCGGAAGCTCTCGGAGGTGATGACCTGGAAGCTGATCAGCACGGCCCACACGGCCAGCGCGCCGATCGAGGCGGCGAGCTCGGGCGCGTCCCAGAGGCGCTTCACCAGCAGCGCCCCCGGCCCCGCGATCATCAGGACGAACACGACCCCAGCACCGACCACGGCACAGCGGTAGACGAGGCGCAGCGTCTCGCGTGCCCTTCCCGGCCGTGCGAGCCCCAGCGATTCGGCAATGAACCTCACGGCGGTCTGATGCAGGCCGAGTTGCGCGGTCACCGCGGCGACCGAGACCAGCGAGAACGCGATGACGTAGGTACCGTAGCCGTCGCCGTCCAGCATGCGCGTGAGCAGCGCTTCGTTGGCCAGCGTGCAGAGCACGGTAAGGGTCTTGCCGAAGAGAACCCACGCACCGCCGCCGAGCATGCGGCGTTTGAGGGAAGGCGCGGGTCGGGGCTCGCTCGCTTCGGTCATGTCAACCTGCGGCCCCTCGCATCGATCAGATCATGTCGCGGGTCGAGGAAGGCGTCAAGCCAGGTATTCGCGTAGCGGCTGCTCCAATCCCGCCGGAGTGGCCAGCAGGCCGGGCAGCAGTGTGTTTCTCTGGTTGAACTTCAACGCCTCGCCGTCGGGGCGCCATACGGCGCCACCGGCGGCACGAACCAGTGCGGTCCCTCCGGCAACGTCCCATTCGTTCTTGGGCACCAGGGTCCACGTGGCATCGGCCAGTCCGGCGGCGACCAGCCCCATCTTGCAGGCAACCGAACCCATCGGCTCGACGGCGAAGGGGGCGCCGCCGAAGCGTTCCCACTGGCCCCGTTTGACCTCGGATCGACTCGCCAAGACCCTGACGCCGTCCAGCCGGTCGAGCTGGCGCACCGTGGCCGGCTCACCGTTGACGGTCACTCCGGTCTCGAGCGAGCCCAGGATCGTCAACTCGCGCGTCGGGATCAGGATGCCGCCCGCAACGGGTTGCGCGCCCTCGACCAGCCCGACCGAGACACACCACTCGGGGATGCCCTGAACGAACTCCTTGGTGCCGTCGAGCGGATCGACGATCCACGTGCGTGCGCACCCCAGCCGTGCCGGATCGTCGACGGTCTCCTCGCTCAGCCAGCCTTCACCGGGTTGCGGCAGCGTGCAGCGCAGTGCTGCGTCCACCGCCTCGTCGGCTTCGGTGACGGGGTCGCCCTCGGATTTCAGACGGTGCTCGATCTCACCGGGCGAGAATCGCTGCAGGACGTCGGCGGCGCGGCGCAACGCCTCGCCGATCCGCGCCAGATCGTCGGTGCGGCTCAAGCGTCGGTCTCGACGCCGACGTAGCCCTCGCGCTCGAGGTGCAGGAGGACCTCCTGGGCCGACTGCTCGGGCGTCAGCTCGGTCGTGTCCAACACGATCTCGGCGTCCTCCGGCTCCTCGTAGGGGTCCGAGATCCCCGTGAACTCCTTGATGATCCCGGCGCGGGCCTTGGCGTAAAGCCCCTTTCGATCTCGTTCCTCGCAGACGCTGACCGGCGCGTCGACGTGGACCAGGAAGAATCCGCCCAGCGGCTCGATCGCCTCGCGCACCTGGCGTCGAACGGCGTCGTAGGGCGCGATCGGGGCGCACACGGCGATGCCGCCGTTCTTCGTGATCTCGGACGCGACGTAGCCGATGCGCTGGATGTTGATGTTGCGATGCTCCTTCGAGAAGCCGAGCTCGGACGAGAGGTTCTTGCGGACGATGTCGCCGTCGAGCAGGGTCACCGGGCGGCCGCCCATCTCGAGGAACTTGACCAGCAGGGCGTTGGCGATGGTCGACTTGCCCGCGCCGGACAGCCCCGTGAAGAACACCGTGAACCCCTGCCGCACGCGCGGCGGGTGGCGCTGCTGCAGCGCCGCGGCCACGTCCGGGAAGGTGAACCACTCGGGGATCTCGCGCCCCTCGGCCAGCCGCTTGCGCAGCTCGGTCCCGGAGATGCTCAGCACGCGAGCGTCTTCCTGGACCTCGTCGATCGGCACGTACTCGTCCTGATCCTCGACGTACACGAGCATGCGGAAGGGCACCATCGCGACGCCGAGCTCCTGCTCGTGCTCGCGCATCAGCTCCTGGGCGTCGTACGGACCGTAGAACGGCTCGCCGGCGGAATCGACGCCCGGCCCGGCATGGTCGCGACCGACGATGAAGTGGGTGCAGCCGTAGTTCTTGCGGATGATCGCGTGCCACACGGCCTCGCGCGGTCCGCCCATGCGCATCGCCAGCGGCAGCAGCGACAGCATCATCGTGTTGAGCGGGTAACGCGAGCGGATCGCCTCGTAGCAGTGCACGCGCGTGTAGTGATCGAGATCGCCCGGCTTGGTCATCCCCACGACGGGATGGATCAGCAGGTTGCCCTCGACCTCCTTGGCGGCGCGCAACGTCAGCTCGTGATGCGCGCGGTGCATCGGGTTGCGCGTCTGGAAGGCGACGACCTTGAGCCAGCCGAGCCGCTCGAACTCGGCGCGGACCTCGGCGGGCGTGTGGCGGCGATTGCGGAAGTCGTAGTGCAGCGGGAGTTGAATCCCGTCGATCTTGCCACCGAGATAAACCGGGTGGGAGCGCTCGAGGAGATGGCTCACGGCCGGGTGTTTCCTGTCCGTCGTTCCGTAGACGCGTTGCGCCTCGGACTCGAGATCCGGCTTCCAGATCTCCTCGACGTGGAGCACGGCGAGCATCAGCCCCTCGGGGTCGCGCAGCGCGACCCGCTGGCCGCGCTCGAGGGCGTCGGCCAGCTCTTCGCTGACGTCGAGGGTGATCGGGATCGGCCACAGGCTCCCGTCGGCGAGACGCATCCCGTCGCACACGGCCTCGTAGTCTTCGCGACAGAGGAACCCGGTCAACGGCGAAAACCCGCCGTTCATCAGGAGCTCCAGATCGCACAACTGCCGCGCCGTGAGATCCCACGACGGCCAGTCCTGCGATTCGGATTTGAGTTCGGCGGCGCGCTGCTCGTCGACGATCAGGTCGACGAGCTCGCCGCCATGGGGCTGGATCAGATCGGACACGAAGTACCTCCGCCAACGGGCCTCGAGTCGGGGCCGTTCCGGTAGCGCTGGGTGCAAGAGAGATACGGCCCACGGGCCGGATTCGCCAGAACGAACGCGGGCAATCTAGCTTTCGTTCAAACGACTGTCAAACAGGACTTTCCGCGGTTCCCTCGCGGTTCGCCTCGTACCACTCGATGGTCCGCCGAAGCCCCTCCTCGAGTGCGGTCGTCGCTCGGAAACCGAACCGCTCGGCGGCTCGCGAAGTGTCCAGGCAGCGACGGGGTTGCCCGTCGGGTCGGCGCGTGTCCCAATCGATGGATCCCTCGTAGCGCACGAGCCTCGCGATCGTCAGGGCAAGATCCGCGATCGAGACTTCCTCTCCGATTCCGATATTGACGGGCTCCTCGCCCTCGTAACGTTCGGCGGCGAGGACGATCGCCTCGGCGCAGTCGTCGACATACAGGAATTCGCGCGTCGCCGTACCGCTGCCCCAGCAGGTCACCGACGGAGCCGCGCAGTCGCGTGCCTCGATGAACCGGCGTATCAGTGCGGGAATCACGTGCGACGTCTCCGGATCGAAGTTGTCGCCCGGACCGTAGAGGTTGACCGGTAGGAGGTAGATCCCCTGCATGCCGTACTGTCGGCGGTAAGCCTGGAGTTGCACGAGGAGGGCCTTCTTGGCGATGCCGTAGGGCGCGTTGGTCTCCTCGGGGTAGCCGTTCCACAGGTCGTCCTCGTCGAACGGGACGGCCGAGTGCTTGGGGTAGGCGCAGATCGTGCCCACGCAGACGAACTTGCCGATGGCGGCGCGCCTTGCGGCCTCGATCAAGTGCGTGCCCATGATCAGGTTGTCGTAGAACAGTGTGCCGGGCTGGCGGCGATTCAACTCGATCCCGCCGACGACCGCGGCGAGGTGGATCACGATGTCCGGCCGTGCGTCGTCGAGGAAGCGTCGAATCGCCCCGGGATCGCGCAGGTCGTAGTCGCGGCTGCGCGGGACGAACGGCTCGGCGTAGCCGCGGGCCCGCAGGACTCGGACGACCGCGCGACCGAGGAATCCCGCGCCTCCCGTCACGGCGACGCGCCGGTCATCGAGCGATCCGCTCACCCGCGCTCCGCTTCGGCCAGCTCGAGGTCGTGATCGACCATCATCTTCACGAGCTCGTCGAAGCCGACCTTCGGAACCCAGCCGAGCTTCTCGCGGGCCCGCGTGGCGTCGCCGACGAGGAGCTCGACCTCGGCCGGGCGCAGGTAGCGTGAATCGAGCTCTACATGATCGCGCCAGTCGAGATCCAGACGGCCGAAGGCGGCATCCAGGAACTCACGCACGGAGCGCTGCCGGCCCGTCGCCACGACGTAGTCGTCGGGCTCGTCGGCCTGCAGCATCCGCCACATCGCCTCGACGTAGTCCCCGGCGAACCCCCAGTCGCGACGCGCGTCGAGGTTGCCGAGGAACAGCTTGTCCTGGAGACCGCACTTGATGCGCGTGGCCGCCCGCGTGATCTTGCGCGTCACGAAGGTCTCGCCGCGACGGGGCGATTCGTGGTTGAACAGGATGCCGTTGCAGGCGAACATCCCGTACGCCTCGCGGTAGTTGCGCGTGATGTAGAAGGCGTAGGCCTTCGCCGCCGCATAGGGGCTGCGCGGGTAGAACGGCGTGGCCTCCGTTTGCGGCACCTCCTGCGCCGCACCGTAGATCTCGCTGGACGAGGCCTGGTAGAAACGCGGGCTCAGCCCGGACTCGCGGATGGCCTCGAGCAAGCGCACCGCGCCCAACGCGGTGATCTCCGCCGTGTATTCCGGGACGTCGAACGACACCCGCACATGGGACTGGGCACCCAGGTTGTAGACCTCGTGCGGGTCGACCTCGCGGAGGATTCGGTTCAAGGACGAGGCGTCGTTGAGATCGCCGTAGACCAGCCGCAGGCGTGGATCGGGGTCGTGCGGGTCCTGGTAGATGTGATCGATGCGGCCGGTGTTGAACGACGACGAGCGGCGGATGACCCCCCAGACCTCGTAGCCTTTCTCGAGCAACAACTCGGCGAGGTACGATCCGTCCTGCCCGGTGATCCCCGTGATCAGGGCCCGGGGTCGCGTGGCTTCATTCATCCAGTCCTACCCATTCCTGCAATTCGCGAAACAGGCTGTCGTAGGCCAGCTCCTGTAGGTCTCCGAACAGCCGCTGCTCGATGCGCTCCAGTCGCGTCGACTCGTACCGCCTCCAGATCTCCGTCTTCGGCCACGGCGCGCGCCTGGCACCCGCGACCGGCCATAACTCGTCCCAGCGCGCCAGTGTAGCGCGGTCGAGCGCGACTCGGGCACCGCGGACTCGTGCCAGCAACTCGGGATCACCCGCAACGCGACGCTCGGCGGCTTCGAATCGGCGCTGGGCCCGCTCGACAAGGTACGGATCGAGCCACTCGAATGCACTCGCGCGGGGCGCGGAAGTCAAGCGCTTCGAGGTTTGGCCAATCGCGCGGGCCACATCGTCCAGGTAGGCCGCGATGGGTCGCGCGGCCTTCCCGTAGTAGGCCCGCAGGAACCGCCGTGTCAGGGCCGGCCCGTCCTCGTACGGGTCCTCGAGCAGTTTGGCGGTGAGCCACACTTCCAGATCGCGCATGTCCGCCACGTCGGCGAACTCGGTTTGAACGAAGATGCCCTCGATGCCGTGATCAGCGTAATAGCGGTAATCCGCGTCGAGGAAGGCGTGATCCGCCCGCGGCAGGTCGCCGTCTTCGTGAAACGTCACACGGTAGTCCCAGATCTGCAGATGATCTGCGCGTCGGGTCCA
>WVWW01000022.1:20630-28711 GCA_011773795.1 Acidobacteriota bacterium
CCAGCACCGCGTCGCCGGCGCGCGCGGTACGCGGCGGGTCGGTCGAGTAGTGGTACGCCAGTGTGGAGAGCTTGAGCTCCGGCCAGTCCGCGGCGATGCGCTCGGCAAGCCGGGAGACGAATCGGATCAGCGGACCGGCCTGGCTCCCCTCTTCCTCGACGACCGCGGCACATGCCTCACAGCTACACGGATTGCCCCAGTCGTTCTGCGACACGTCATAAAAGACGGGAGCTGCCAGAGCGCTCCGCTTCGCCTCGGCGCGGCCCGTCAGGATCGACAGACGGAGCTCGCGCTCGACGACGTCCAGCAACGCGGGCTGTGTCAGACACCACTGCGTCTTCTCGCCGAAGCGGAACCCGCCGATCTCGGAAAAGAACTCGGGGTGGCTCTCGAACCACTCCGCGACCGGCACGCGCCGGTCGAAGGTGTGCGTGTGGAACGGCGGGCCAAAGCGAAGGCTGCCGCCCCAGCGCTCCGCGATCTGCGAGTAGTGGCCGTTGAGGCGGTTGCGCAGGTGGAACAGCACCGATCCGCGCACGCCAAAGATGTCTCGATAAGAAAACGTCGGCTCGCCGCGGCGATCGAGTCGACCGACACGCAACCGTTTGCGTCGCGGCACCGTCTCGTCCCACGGCGTCCACCAGCGCACACCGAGATCGTCTTCGAGGAAGTGGTAGACGGCGTAGAGCGTGCCGCGCGGCGACCCCCCGGTGAGCCACAGGCGCCCCTCCTCGCTGCGAACGATCCACTCCTCCGGTCCGAGCGTGTGGACGTCGAGGCCCGCGGAGCGGATCGCGTCGGTCCAGCCGACCTCGATCGACGGTGCGGATCCCGGTCCGGTTTCGATCGTGAACGCGGCGCCGCTGATCTTTTCGAGGTACGTCGCCAACTCCCCCGCCGCGTGACGTTCCGCCGCCGTGGCCTCCGCGCGAACACGGATCGGAACCAGAGCCCGCCCGTTGCGTGCCAGGTCGAGCGCCGCCGCGGGCGCGGGTGCGAGTAGCACCAGACCGACCCACGCCGCGAGCGGGCCCCACAGGCGAGCGGTCACACCCGTCCCACGCACGACTCGACGATCTCGGCGAACTTGCGTAGCGCGTGAGGTCGGTCGTAGTCCTGCTCGAACGCGAGACGGGCGTTCCTGCCGTGGGCCTCACGCAGCTCGGGCTCATCCGCATAGCGGCGGATCCACTCGGCCAACTCGCGCGACGCGCCGACCGGGACGGTCACCCCGCAGTCCGCGCGAGCGAGGATCCCGGCGATGGCCGACCCCGGCGGCCCGACGTACAGCGTCGGACGGCCGGCGGCCAGTACACCGTAGATCTTCGACGGCACCAGCAACCCCTCGACGGCATCGAGCATCGTGATCAGGTGCACATCCCCCGCCGTCAATCCATCGGCGAGCTGCGGGGCCTCGACCCAGGGGTGGAACTCGACGCTCANNAACACGATGTCGGCGCGCTCCTCGAGCTCGAGAGCCGCGTCCAGCACGGTCTCGAACTCGTGGGCCAGCCCCATGTTGCCGGAGTACAGCACGACGAACTTACCATCCCACCCGTTGCTGCGGCGCATCGGGTGACCCTCGCGGTCGCGCGGCCGGACGGCCGACCCGTCACACCAGTTGTCGACCACATCGACGCGGTTCGCGCCCTGCGCCCGGAGCCGCTCGGCCATCGCCGGGCCCAGGGCGACAACGTGGTCCGCGGCGGCAATCGACTGCCGTGCGGCACGCGTGAGCATGCGACCGATCCAGCCGTCCGCGCGCAACACGCCGAGCGCGAACGCCACTTCGGGGTAAAGGTCCATGGCCCAGTACAGCAACCGCGCGCCTCGACGCCGACAGACGGGCAACACGGCGCGGGCCAGCATCGGTGGCGTCGTCATCGCGATCACCAGATCGGGGCGCGGAAGCCGACTCAATCGCCACCGCGCGCACAGGAGGAACGTGACGTAGTCGAACATGCGGCCGAGCTTTCCGCCGCGGCCGAAACCGCTGGTCTGTGTGCGCCACACGTGAACGCCGCGAATGGCTTCCTCGCGGGAGTAGGTCCGCGAGGCATCGTTGTAGGCACGCGCCGACGTGATGACGTGGGCCTCGTGCCCACGTGCGGCGAGTGCCTCCATCAAATCGGCCGCCAGCACCGCCGTCGGCGCCTCGGCCGGGAGGTAGTACTGATTGACGAGCACGACGCGCATGAGCCGGATAACGCTAGACGCGCGGGAGGATCCTCAGCCGTCTGAGGATCGCCGAGGCGTAATGCCGCGCCTTGAAGCCCCACCACTTGAGGGACGTGTCTTGGAACGAACTCCGTTTGATGTAGTAGTGCGGGTGGATCAGCGACAACGGAACGTTCCCCGGGGGAAGTGCTTCCGCGGCCAATGCAGGAAAGTCGACCAGTCGGTCCTCCGCGATGTACAGGATCGCGTTCTGGCAGTAGTACGGCTCGACACTCTCGTCGTTCCAGATGAGCCGGCGCAGACAGTCGATCGCCCGGTACCCGCGATCGGCGAACAACCGCGCCCAGTACTCCGGCCACTGTTCGTTCACATGATTGGCCCCGCGTTGATACGGGATCGCCGCCGAGAACAGAACCACGGGGCCGAGCGCGGTGAGCGTCTCGACGAATGTTCGTGCCGCCGAAGCCGGTAGGTGCTCGGCCACCTCCAGGCTGACGACGAGATCGTAGCGACGAGTCGTCTCGACCGGCCGGGAAAGATCGACGGCGACAAAATCTTCCTCGGGGATGAGCAACTCTGCAGTGGGAACGTCGGGGCTGTCCATCCCGTGAACGTGCGGGACCCCGGCGTCGGAGAAGGCCTTGGCCCACATACCCAGCCCGCACCCGACATCGATGACCGAACGGGGTCGGATCCATTCCAGCACACGTGGAACCACCGCCGCCGCGGACCTGGCCGACGGGTCCTGCCAGGCCCGGTACGCCTCCAGTTCGTAGGTCGCCCTAGGCACGCGCACCCTCCACGGACGGCGCGCCGCGTTGCTGTCGGTACACCTCGAGAAGCCGGTCGAGTCTGTCGCGGTAGGTGTGCCTTCCGCGCCCGACGGCCTCGCGCCCGGCCCGGCGCAGCCCTTCACGGTGGTCGTCGTCTGCGAGCAAGCGGCGTACGGCCTCGGCGAGATCCTCGGGCCGCGACGCGTCAAAGAACTCCGCCTCGACGCCCTCGCGGTAGATCGAGCGATGGACGTCGGTGCGCTCCCCGAGCAGCACGCCGTTGCAGGCGGGAATCTCGAACGTCCTGACCGTGTAGAAGTCGCGATTCTTCTTGCGCAAAAACCCCAGACTGATCTTGGCCGCACCGATCGCGCGGCACTGGTCGTCGAGGTAGATCTCGGTTCCCCTCACGTGTCGCCGCAACGGAGACCACGGCGCGAGCTTGTGCCACTGACTTCCCCACACGGCAACGTCGGCGTCCACGCGCCGTACGAGCTGCTCCATCAGGGCCGCCCGCTCCTTCTCCCAGGTACCGACGAACACCACGTCGCTGACCCACTGCGGTTCCGTCGCGGGATCCACCGCGACGGGCCGATGGATCCGGGGATAGTAGGCGAAGCGGAAGAACTCGACGTTGGGGTTGCTCGGCCGGACCTCGGCGACGTTTGCCTCGCGTGTGGCGAAGACGAAGTCCCATTCAGGCAAGGCGGCCCGTTGCACGGCCGAGACGTTGGCCGGATTGAGGCTGAAAAAATCGTCGTGGTTGATGATCGCAACCCACGCGCCGTCGCGCTTCAGCGCCCGGACCTCGCGTGGTCCGACATGCAGCCCCTTGAGCACCAGAACGATATCGGGACGATGGTGCGCCGCCTCGCGCAGCAGCCGGCGGACGTGGACCAGGCGGTGCGACTCGAAGACCCGGCGGGTTGCCCTCCACCACAGTCGCCACGCCAGCTTGTCGGTGTAGCGCCCCAGCCCCTCCCAACTGCTGCAATGGACGACCTCATGTCCCATCTCACGCAACGTTTCGTAGTAGCACCAGCTTCCTGTCCCCGGATTCAGCGGCTCACCGTAGAGCAGGATCTTCATGCCTCGATCCGTTCGTATCCGAGCTGCTTCAGCAGATCTCCTGCCCGTGCGTTCAACGCGCGAACGAGGGCCGGGTCGAGGGCCTTCAAATAGCGCTCGTTCTCGCCGGCTCGCAACGGGTACCACTTGTTGTCTTCCAGCGATCCCAGAGGAAACGGTTGACCCGGTGCGGGAATCTGTCGGGCGTCGAACTCCAGCCCGGCGAAGGAGTCGATCTCGCGCACGACCGCTTCGGGGTCGGCCATGAAATCTTCGTAGCGAACAATCAATCGCGGTAATCCCCGCGTATCGTCGAGCGCGAGTCGGAACGAGTTCGTCCAGTGCTCCACGGCGCAGGCGATCTTCATCTCCGGGTCGTCGAACGGGCAGCCGTGTGCCGCGACGTACTCCTTGGCGACGGCGCGGGCGCAGACCGCGTACGGGTTCCGCGCGGCGATCACGAACATCGGCGAGAACCGCTCGAGCATGCGCGCGATGTAAGGAACCTGAATCGTGTAGAGCTGGCTCATGTCGACGATGCGAGCCGTCAACGGATCGTGAGCGTACGCGGTCAGGAGCTTGCGCAACACGCGGTGCAGCCCCCGTGTGGTCCCCTCATCCGCATCTTCGGCGGTCTTGCGGTGCTCCGAGAGCAACTCGTCGACCGCGTACAACCACGATCGCTGGTAGCCGAAACGGGGGTGATTCTCGACCGCGGAGGTCACGTTCTTGAAGTGAAACGAGCGGTGGACGAGGGGCTCCGGAAGATCGCGAATGTGCGGGCAGTTGTGGATCTCGTCGGGACCGGCCCACCACTCGGAGTTGCCGCTCGCGTAGACGACGCGAGGATGGCGGTAGAGGCAGCGCGCGAGCACGGTCAGCCCACCGCCCTGGACCCCGAGCACGAACACCGGCCGGTCGATACGTGCGCGGGACAGGCCTCCGGTGAGCCGCCGAAGGTTGAGCTCGTAGCGGGCGAGTTGAGCGTGGTAGCGCAACCGCCCGACGGCCTTGCGGAGGAAGCCCCGTGTGCCGCGTTCCGCCAGATCGCGGGCGACGGCGCGACGCAGGCGACCCGCCGGATGCCGCGGCCGACGAGAACGAAGTGGATCGGCTTGTGGCAAGCTCCCCTCTCCGGCCGTAGGTTCCAAGGTCGTTTCCCTTCCTTTTTGATGCAGGCAAAAGAATATACACATGTCCCGGCGAATCGCCTGCTTCGAGGAAGCGGCCGGCTGGTAGCATGACAACGCCCGAGAAAACGCGATGAGCAAGCCCAGGATTCTTGTCGTCCAGGACTACTTTCTGCCCGCGTACAAGGGCGGCGGCTCGTTGCGTACGGTGGTCAACATCATCGACCGCCTGTCCGGCGATTTCGACTTCGACGTGCTCGCCCGGGATCGCGACCAGGGTGACTCGGAGCCCTTTCCCGACCTGAGCGACGGGTGGACCCGACGAGACGGTTGCCGCGTGCGCTACCTCCCGCCCCATCGGATCAACCCCTCCGGCCTACGCCGCGCGGCGGCCGAGAGCGACTATGAGCTCATCTACTTCAACAGCTTCTTCTCCAGGTTCACGGTCTGGCTGTTGACGTTGAGGCGGCTCGGGATGCTCCCCGACCGGCCCGTCTTGCTGGCGCCGCGGGGCGAGCTGGCGGCAAACACGCTGCGGCTCAAACGCAGGAAGAAGGCGATCTACATCCGGCTGGCCCGTCTGCTCGGCCTGTACCGCGGGATCACCTGGCACGCCTCGTCCGAGAGCGAGCGCGAGGAGATTCGGAGGCTGTTCGACGGACCGGTCGAGATCGGCGCGGATCTTGCGGCCAGGCCTCCCGATCCCACTGCGCTGCCGTCGCCACCGGCCAAGCGCCCCGGCGAGCTGCGGTTGGTGTTCCTGAGCCGGCTCGCACGCAAGAAGAATCTCGGCCGCGCGATCGAGCTCGCGGGCCGTGCGTCCGGCGACATCGTTTTCGACATCTACGGGACGGCGGAGGATCCGGCCTACCTCGCCGAGTGTGAGGCGTTGATCCGCCGCCTACCCTCGAATGTGCGCTGCACGTACCGCGGCCCGATCTCCTACGAGAAAGTGCACGAGACCCTCGCCGGCTACCACGTGTTCCTGTTTCCGACGCTCAACGAGAACTTCGGCCACGTCATCCTCGAAGCGTTGCTTGCGCGGCTTCCGGTGGTGCTCTCGGATCAGACGTTCTGGCGCGATCTGGAATCCAAGGGGGCGGGGTTCGATCTGCCGCTGGCGGATGACGCGGGGTTCGACTCCGCGCTGCGGACGTTCGTCGAAATGGATCAGACGCGATACGACGAACTGTCGCGGGGCGCCCTGGCGCTCGCGCACGCCTACCTGAACGACCCGGAACCCGTGGCCGATCAGCGCGAGATGTTCCGGCGCTGCCTGGGCAAGACCGCATGAGGCGCCGCCGCGTCCTGGCGCTCGTCGCGGAGGCCTACGGCTCCGGTGGGGGCATCGGCCAGTTCAACCGGCACCTGCTCGACGCGCTGGCGTTGCGCGAGGACCTCGATGTCCGCGCCCTCGGACTTTACGGCCGCACGAACTGCGGCGAGCCCGACGGGTTGGAGTGGTGGGCACCCGCGCGCGGCAAGGTGAGCTACGCCTTGCGATCCTTCCGCGAGGCCGTGACGTTCAACCCCGACCTGATCATCAGCGGGCTGATCGGTTTCGGCGGCCTGGCGATGTCGCTCAAGATCCTCACGCGGTCGCGTCTGTGGTCGGTGACCCATGGCTGGGAGGCGTGGCAACCCGGCCCCTTTGGCGACAACTGGGGTCTGCGCGACGCGAACATGGTCACCGCGGTCAGCCGCTTCACCCGCGACAAGCTCCTGTCGTGGTTGAACCGTCCCGCCGACCTCGTCCAGCTCCTTCCCAACACGATCGACCTGGATCGATTCCACCCGAGACCGCGCCCCGCCGAGCTCGAACGTCGCTACGACGTGGCGGGCAAGAAGGTCCTGCTGACCATCGGTCGGCTTGCAGCGATCGACGCCTACAAGGGGCAGGACCGGGTCATCCGTCTGATGCGTGAGTTGAACGAGAGCTCGGGCCCCGTGCACTACATCATCGCCGGCGACGGTGACGATCGGCCGCGACTGCAGAAGATCGTCGCCGAGGAGCGGGCCGAGGACCTGGTCACGTTTGCCGGTTTCGTTCCCGACGAGGTCGTCGAAGACCTCTACAACCTGGCCGACCTGTTCGTGATGCCGAGCACCGGGGAGGGCTTCGGCATCGTCTACCTCGAGGCGATGGCCTGCGGCTGCCCTGTCGTGGCGGGTAACAAGGACGGCAGCGTGGACGCTCTGGTCGACGGCGAGCTGGGGCGATTGGTCGACCCCGACGACCCGGCCGAGCTGCGCGACGCGATCGCCGCGAGCCTGGCCGAAGGTCGCTCCCACGACGCGCGCGTTCCCGGTGTCGAGAGGTTCGCCCTGCCCGCCTTCCGCGCACGCGTCGACGAGTTGGTCGATCGTGTATTGCCGTCGTAGCGAGTTGGGCCCTCCACTGTTATAAGAGGACGTTCATGAGCATTGTCACGATCACCGGAATCCGGCCGGACTTCATTCGGATGAGCGCCGTGTTCGAGCGTCTCGACGCCGAGTTCGACCACGTGATGATCCACACGGGCCAGCATTACGACGACGAGCTGAGCCAAGTCTTCTTCAACGAGCTCGATATCCGCCGGCCGGACTACACGCTCGAGACCGGGACGCGCAGCCGGACCCCGTACCAACAACTCTCCTACCTCTCGACGGCCGTCATCGAGCTCCTGCAGTCGGAGAGCATCGATCCCGAGCTGGTCCTGTTCCTCGGCGACTCGCACTCGGCCCTGGTCTCCGTCCCGCTGTTCAAGGAGGGTTACCGCATCGGCCACATCGAGGGCGGCATGCGCTCCTACGACCGTCGGATGCCGGAAGAGACCAATCGTGTCTGCTGCGATTACTGCTCCGACTTCGTGTTCGTCTACACCCCGCTGTACCGCGAGCGCTTACTCGCCGAAAACAAGGACCCGGAGTCGATTTTCGTCGTCGGCAACAC
>WVWW01000117.1 GCA_011773795.1 Acidobacteriota bacterium
TGACCGTCGGGCTCGCGCTGTTCCTGGTGTGGTCGCATCGTGGAAACCTGATGCGGATCCGCGCAGGAACCGAACCGCGGCTGAAGCTCTAGGTCGAGTCAGTCGTCGGCGAAGAGCTCCGCCGCATCCAGCTTCTTGAAAAGGATCTGCGGCTCCCCCAACTCGTGACCGGCCGGTAGCTCCTCGCCGACGCCATCCCAGGGGAGCGCGTCCAGCCGCAGCNNCGTCCAGCCGCAGCATCTGCTTGCAGGTCTCCACGGAGTGCGGCAGAAACGGGGTCATCAGCGTCGCCAGCGCCTTGACCGTCTGGACGCAGACGTTCAGCGTCGTCCCGCAGGCCGCGAGGTCCTCCTTGCGTTGTTTCCACGGCTGCTTGGCGTCGAAATACTTGTTCCCCGCGCGGGCGAGCTCCATGACCGAACGCAGGGCGGCCTTGAAGCGGAATTCCTCGAGACAAGCGGTGGCCGTTGCGGCATGGCGTCCTATGGCTTCCATCTGGCCTGTGTCGATGTCGTCCCTGGCCCCGGGGTCAGGGACTCTTCCGTCGAAGTAGCGCACGGCAAAAGTCAGCGACCGGTTGATGAAATTACCCAACGCGTTCAACAGCTCGTTGTTGTTTCGTGCGATGAAGTCGTCCACGTCGAAGGCCGTACGTTGTTTTTCCGGTGCGATGGCGGTGAGGTAATAGCGCAACGGATCTGGCGCGAAGCGCTCGAGGTATTCCTCGATCCAGATCGCCGTGCCGCGGCTCTTGCTGATCTTCTGCTCCTCGGCGCCGGGGAACTTGATGTTCAGGAAGCTGTTGGCCACAACTTGCCAGGGTAGCTGGTAACTTCCCTCGGCCAGCAGCATCGCGGGCCAGATCAGCGCGTGGAACACCGTGTTGTCCTCGCCGATGAAGTGCACGATCTTGCAGTCCGGGTCCTTCCACCAGCGCTCGTAGTCTTGCCATGAGCCGTCCCGTTGCTCGCAAAGGCTGGCCGTGAACGAGACATAGCCGATCGGTGCGTCGAACCAGACGTAGAGCACCTTGCCTTCGGCGTCCGGGTCGTCCAGCGGTACCGGCACCCCCCAGTCCAGGTCGCGGGTCATCGCGCGCTCGGGCAGCCCATCCTTGATCTGGCCCAGAACGAAGTTGACCACCGTGTCCCGCCACTTGGGGCCGTCCACCCCGTCACGTTTGCCCTCGAGCCACGCCTTGAGCGGGGCTTCGAACTCGCCCAGCTTGAGGTACCAGTGGGTCGTCTCTCGAGCCACCGGTTTGCTGCCGGTGAGTGTGCTCACGGGATCGATCAACTCCATCGGGTCGATCGCGTTCCCGCACGACTCGCACTGGTCGCCGTACGCCTCCGGGTAACGGCAAGGCGATCCGTCCGCCTTGTTGTGATAGCAGGTGCCCTTGACAAACCGATCCGGGAGGAAGCGCCGGTCCTCGGTGTCGTACAGCTGCTCGGTCGTCCGTTTGACGAAATAGCCCTTGTCGTGAATCGTGCGGAACATCTCCTGGCTGATGTGCTCGTGGCGCCGGACAAAGTCCGGCTGGTGCGTTCCGCCGAAGACGTCGAAGTGAATCCCCAGCCCGTCGAAATCCGCCCGCTGGCGCGAATTGTAATGCGCCGTCAATTCCTCGACGGTACGACCCTCCTTGCGCGCCGAGATCAGCGCGGCCACACCGTTGTCGTCACTGCCGCACACGAACAGCGCCTCGTCGCCGCGAGACCGCAGGTAGCGCACCCACGTATCCGCGGGGAGGTAGGCCCCGGCGACATGCCCGACGTGCAGGCGCCCGTTGGAGTACGGCAATCCGGAGGTGACCATGAAGCGGCGTTTACCCATCAAGGCATCTTATTCATTTTTGTCCGGTGAGACGAGCCGCTCGAGGAAAACGATCCCCATCGACTCCAGGCCCTCGAGGATCGGTTTGTAGATCGCCCGGTTGGTCGGGATCTGCACCCCGGTGAGCGGAAGCCGGCCCCCGAGGATCAGGTCGGCCGCGATCGCCGCGGGCCAAGAAACGGTTCGCGAGATCGCGCTGGAGCCGTCCGGATCGCCGTAGGCGATCAGTTGCGATTGCTGACGTTCGTGGCGGCCGTCGGCCCGGACGATCCCGAAGTCGTGTTGCATCACGACCATGTCGCGCTCACCGTCGGCGTAACGCATGCGTTGCTCGACGTGCTTTGCGACCAGGTCGAGCGGTGCGGCGTGAGCCCGGCCCAGCGGCTCATCGTCAAACATTCCGGCGAAAGCCAACCGTTCGAGGACGTCGTCACCGAAGTCCAGGTCCAGGTGGCGCGCGACGCGCTCGCGCGGCGACCCTGCACCGGGACCCAGCCGGGCGGTGGTCAGGTCCGCATAGGTTGCCTCCGAAGGCCACTCCCGCGGTTCCAGCTCGAGCAGTCCGAGGTCGGCGACCGCTTTCATCCCGCGCGACCAGCCGGGATACCGGATGGTCCCACGCAGCATCGAATCGATGTCGCTCAGCCCGTAGGTGTCGCGGTACGGGATGGAATCCCGGTTGGGATAAACCTCGAAGCGCCCGAGCCCGTGCACGTCGTAGGGCCAGGCGTGGTCGAAGAGCTTCGGGCCGGGCACCTCGCGCTCGATGCCGTCGCCGAGATACCGCGCTGCATGGGTGCCCGCGACCAGCGCCCCGCGCGGACTCCAAGAGAACTTGTAGCGCCACGGGTTGTCGGCGGCCTCCGGCGCCGGCAACCCGCCCGTACAGCTCTCGAAACTGATGATCTTTCCGTCGTCGGCATGCACCCGGTCGATCACCCGCATCGCCGACATGTGATCCAGTCCCGGGTCGAGACCGCACTCGTTGAGCAGCAGCACGCCGGCCTCACGGGCGGCCGCGTCGAGCTCGCGCATCGCCGGCGACACGTACGAGGTCGTGACGAGGTTCACCCCTCGAGCGACTGCGATGCGGGCAACCTCGGCGTGAAGATGGAAAGGGACAAGGCTGACCACCAGATCAGCGGCGCTGACCTGCCGGTCGACCTGTTCGGCGTCCGTGACGTCGAGGGCCACCGCGCGTGCGTCCGTGCGATCACCGATCAGCCGCTGTGCGTCCTCGACGTAGAGCGTGGCGACGGTGAGGTCGCGGCCGTCGTGATCCAGGAAATACTGCACGATCGGCCGGCTGACCAAGCCCGCACCCAGCACCAACACCTTCTGCACGTCGCGTCCGCCTATCCCGCGTCGAGCGACGTTCGGAGGTACTCGAACCGCGGCGTCAGGTCACCGCGATGCACGATCACGGCACGGCGGATCGACTCCGGCAGGCCCAACTCCTCGAGCGGGCGTCGCCAGGCGCAGCGGTCGAGCAGCGGGATCCAGCGAACGAGCGTGTCGCCGAAATGTTCGCTCGACTCGGCCGCGAGCTGGCAGGGGAGATTGTCGACCGCCATGATCACCGGGCCGCGGCCGCGGACACCATCGAAGGCCTCCCGCCTGTCGAGATCGAACACGTACACGGGGTTTCCGGGGGTCGTCGCCTTGACCGTGGCCGCGCTGCCTCCGCCGATGTCGCAGCTGATATCCGCGATGACGCGGAGCTTCGGCTCTCCCCGAGACCACAGCCTGTCGAGATCGTCGAGACCGACCAAGCGCGGCTGTCCGGGCGTCCAGAACGCCCCGTGCACCAGCATCGTCATGTGGGGCAACCATCGTACGAGGCCGTTTTCGTAGCGTTCGGGGTGCGCGGCGAGCTCCTCGCCGTCGAACCCATCCCCGTCGCGCCGTACGAAACGGTGCTCACGGCCGAACTGCACCTTGTAGAGGACGTTGCGCGGTCGCTCCGGGTCGGCGATCAGGTCGGCGAGATCCTCCGGGGCGACATCCAGCGTCGGCAGGCGGTCGAAGATCTCCTGTGCGCCGAGCGATACGTTACCGGAGCCGGTGAAACCGCAGACGATCGGACGCAAGGACGGCGACACGCCGGTGTGACGTAGGTTCTCTCCGACCCGCGCGATGTGGTGCGTCGCCTCGTCGAGGCTCGAGTAGTCGTGCGCCAGCCGGATCCTCGCGAACGCGGTTGAGTGCCCCTCGGATTCGAGCCGACGACCGAGGGCCCACAACGTGTTGATCATCCCGGCGTAGCCGGCGTAGCGTCCGAAGAAGATCAACCGCTTGTTGCGGTCGTCGGTGATCTGCTCGTAGTCGATCAGGGTGCACCCTGACTCGATCAACCGGCGCAACATCGGCATGTTGTAGTCCTGGCCCTTGGTCGTGTGCGAAAAGTAGAGGTACGTCTTACCGGCCAGGATCCGTTCGGTGGGGACTTCCTTGATTCCGAGGATCACGTCGCATTCGTCGAGATCGTCGTCGAGGTCCGCGCCTGCGGCGGTGTAGTCGACATCGGCGAAAGCGCGGTTGACGGAGGGCTGGACCCGCAGCGCCACCCCGGCGTCACGCACCAGCTCGGCGACGTGATCGGGTGTCAGCGCGACGCGGCGTTCCCACTCGTTCTTGTCCTCGCGGCGCAATCCGATCATCGTCGGCCGGCCGGGGCCGAGGCCGCGAGCGAATGCCCGCTGGGAAGCTGGAACGCACGCAGCTCGAAGAATTCGAGCGAGGCGAAGAAGTGATCGAAGATGTCCGCCTGGATCGCCTCGTACTGAACCCAGCGTTGGTCCTTGCTGAACAGATAGATCTCGATCGGCAGACCGCGGTCGGTCGGCTGTAATTGCCGCACCAGGAACGTCATGTCGGGATGCACGTCCGGAAGCTCACGGAGGTACGCCTCCATGTACTTGCGGAAGGTTCCGATGTTCGTCATCCGGCGCCCATTCACCGGCACCGAACCGTCGATCCCGGCGTCGCGGTTGTTCTGTTCGATCTTCGCCCGCGTCTCGCGCACGTAGTCACGGATGCGGTGCACCTTTTCGAAACGGTCGAGCATCTCGTCGTCACAATGGCGAATGCTGTCCACGTCGATCGAGATCGAGCGCTTGATGCGACGCCCACCGGACTCGGTCATGCCGCGCCAGTTCCTGAACGAGTCCGAGATCAGCGCGTAGGTCGGCACGGTCGTGACGGTCTTGTCCCAGTTGCGCACCTTGACCGTCGTCAGCGAGACCTCCATGACGTCGCCGTCGGCGCCGTACTTGCGCATCTCGATCCAGTCGCCGGGCCGCACCATGTCGTTGGCGACGAGTTGGATGCCGGCGACCAGACCGAGGATCGCGTCCTTGAACACCAGCAACAGAATCGCCGTCAAGGCACCCATGCCGGTCAACAGCACCAGCGGCGACTTCTGCAACAGCAACGAGAGAACGATCACGCCGGCGGCGATGGAGGCCAGGATCTTGGCCACCTGGATGTAGCCGCGGATAGGGATGCGCCGCGAGACATCGAACTTGCGATAGATGTCCTGGGCGGCGTCCAGGAAGGCGCTCAGCGCGAGCAGGCCGACCAGGATCATGTAGACCTCGGCCAGCCGTCGCACGACGTCGATCAGCCCGGGCATCTCCTCGAACGCCATCGCGGCGCCCGCCCAGAAGACCAGCGCGGGTGCCAGGTGCGAGAAGCGCGCGAAGACCTTGCGCTCGGCCAGCGCATCGTCCCAGTCGGTCTTGGTGCGGCGGACGAGGCGCTCCACCGCGGCGAGGATGATCTGGCGCGCGACCAGGTTGGCGATCCAGGCCAACAGCGCGAGCGCCACCAGCGTCCCGGCGATCAGGATCGCCGCCGCGGCGGCCTCTCCGAATCCGGCAGAAACGAGGTAGTCGAATATCTGTTGGCGCATCGGCATTCCCCTCCAGTGGAGCGGGGTCACGTTAGCGCGGGTCGGGTCGTCCGAACAACCTCGGCGTCAGTCGCCGCGACGCCCCACGAAACGCAGGAGCGCATACAGGACCGCGGAACCCAGCAGCAGCCCGATCCACGGCGATAGACCGAATCCCGCCGGCAGGTAACCGACGATGAGCGCGACGACGGCAACGGTCACCGCGTAGGGTAGCTGGGTGCGGACGTGGTCGACGTGATCGCAGCCGGAGGCCATCGAGGACAGCACGGTGGTGTCCGAGATCGGGCTGCAGTGATCGCCGAACATGGCGCCGGCGAGCACCGAGGAGACCGCGCCGAGCATGATCCCGTGGGTCGAGGTAGCGTCCCACCCGGCACTTTGCGACACGCCGACCGCGGTGGGAACGGCGAGAGGGATCAGGATCGACATCGTGGCCCACGACGTCCCCGTCGCGAACGCGGTCACGGCAGCGAGGAAAAAGACGAGTGCGGGGAGGTAGCCCGGGTTGAGCGAATCCGACAGTTGAGCGACGAGATAGTTTGCGGTCTGGAGGTCCGAACAGACGTTGCCGATACCCCAGGCCAGGATCAGGATCACCATCGCCGGCATCATGCTCTTCATCCCGTCGATCCACGCGGCGAGCCCGGTGCCCAACGGGAAGATGCGCTGACCGACCGCCAGGATCAATGCCGAGGCAGAGCCCGCGATGGAGGCGTACATCAGCGCGTTGTACGAGGCACCGGCGCTGAAGACGGAACCCAGCCCTTCGAGCCCGAGCGAGAACAACCCTGCGGTCCCCGCGGGATTCCCGTCCGCGACGAGGTTCGCCCGGCCGGTGAACCAAAGCGCCACGAACGCGACCACGAGTACGAGCCCGACCGGGACGGCCGCGTTGATCCAGCGAAGCGGTTTGCCCTCGACGGCAGCCAACGACTTGCCCTCGAAGTCGGCCAGCGGGACGGCGCCGTCGGCAAGCACCTTGCCGGAGGCGGCGCGTCGCTCGGCCTTGAGCATCGGACCGAAGTCGCGGCGCGTGGTAGCGATCATGATGCCGAACACCAGTGCGAGCACCGGGTAGAAGTTGTAGGGCAGAGATTGGAGGAAGATCGCGTAAGGTTCCTCGGTGCGGCCCATCTCCTCGAGCGACTGGCCGATCAACGACACCTCGTAACCGATCCAGGTCGAGATCAACGCGATGCTGGCAACGGGCGCGGCCGTCGAATCAACGATGTAGGCCAACTTCTCGCGAGAGATCCGCAGCTTGTCCGTGACCGGTCGCATCGTGTTGCCGACCAGCAGCGTGTTGGCGTAGTCGTCGAAGAAGACCGCGACGCCGAGCAGCCAGGTCACGACCTGGCCGCGACGCGAGTTCGTCGCATACGGCGCGATCGACTGGACCAGTCCCCGTGTCCCACCGGACTTCGAGATCACCCCGACCATCCCGCCGAGCAGCAGGGTGAACAGGACGATCTTCGCCCGGTCCGGATCGGCCAGCGCTTCCACCGCATATTTGTCGATCGTTCGAAGCAAGCCGGTGAACGGGTCGCCGTAGACGATCCACGCCCCCACCCAGATTCCGCCGAACAAGGCGGGAACGACCTGTCGGAAGACCAGCGCGACGAGAATGGCGAGCACCGGGGGAAGCAGTGTCAGCCAGCCCGCCTCCGGCGCCTGAACCGTCGTGTCACCGCCGTCCTGCGCGGAGGTGATCCACGCCAGGGCGGCCACGACAACGAACAACGCGACGAACGCACGCCTTCTTTTTTGCAGCATGGCGGTTCCCTCCCCGGGTCGGAGAGCAGACTCTATCAAAGTGATTCGCCGGAATTAACCGAGCAGGTAGGCGACGATCAGGAACGGCAGGTAGAGCAGCGACCAAAGAAAGACCTTGCGAGCCTCGGCGTCGCCGGCGGAGCGTCGAAGCCCCGCCGCCGAATACATCAGGAACACCACGCCCAGGACCGATGCGACCACGGTGTAGACGGTACCGGCGAGCCCGAGAAGCTGGGGGAGCAGGCTCCAGGCGACCAAAACGACCGTAAACACGAAGATGTAGCGCCGTACGGTCGACGGTGAGAACGCGACGGACATGACGCGTAGACCGCCGCGCATGAAGTCCTCCCGTAGGTAGACCGAGATCGCGACGAAGTGCGGGAGCTGCCAGAAGAACAGGACACCGAACAGATACCAGCCGCCGAGACCGAAGTCTCCCGTGGCCGCGGTCCAACCCATCAACGGCGGGAGGGCCCCGGGGACCGCGCCGACGATCACCGACCACGGGGTGAAGCGCTTCAGCGGGGTGTAGACGGCCGCGTAACTGACCAACGCCGTGAGGCCGAGGATCGTGGTCAGGGGGTTGGTCACCAGTGCCAGCGTGGTGAGCGAGACCACCGCGAGGAAGCTACCCGAGGCGAGCGCGACCTGAGGCTCGAGCCGGCCGGTCGGGAGCGGGCGCTCGCAGGTGCGCCGCATGCGTGCGTCGATCTCGCGTTCGATCCAGCAGTTCAACGTGTTGGCCGCAACCACCAGGCATGCCGTGGCGATCACGAAGACCACGCCACGCCACGCCGAGTCGACCGCCGGGGCCGCCGCGAGTCCGGTCGCGGCGGTGAACAGCACGAGCATGGAAAGGCGCGGTTTGCCCAGCTCGATCAGGTCGCGCAGGCGTGCCACGGGGACGGATTTGAAAACTTCGATTTGGCCCACGATCAGCTCTCCGCGCGCAGAATCCCGTCCGGCGGGCGCGCCCGGGTAAGAGCGCGTACTATATCGCATCGGTCCCGGTGGTCCCAGGCGGGATAAAAAGGCACGGTTTCTGGAGGTTCGAGGGATGAAGCGGTTCGGGTTGGTCGTCTTGGGGCTGGTGTTGGTCGGTGTCGGCGCGCCGCCGGTCGGATCCCAGCAGGGTGGTGGATCCAAGGTCTCCACCAGTTACGACAAGCCCGAGGGGGCCGAACTCCTGGCGGGCCCCTCGCGCTACGAGTGGCAACGTCCCGACCGCGTGATCGGCCTCCTGGCCGTGCGAGAGGGGGAGAAGATCGCCGACATCGGTGCCGGGATGGGCTACTTCACGAATAGCCTGTCCCAGCTCGTCGGGGCGACGGGCAGGATCTACGCAGTTGAAACCGATGCCCGTCTGGTGCGATACCTGGAACGGGAGAACGAGGGGCACTTCTTCGACAACACGGTCGTCGTTCAGGCGACCGACGGCGACCTGGGGCTGCCCACCGACGGGACGCTGGACCTCGTGCTCGCCGTCAACACCTGGCATCGGTTCGGCAAAAGGGGCCCGGCGCTGGATTCCGTCCGGCGGGCGCTCAAGCCCGGCGGACGCTTCGTGATCGTCGATTGGCACGACGGGGAGATTCCGATTGCTCCGCCGGTCGAGGAACGTCTGTCCCTGTCGACGCTGATCGCCGAGATGAAAGGGGACGGCTGGACCGTCACGACAAACAGCCGGCTCCTCAAGTATCAGTACCTGGTGATCTTCACGCCGCCCGCGCCATGACTGCCGAATTGGAGCCGGTTACTTGTCCCGCAGCGCCCGTTCGATTTCGCGACTGACCGCGGCCGGGTTCTTGCCGTGCGTGTCCACAGCCAACCAGGCCTGGCTGTAGGCCGCCTCGCGGGCCCGCAACAGCGCGCGCAACTGGTCCATCGCCGCCGGATTGTCGGCCATCGGCCGCCGGTCCCCCTGCTCAACCACACGATTCCAGTGGTCCTCGGGAGTCGCCCGCAACCAGATCACACGGGTCTCGTCGCACAGACGCTCCCACGTGGACGGTTCGTTCACGACGCCGCCGGCGGTAGCCACGACCGCCGGGTTGCCGCCGCGGAGGATGCCCTCGAGCGTCTCGCTTTCCAGCCGACGGTAGTACCGCTCGCCGTGTAGCTCGAAGATCTGGCCGAGGGGAAGTCCCGCGCGCTGTCGGATCAACGCGTCCATCTCGATGAACGGGAGCCCCAACGCGCGGGCGAGGCGCGGTCCGACGGTGCTCTTGCCCGCGCCACGCAGTCCGGTCAGCGCGACGATGGGGGTCTCGTGAGTCGCCGGCCTGAGCAGGCGGTCCGGGAAGGTGTCGAGTGCGTGGGCGACGGCTTCCAGCCGGCGAACGGAAATGTTACCGTCACCCGATTCCACCCGGGCCAGGAAACGGACCGAAAGACCGGAGCGGCGGGCGAGCTCCTCGCGGCTCCACCCGCGGGCGTCACGGCGCCGTCGGACACGGCGAGCCAACGCCTGCAAGAGATTCGATTCCCGGTCGGCGTTCGACATGGGTGCATTATAGTGCATGAAAAGAGTTTCGGAAAACCGAAATTCAATGCAGTATAATGCCTCCTTCGGAGGACTCTAACGTGGCCACGGAAACCCAGGATTACCCGCCCATCTCGTTCGAAACATCTCCCGATCGCTACAAACACTGGCACCTGGACATCGACGGTGCGATCGCACGGCTGAGCCTCGATGTAAAGGAGGATCAAGGACTCCGTCCGGGCTACCAGTTGAAGCTCAATTCGTACGACCTCGGGGTGGACATCGAACTCCAGGACGCGATCCAACGGTTGCGCTTCGAGTATCCGGGCGTGCGCTGCGTGATCATCGGCGGAGCAAGCGAGAGGATCTTCTGCGCCGGCGCGAACATCCACATGCTCGGCTCGTCGACGCACGCCTTCAAGGTCAACTTCTGCAAGTTCACCAACGAGACCCGGCTGTCCATCGAGGACGCGACGCAGGGCAGCGGCCAGCACTACCTCGCCGCGCTCAACGGCCCCTGCGCCGGAGGCGGTTACGAGCTGGCGCTTGCATGCAGCGAGATCATCCTCGTGGACGACGGCAACTCCGCGGTGAGTCTCCCCGAGACGCCGCTGCTCGCGGTGCTGCCCGGCACCGGCGGGCTGACCCGGCTGGTCGACAAGCGCAAGGTCCGCCGCGACCTCGCCGACGTGTTCTGCACGACGGCCGAGGGCGTCAAGGGCAAGCGCGCCGTGCGTTGGGGTCTCGTCGACGCCATCGCTCCGCGCAGCAAGTTCAACGACGCCGTCACGGAACGCGCCCTGAAACTGGCGCAGTCGTCGCCGGCACGCTCCGAGACCGGAGTCGAGCTGACGCCGCTGGACAAGACCGTCGAAGACGATCGGATCGTTTACGCACACGTCGCAGTCGATCTGGATCGCGGCGCACGCACGGCGACGCTGACCGTCAAGGCGCCGGACGGACCAGGCCCCGCGGACGCCGACGCGATCCGCGGGCTCGGTGCGTCGTGGTGGCCGCTCGCGGCGTTTCGCGAACTGGACGATGCCTTGTGCCATTTGCGGATCAACGAGCACGACATCGGGTTGATCCTGATCAAGACGACGGGCGAGATCGACAACGTCCTGGCCGTCGATCGCGTCCTCGACGAGCAGCGCGACGATTGGTTCGTGAACGAGGTGCGGTTGCTGATCGCCCGCACGCTGCGCCGTCTCGACCTCACGGCGAAGTCCATCTTCGCGCTCGTGGAACCGGGGAGTTGCTTCGCCGGGACTTTGTTCGAGCTCGCGCTGGCCGCCGATCGCTCTTACATGCTGGACGATCCCGACAACCCCGTGGAGATCGCGGTCAGCCCGCTCAACGGCGGCGCATACGCGATGTCGCACGGTCCCTCACGTCTCGAGGTGCGGTTTTATGCCGAGCCCGACCGGCCCGGCAAGATCCTCTCCGGCCAGCAGCGCTACGATCCCGCCGACGCGGAGGACGCCGGCTTGATGACCGTCGTCGCCGATGACATCGACTACGAAGACGAGGTGCGGCTTGCCATCGAGGAACGCGCGAGCATCTCGCCCGACGCGCTGACCGGGATGGAGGCGAGCCTGCGCTTCCCCGGCGCCGAGAACTGCGACAGCAAGATCTTCGGCCGGCTGTCCGCGTGGCAGAACTGGATCTTCCAGCGCCCCAACGCCGTCGGCGAGAGCGGCGCCCTGACGCTCTACGGCCAACCCGAACGACCCGAGTTCGACTACAGGAGGACTTGATGCAGCTGTTCGAGAAGATCCCCAACAACGTGAACCTCTCCCAGAACCGGCGCCTGCAGCGGGCGCTCGAGCGCTGGCAGCCGAACTACATCAAGTGGTGGAAGGACGCCGGCCCGGCCGACTTCCAGGCCGACGACATCTACCTGCGCACCGCGATCAGCGTCGACTCGAAGGGCTGGGCCAACTTCGACTACGTCAAGATGCCCGACTACAAGTGGGGCATCTTCCTGGCCGAGCCGGAGCAGGACCGCCGCATCCCGTGCGGCGACGACTACGGCAAGCCCGCCTGGCAGGAAGTGCCCGGTGAATTCCGCAACCACTTGCGGCGCATCATCGTCACTCAGGGTGACACCGAGCCGGCCAGCGTCGAGCAGCAGCGGCTGCTCTGCGCCTGCGCGCCGAGCATGTACGACTGCCGCAACCTGTTCCAGGTCAACGTCGAGGAGGGCCGCCACCTGTGGGCGATGGTCTACCTGCTGCACGCCCACTTCGGCCGCGACGGCCGCGAGGAGGCCGAGGAGCTGCTCGAGCGCCGCTCGGGCGACTTCGACAAGCCGCGCATCCTGACCACGTTCAACGAGCCGATCGACGACTGGCTGTCGTTCTTCATGTTCACGATGTTCACCGACCGCGACGGCAAGTACCAGCTGCTGGCGCTGGCCGAGAGCGGCTTCGATCCGCTCTCCCGCACGACGCGCTTCATGCTGACCGAGGAAGCGCACCACATGTTCGTCGGCGAGACCGGCGTCGGTCGGGTCGTCAAGCGCGCCTGCGAGCTGATGAAGGAGGATCCCAACGAGGACGCGCGCGCGCAGGGCGGCATCGACCTCGACACGATCCAGCGCTACATCAACTTCTGGTACTCCTCGAGCCTCGACCTGTTCGGCGGCGAGATCTCCTCCAACGCGGCCGACTACTTCGCCTCGGGGCTCAAGGGGCGTGCCCACGAAGCCAAGAAATTCGACGACCATCTGGCGATGGAAGGCGTTTACAACATGGAGATACTCGAGGACGAGCAACTCGTCACCAAGGAAGTCCCGCTGCGAAACGCGATGAACGAGATCCTGCGCGACGCCTATGTCGACGACAACGAACGTGGCGTGGCGCGCTGGAACAAGATCATCAAGGAAGCCGGGATCGACTACACGCTGAGCCTGCCGAACCGTCGCTTCAACCGAAAAATGGGCTTGCACGCCGGACGGCACTTCGACCTTGCCGGCAACCCGATCACCGAGGAGCAGTTCAACGCGATGCGCAACGAATGGCTGCCCGGCGACGCCGACAAGGCTTACATCAAGAACCTCATGAAACCCGTGCTCGAACGGGGCAAGATGGCCCAATGGCTCGCCGCGCCGGCCCGCGGGATCAACCACAAACCGATCGACTTCGAATACATCCGCCGCACGTGAGCTAGCCGGTCCGGGCGGAAGACAACAACGAGCGGCCGTTCCACACGACGGCAACCAGCAGGACGGTCGCGCCGGCGGTGATAGCCCCGTGGCGGTCGGCCGTCAGGCCGGCGAGCAGCAACCCGGTTGCGATCGACCAGCAGAGGACAGGCGGCCAGGCGCGCGCCGCGCCCACGCTCAACCGGCGCAGCCATAGCATCATCAGTCCGAGGACCATCGACCCCAGTCCGGCGAGCAGTCCGGCCACCCCGTAGGCCATGATCCAGTCGGGCTCCGTATCGCCGAAAACGTCTCGCAGGAGCGCCTGGCCGAGGACCGCGGCCAACACGAGACCGAGGAACCCCAGGATCCACGGCAGGGCAACGGCTCGACCCAGCGGCGGGCGGCTGTTTCGTGCATGGGCTACCAGAGTGCCCACGCAGAGTACGAGGCCAACCAGCGCGGCGGCGCTGAAGCCGAGCACATACGGCTCGCCGAGGAGCAGCGATACGAAGATCCCGGCGGCGCCGACTTGCGTCAGCAACGCCCCGTGAAGGTTCCACCGGGCCGCGCGAAACGGCCCGTGAGCGTGAAGCAACAGGAACAGATGGGCGAGAGCGATGACGGTCAGGAAAGCCCAGCCGAGCGCGGCCAGATGGGCGTGAGCGAAGACGTTGTGCAGGCTGTACCCCGGCAGGATCGTCTCCGTCTTGTTGACGCCGATCAGGAAACCGACGAACGCGGTGGCCAGCAGGTTGAGCCACGCGAGGTTGAGCGGGAACTTCAGCGCCGCCGAAACGTCGGTCGCCGCGAGTGCCATGCCGAACCTCGCGGCGATCACGAGAATCGCGATCGCCAGCAGGCCCGCCGACCAGACCATTCCACTGACCTCTTCGATCCAGAAGTGGCTGGCCAGCCCGCCGGCCCCGGTGGCCCAGGCCACGAAGAGCCAGCCGTCCAGCCGCGTCGCGCGGAACCCCAGCCGCCCGACCGCGAGGTACAGAACTCCGATCAGCGAGGAACTGATCCAGCCCACCGTCAGCGCGTGGACCACCGCGATCATCTTCGGGTGGTAGAAGAAGCCCGCGATCAGCGACGGATCCCGGACGGTCACCACACAGGCGCAAGCGAGCCCCAGATGGGCCAGGCCCAGGTAACTCAGCGGTACCCAACGTGGCGCACCCAGGGCGGGCAGAGACCGATCCATGGCCGGGATACTAGCCCGAGACGGTCAGCGCGAACGGAATCGGACCTCGATCGTCTCGCCGGGAGTCAGCCTCATGGCGGGTTGCGGGGCGATCACCACCGCACGCCCGTAGTCGGCCACCTGCGGGTTTCGCCACAGGCGTTGCGGCAGTATCTCGATGCCGGGGCTCACTCTCAGCACGACGGAGTCGGAGACGACGCCGGGTCGTGTATGGCTGACCAGCCGTACGGGCTGTTGCTCCTGGACCCGCAAGCCGTCGGCTTCCGCGAGATACGCGACGATTTCGTTGACGGTCCGCTCGGAGATCATCACGACGGGCTCGCCGGGGATGACCGCTTGCCCCTGGCGGCCGAACACGCTCGAGACCCGGCCGTCCACCGGGCTGCGCAGCACGAGGCTGGCACGCTGGACCTGGATCTCGCGGAGCCGCGCCGCCTCGATCGTGATCGCTTCCTGCAGCGGTCGCAATTGGGGTGCGGCAGCAGGGATCACCGCCAGGTCGGCTTCATACTCTTCGCGCCGTTCGCGCGCCACGCGGTACTCCTCCTCGGTCTGCGACAGCAGGATCTTGTTCTTCGTCAGACGTGTGTCGACGACGTCGTGTGCGGCCTTGACCATGTCGAAGAACGCCTGGCCGATGATGCCGTCCTCCAGCAGCTGCCGGTTGCGCTCGACGTCGAGCCACAACCGGCCGCGCTCCACCTCGTCGCTCTCGATGACCACGCGCAACGACAACGCGGCCAGACGGCGATCTTCCTCGTCGATCTGGAACCGGCGCAGGTCGGCGTTGACGTCGGCGAGCCCGCTGCCGGAGCCGCTGAGCATCTGTGCCTTCGCGGCCTCGAGATCGGCCTGCAGCTTCCCGATCGTGGCGTTCGCCGTCTCGATCGTCGCGAGCACCGGGCGTTCGTCGAGCGTCGCCACGACCTCACCCGCCTGCACATCCTGGAACAGAGAAACCACGAGTGAGTCGATCGTACCGGTCGCCGTGGCCGAGACCTCGTACTGCGGCGCCTGAGCGAGGCCGATGTACTGGTAGCTGCGGGCCCGATTCGTCAGCAGCACCACACAGAGCACCGCGCACACCGACCACACGATGACCGGCAGCGAGCGCTGCTTGAAGTTCGCGATGCGTTGCGCCTGCGGCGTGACGATCGGACTGTTGTCAGCGGGTGTCAACGGTTAAACCTCGGATAGTTCGCTACGCAAGACGAGGGAAACGTGGGTCACGTGGTCCAGGCCTCGCAGGGCGGTCAGCAACTCGGGGCTACGATCTCTATCGCGCAGACCGACCTGGTAGACGAATTCGGCGCTCTCTTCCTCACCGCTCTGGCGCGTCGAGATCGGTTTGATCGCGCGACAGAAGCGCTCCAGCAGATCCGTGGATTCACGGCGGCCCATGCCCGCCCGGGAAACGCGAACCGTCAGGTAACCGTCGTAACGACCGAGCGTGCCGAAGCGCGTCACATTCATGTACCAGACGGCCAGCAGCAACGCGACGGTGCCGAGGATCGCGACGAGGTAGCGTTGCGAGCCGACGGCCATGCCGACCACGAGCGCGATGAACACGAACACCGTGTCCCGCGTGTCCTTGAGCACGTTGCGGAAGCGGATCAGCGCCAGGGCGCCGAGCAGGCCGAACGCGGTGATGATGCTGTTGCCGATGACGAACATCACCAGCGAGACGACGAGGGTCATCAGCACCAGCGATTGGGTGAACGAGCGAGAGTAAGACAGCCCGCTGTGCGTCCAGGCGTAAGTCCAGGCGATCACCTGGCCCAGCACGAAGGCGAGCAACAAAGCCAGCAACGTCGACTCGAGGGAAAAATCGCCTCCCCCCGCCGGCCCGCTGAGCGCTTCGACCAATCCTTCCATCGTCAAGCCGTCCGCGGCGGGAGAAAGAACCCCGCCATCGTCAGGGCCGCCTCGCGGCCTTCGAGCAACAGGTGGTCCACGGACATCACGTATTTCGGGACCGGTTGTTGTTTCAGCCCGAACGCCCTTACCAGATCGGCGATCCACTCGGGATAGCGCTCGGTGAACTTGAGCTCCAGGATCGTGCCCGCGACCGGCGTGGTGACCCAGCGTCCGGTCTCGTGGCCCAGGTCGTGATCCAACGTGACGGCATGCATCAGATCCGTGTCGATCGTGATGCGGACCGGGTCGCCTCCGCGCGACTCGTACGCCTCACGCATGTACTTCACCCGGACCAGGGGCCGCGCGTCGGTCAAATCCGCGTACAGCGCGAAGTTATTCAGATCATCAACCGCCGTGTCCGGAAGACCCTCCATCCAGCCGTTGACCCCGCGGTGCAGCAGTTGGGCCGCCTCGTCGCGGCTCAGCGCGGCGCGGTGTTTCGACACGATGCTGTTGAGCTTGCGCTTGACCTCGAAAAAGACGGGCGATTCGGGGTGGTCGTCGTAGGTCCGGATACGCAGCTTGAAGCGATTCTTCTCGCCCCCGACGGTCTGCTGGTACAGACCGAGGTCCTGCCCGTCCAGGTACAAGCTGCAGATCGCGTAGCGGTTGTCCTGCCAGCGTGCCGCGTAGCGATCGGGCGCCATGAACGGCTGGATGAACTCGCGCATCGCCGGAACGGAGGCGGGGGAGATGATGTATTTGCACTCGAAACGAGAGCGCAGGGTCACATCGCTATCGAAGGCAACCTGCATGTTTCTAAGAACCTTTCGAGTTCCTGTCCGCGGACCCGTGCCGGCGTCCTGAAACCGAGCATTCTGCCATGAGTCGGGCCGAAAGCGCCCCTAACCCAAAAGCCCGGGGTTCGACATCCTTTTCCTATATACGAACACGTCGCTGGGGTGACTAGGTACAAATAAAGCTATAATTCCCTTACATTCGATTGCCCCAATTGGGACCGGCACAGCCCGGATGGGGTGGGGGGCCGGACGTCCGGCGCCCCGAAACGCCGGGAATCCAACGATTTAGTTCATCTCCGAGATGGCATGGTCTCTGCTTCAAACCCCACCGTCGCCGTTTTCGGCGCCTGAATGTCAGGAATCAAAACCTTTTGACGGTTGGAGGAATTCTCGATGAAGCACTTGATCCAGGGGTTTGGCCTGGCCTGTCTGGTCCTGGGCCTGGCCGCCGGCGTCACGACGGCCGGCGAGCGCAAGGGCAAATGGGTGAGCAAGTCCGGCAACGTCCACGCCGTTCGTGGCAACGCCGTCTTCATGAGCGATGAGGACGCCGAACGGTTTGATCTGAACGACCTACGCGACGGCGAGACGCGCACCTTCGGCAGCGGGGCC
>WVWW01000072.1:0-6996 GCA_011773795.1 Acidobacteriota bacterium
ACCGTTCACTACGACCGGCAGGCGGTGCGCCCCGGCGACTCCGTTCGCGTCCAGGTCGCCCTGCGACCGTGGCGAGGCGAGACGGTCCACGAGCAATTCGAGGTGCGCGTGCCGCACGGAGTCGCCGACGGCAAGGAACTCCGGCTGGCCGTCGGGCCGCCGAGTCAGATCGAGCGGGCCCTCGGCAACCCGTTGGCGCGCCGGTTACAGACCGCCGGGGATCTGCCGGGAGTCCTGCGGATCATGGGTGAGTTGCGTTCGGACCATCGTCTGGTGGCGGTGTTGTTCCACGAGGCTCCCTCCGTGGTGCGCGACGGGACGTTGTACGCGCAACTCCCGCCGACCGCCGTTCACCTGCTGTCCCGGGGCACGCGGACCGGCGCCGCGTTTCGTTCGCGCGTCAGCCGACTCGCGAGCACCCAGCTCGAAATGGACGGACCGATCAGCGGTGGGCTGACGATTCGTGTCAAAGTCGATACGGCCGCACCCTCGAAAGCCGTGGAGGAACACCAACCATGAGGAGCGTGTCACGTTGCGTCACCCTCGGAATGTTTTCGCTGACGTTGGCCGTCGGCGTCGACGCGGCGTCGATCGATCGCTGGAGCGCATCGACTGAACGGGAGTTCCTGCTCGGCACCTTCGAAGGCACGGCCATCGATCGCGACGGCCGGATCGAGTTGGCGCCGCAGACGACCCACCTGTGGGGGCCGGAGTCGGGGATCGTCTGGGACATCGTTCCGGGCCGCAAGGGTTCGGTGTTCGTCGCGTTGTCCGGCCCGGGTCAGGTCCTGTTCATCGATGCCGATGGTGCGGCAACGGCCTGGTATCAGGCCGACGACGAGTCGCTCATCACGGCGCTCGCCCCGGACGGCAAGGGCGGCGTCTACGCCGGGATCTCGCCGCAGGGTCGCATCCTGCATCTTCGCGCACCCGGCGAGACGACGGTAGTCGCCGAGACCGGCACGACCTTCGTCTGGGCCTTGAAGACCGGCCCCGGGGGCACGCTGTGGGCCGGCACCGGCGTACCGGGTCAAATCCAGCGTTACCGGAAGGACGGCGGTCCCGAGACCTTGTTCGAGACCGGCGACGACCCCGTGCGCTCGCTCGTCGTCGGTACGGACGGCGTCGTGATCGCCGGTACCGGTGGTCGTGGCCGGGTCATTCGGTTGGAGCGAGGCTCTCCGTTCGTGCTGTTCGATGCGAGCGAAGCCGAGATCGTCGCGCTCGCCCGAGAAGCGGACGGCACCGTGTGGGCGCTGGCGGCGGGGGGCGTCAAGCAGCCGTCTTCGCGCCCGCCCGCGACGCAGGGTCCCGTGACGCGCGTGCGGGTCACCGCGGAAGCGCCGCCGCGCAACGGCAACAGCGACAACGATTCCGAAGGGGACAAGAAACCGGAGTCCGAACGACCGGCCGCTTCCTTCCGTGCAAGTGGCGGCGGCGCACTCTACAGGATCTCACGAACGGCCATCGACACGGTATGGACCACCAGCGACGCGATCCCGTTCGACATGACGCTGGACGGAGACGGCACGATCCTGATCGCGACGGGCGACAAGGGGCAGGTGTGGCGCGTGGATCCGAGCGGGAAGGCCGCGCGCATGATCCCGATCGCGTCCAACCAGGCCAGCGCGATCACGAGCAATGCAGCCGGGCAGATCTTCGTCGCGGGCACGTCCGACGCCCGCGTCGAGCGTTTCGAGCGTGATCGCCGTCAGCACGGGCGGTACCTGTCGCTGCCGATCGAGGCCGGGACGCAGGCCCGCTGGGGCCGTGTGTCCTGGGATGCGGATGTTTCGGAAGGTTCGTCGATCTCCGCCGCCGTCCGGGTCGGTAACACCACCGAGCCCGACGAAACGTGGTCGGCGTGGGTCGACCTCGCCGACGACGGGCAGATCGACTCCTCGGCGCTACCGGCGAGCCGGTTGATCCAGGTTCGCTTGAAGCTGGCCGACGGGGAGTCGGCCGGTCCGCGCGTCTCCTCGTTGCAGGTGTCCTACGAGCCGCGTAACCGGGCACCCGAGATCGAGTCCCTGACGGTCGAGCCGCCGGGCGTGGTCATCGTGCCCGTCCCGGCCCAGTCCACCGCGAGGCTCGGCCCGCTCGTCGCGGACGACCCCGTGACGCGTAGCGCCACGAGCGGCGCCCCACGCGGCCGTGCGCGAAGCCCGGTTCGTCGCGGCTGGGAAGCCGGCGCCCGCACGTTCTCCTGGGCCGCAGACGATCCCGACGACGATCGGTTGACTTACCGGCTCGACATCCGAGCGGAGGGCGACCTCTACTGGTTCCCGCTCGCCGCCGGGTTGACCGGCACGTACTACAGCTGGGACGCGCGCTCGACACCGGACGGGAAGTACCGCGTGCGTCTGACCGCAAGCGATCAAACCGACAACCCGAGCGGCGATGCGTTGACGCGCGCCGAGATCAGCCCGCTCTTCGTTGTCGACAACTCACGACCGGCGTTGACCGAGTGGTCCGTCGAGCGTAGCGGTGCGGGTCGGGAGGTCGCGTTCACCGCGGTCGATCCCGGCGGTTCGGTTGCCGCCGTGGAGGTCGCGATGGACGCGGGCGACTGGTTGCCGCTCTTCCCCGAGGACGGGGTCGCCGACTCGGACGTCGAACGCTATCGACTGATCCTGCCGACCGAAGGACAGTCGGAGCTTCCGGCGTCGATGCGCGTGCGCATCACCGACGCCGCCGGCAACTTGGGCGGCGCGCTCAAGCAGGTGGACGCGGATTAACGAACGGGGTCAGGTCTTGAATCTTGCGTCTGCCGGCATCGGTCGGCCACGGAGAGCCAGGCGATAAAAGCAAGATTCAAGACCTGACCCCGACTTATTCGAAGCGCTCTTTCCAGGAATCGAGACGGTCGACGTCGAACGGTGCGGCGTGCCCGTGGGCACGGTGCTCGAGCCGCTCGCGCAGGCGGCGCAACGCGTCGGCCGCGCGCATGGTGCCGAGGCGGGTTCCGTCTGGACCGAGCAGGTCGACACGACCCTCCGAAAGCAGACGCACCCCGTCATCGGATTCGGGATCGATCAGGCGAATCAGGCGGCGCCCCAAGCGCTCTTCGATTGGGCCCGGGCGGCCGTCGCCAGAGAGGGTCCCGCGAAACGTCGGGACCGACGTGGGTTCGTGGATAGGGTGCCCCATGGGGAAACTCCTCCCCGGCTCTCCATACCCAGTTTTCCTGCTTCGCCTATGCCGAGGGTATCACGATCACTACGTGCGGCGTCAAGATCGGTCCGGCAGCTCCGGCCATTCGGGGACTTCGGGCGGATTGTTCGGCCGGGCGAACAGGAAGCCCTGGGCGCAACGAACGCCCGTGCCCGCCAGGGTTTCGAGCTCAGCGACCGTCTCGACTCCCTCCGCGACAAGCGTCGTGCCCGTGTTGTCCGCGAACGCGCCGACCGTCCGGACCAGCTCGCGCCGGATCGGGTCCAGGTGCAGGTTGCGGATCAACGCCATGTCCATCTTGAGGTAATCGGGACGGATCTCCGCGATCGTCTGCAGCCCGGCGTATCCGGACCCGACGTCGTCCAGCGCAAGCGGGTACCCCAGTCGCCGGACCTCGCCGAGCACTTTGCGCATCGCGACGTAGTCCTTGACGGCCGCCCGTTCGGTCAGCTCGAGCACGACTCGGGTCGGCTCCAGACCGGCGTCGGCGAGCTCCTCGACAAAACCGGGGCTGCGCAGCCAGGGGTCGAAGAAGGAGTCGGGCTCGAGGTTGACGAACAACCGTTGTCCATCGTCGAGCGGTGGCAGGTTCTCCAGCGCCCGCTTGCGGCACAGGCGCTCCAGGCTCCAGAGCACACCGAGGTCCGTCGCCACCTTGAACACGATGTCGGGCGACTGGAACTGACCGCCGGGCAGGCGGGTCAATGCCTCATAGCCGATGACCCGTCGGTCGGTGAGATCGACCAGCGGCTGATACACCATCGTGATCGCCTGCGACTCCAGGATCTCGGTCAGGTTGGCCACCTGGTTGCGCTGGTCGATGCGACTCTGACTCATCGCCTCGGCCTGGGCCTCCTCGATCCCGCGGTAGACGATCCGTTCGATGTCCGCGTCCGGAGCGTGCCTGATTCGGGAGCTGCCAACGTAGGTTCCGTAACGTTCGATCAGGTTCGGATCCAGATGCTGCGCGAGGTGGTGGCGCAACTCGCGCACCACGCGGCCGCGAACGAGACGCACGTCTTTCAGGTCCATGACACGCGCGTCCCGCGGCGGCCCCAGAAGCAGCACGTAGGTGTTGCCGCTCAGGACCGGTTCCAGCATGACGTCGGAGCGGCGCAACCGGTTCTTCGAGAAATCAACGAGAAACGTCGAGATCTCGTCGAGGACCCGTTCGTAGTCGGCCCAGCGCTCGGTGGACTCCGCGCGCGCGCTCAGCACCGTCACGGTCAATAGCCCGAGTTGCCCGCGATCGATGAGCTCACGCTGGAGAACGTCCAGGACCCCCGAGAGCTCCTGGGTCCTTTCCGCGATCGGCGTTTCCAACTCGTTCATCCCGACTACCCTGACTTTTTGGTGCCGGCTAACTCGGGAATACGGTAGTCGTCGTCGCTGATCGAGCCGATGTGGACCCCGCGATAGCGCATGACGCGGTTGCGCCCCTTCTTTTTGGACTCGTACAGGGCCTGGTCCGCGTTCTTCGTCAAAGACGTGACATCGGCACCGTCGGAGGGTCCGACGGCGACCCCGCCGCTGATCGTCACGTTGCCGTTGGGTTGTTTCTCCTGATGGGCGAACGGGTAGTCCTCGATGGCGCGGCGGATTCGCTCCGCCGCCTGTTGCGCGGACGGCCCGTCGGTGTCGGGCATCGCGATGATGAACTCCTCGCCGCCCCAGCGGCAGCAAAGATCATCGGGGCGCACGCTGTTCTTCAACAGCTGACCCATCGCGCGCAACAGCTCGTCGCCATCGGTGTGACCGTTGGTGTCGTTGTAGGTCTTGAAGTGATCAATATCGAAGATAAACAACCCGACCGGCTTCGCAGCACGTTCGGCCTCGACGATCATCTCGCCGAGCTTGGGCTGGAACGAGCGCTTATTCATCAGGCCGGTGAGCCCGTCGGTGTTGGCTTGATCGGCGAGGCGCGATTTCTGTTCGGCCGTCACCATCGCCAGCGAGCCGAGGTTGGTCACCAGCTGGAACATCAGCTTCTCATTGCGTGGACGGACACCCGGAGAACCGATGCAAAGCACACCGAGCACCTGATCGCCTTCAACCGTCGCGTGCACCAACGGCCCGACGATGTCCGCCTCGAGGATCGGGTGGTTGTCCTCGACGACGATCCCGTCGGTTCGCTTCAGGTTGGCCCAGCCGTCGCGCAGCATGTCGACCTTGTGCTCGGCGGCCCAACCTATCTTGCCCTGGCCGAGCGCCACGCGGCGCAGGTTCTCGGGAAGCTCACCCAGGCCGCGGTAGGCAATCAGTCGCAGTTCCCGATGGCTGCCCTGCGGCGAGGACGCGGTCACGTTCTTGTAAAACAGCACCTGGCCGGGCTGGAAGATCGCCTCGGCGAGCTGCAGGATCAGCTCGGGGACGCGGCGCTGGTTGAGATCGTAGCTGTTGAGCTCGCGGACGACGCTGGGGAGCGAAAGAGCCAGGCTCGCCACGGTGCCTTGCTCGCTGCGCATGCGCGACACGATACGACTCTGCTCGTTGGCGTGGGCAGCGGCCCGGGCCAGCTTGTCGGAGAGCGACTTGTTTTCCTTCTGCAGCTGACGCTTGCCGCTGCTCCCGGCGAGCAAGGCCAGCAGGACGACCAACGCCATCCCGATCATTCCCGCGAGGACGGGGTTGCCTTCGAAGAACTGCCAGGTCGATTCGAGAACCGTCACGGTCTTTTCCCTCGAGCGCGGCCGTGCACGCACCGCCCCCGGCGCTGTCTGATGCAAAGGGCGTTCCGCATCGACATGTTCAAAAAACCACCCGGAAAGCCCATCTTCCGACCAGTCGGACGGCCAAATTTGCGGCGCCCACATGACAACCAGCGTCAGTTCGGGCGGTCGGGGGTAGGGCTCGATAGAATGCCCGGCATGCTGCGGGTGACCGAGATCTTTCATTCGATCCAGGGGGAGTCGACCCACGCCGGCCGGCCCTGCGTCTTCGTGCGCCTGACCGGCTGCAACCTCCGCTGCGTCTGGTGCGACACGGCCTACGCCTTCCACGGCGGCTCCTCGATGACGGTGGAGGAGGTCGTGGAGTGCGTCCGCAGCTACGGCTGCGACTGGGTCGAGATCACCGGTGGGGAGCCTTTGCTCCAGGACGACGTTCACGAGCTGATGCAAGCCTTGATGGATGCGGGCCACACCGTGTTGCTGGAGACCGGCGGCAGTCTTCCGATCGACCGGGTTCCACCCGGGGTCCGCCGAATCGTCGACGTCAAGTGCCCCGGCAGCGGAGAACTGGGGAGCAATCGCTGGGAAAACCTCGAGCAGCTGCGGGAGGGCGACGAGCTGAAGTTCGTCCTGACCGATCGAGGCGACTACGAGTGGGCCGCGGAGCAGGTCCGCGATCGCGAGCTTCACCGTCGTGCGGCGGTGCTGTTCTCCCCGGTCCACGACGTGCTCGACCCGGGTCAGATGGCGCGTTGGGTGTTGGAAGACCGCTTGCCGGTCCGCGTCCAGCTGCAGATGCACAAGACGCTCTGGCCGGGCGTCGAGGAGGGCGTCTGACGTGGTCGCGAGGCCGGCGGTGGTATTGCTTTCCGGCGGGATGGACTCCGCGGTAACCGCCGCCATGGCGCGGGACGACGGTTTTGACGTCCACGCCCTGACGCTCGACTACGGCCAACGACACTCCATCGAGATCCGGCGGGCGACCGAGATTGCCGCGGCGCTCGGCATCGTGCAGCACCGCGTGATGACCATCGATCTGGCGGCTCTGGGCGGCTCCTCATTGACCGACGACTCGATCCCGGTCAGACAGGGTGGCGACGAGCGGGAGATCGGGGAGGGGATCCCGTCGACCTATGTTCCGGCGAGGAACACC
>WVWW01000072.1:7010-15928 GCA_011773795.1 Acidobacteriota bacterium
GTGACCTGTTCATCGGGGTGAACGCGCTGGACTACAGCGGCTACCCGGACTGCCGTCCCGAGTTCATCCGCGCCTTCGAGGCCCTGGCGCGGCTGGCAACCCGCGCGGGCGTCGAGGGGGTGGAGTGGCGGGTTCATGCCCCGTTGATGAAGATGACCAAGGCGCAAATCGCGTCCCGCGCCCACGAACTGGGGATCGACCTCGCGCGGACCCTCTCCTGCTACATTCCGGATGCATCCGGGCAGCCCTGCGGGGAGTGCGACGCATGCCTGCTACGTGCACGCGGATTCGCCGAGGCGGGCCTTCGCGATCCGGCCCTTGGGGCCTCTCCCCGGAATTGATTGCGAATCGGACTTTTTTGCGGTTANNGTCGTCGCTCACATGAAAGACGGGACCATCTACAAGGGAATGACGCACGACTTCGACCCGGCAAGTGAGACGTTTCACATGCTTCCCGCGGAAGGCGGGGGGGTGCCCGTGAGGATCGTGTCGGACGAAATGAAAGCCCTTTTCTACGTACGGGATTACATCGGCAATCGCGATTTCGTTGCCCGCAAGCAGTTTGCCGAAGCTCATGCCGCCGACCGCCGAGCGATCGTGAAGTTCAAAGACGGCGAGGAAGTGTGGGGCGTCCTCGGCGAGGGCGCCGACGCGGACAATCAAGGCTTTTTCTTCTTCCCCGTCGACAAAGACGACAACAACATCCGGATTTACGTCATTCGAACCGCGTTGGAGGAACTACGGCTGGTGTCTTGAGTCAAGCGATGAACGGCCGGAGCGCCCATGCGCGGTAAGAAGGCGTGACGGCTGATAAGGAGTGGCAAGCATGAATAAAGCCGAACTGGTGGAACGCGTCGCGCAAAAGACCGGAATGTCGTTACGGGAAACGCGAACCCTGGTCGACGCGGTGTTCGATCCCGACCCGGCGGTAGGGCTGATCGCCGCAGAATTGGTTCAAGGGGGCAAGGTCGCGATCAGCGGCTTCGGGACGTTCGAGGCCCGCGCGCGCAAGGCCCGGGTCGGACGCAACCCGCACACCGGTGCCGCCCTCGAAATCCCCGCAACGAAAGCGCCTGCCTTCAAAGCGGGTAAGCCGCTCAAGGAGACGCTGCGGAAGGCCGCGACCGTGGGCTAGTCGCCCGCCTCGGCCTCGTACTTCTTCTGCAACGTCTCCACGACCGCGGGATCGGCGAGCGTCGTCGTGTCGCCGAGCGCGCGTCCCTCGGCGATGTCGCGCAGCAGCCGGCGCATGATCTTGCCCGAGCGGGTCTTGGGCAGGTCGGCGGCGAACAACACGGATTCGGGCCGTGCGATCGCGCCGATCTTCTCTCCGACGTGCGCGCGAATCGCCGCGGCGAGATCGTCGCTCGGCTCGAACCCGTCGCGTAGGCTCGCGAACGCCACGATTCCGGTGCCCTTGATCTCGTGGGGCACGCCGATCACCGCCGCCTCGGCCACCGCCTCGTGGTCGACGAGCGCCGACTCGACCTCCATCGTGCCGATGCGGTGGCCCGACACGTTGATCACGTCGTCGACGCGGCCGAGGATCCAGAAGAAGCCGTCCTCGTCACGCTTGGCGCCGTCGCCGGGGAAGTAGGTGTTGCGGTCCCACTTGCTCCAGTAGGTGTCGATGAAGCGCTGCTCGTCGCCCCAGATGCCCAGCGTGCGCGCCGGCCAGCCGCCGCGGATCGCCAGGTAGCCTCCGCCGACGGGGACCTCCGTCCCGGCCTCGTCGAGGATCGTGGCGTCGACGCCGGGGAACGCCTTCGTCGCCGAACCCGGCTTGGTCGAGATCAACCCGGGCAGGGGCGTGATGAGGATCTGACCGGTCTCCGTCTGCCACCAGGTGTCGACGATCGGGCAGCGCTCGCCGCCGATATGACGGTGGTACCACGTCCAGGCCTCGGGGTTGATCGGCTCGCCGACGGTGCCGAGCAGGCGCAGCTTGGACAGGTCGCAGCCGTCGGGCCACTCGTCGCCCCACTTCATGAACGCGCGGATGGCGGTCGGTGCGGTGTAGAAGACCGTCACGCCGAGCCGCTCGCACATCTTCCAGAAACGATCGCGTTGCGGCCAATCGGGCGCGCCCTCGTAAATCACGATGGTCGCCCCGGCAGCCAGCGGGCCGTACACGATGTACGAGTGGCCCGTGATCCACCCGATGTCCGCGGTGCACCAGAACACGTCGTCGTCCTTGAGGTCGAAGACCCAGCGGGTGGTCGCGTAGGCACCGGTCAGGTAGCCGCCCGTGGAGTGCACGATGCCCTTCGGCTTGCCCGTCGTGCCCGACGTGTAGAGGATGAACAACGGATCGTTGGAGTCCATCATCTCGGGCGAGCAGGGGTTCTCCGCCGCTTCCATCAACTCGTGGTACCAGTGGTCGCGGCCGTCCTGCATCGCGCACGCGAACTCGCCGCGCTTGACCACGATGACGTGCTCGATCGTCGGCGTGTCGGCCAGGGCCTCGTCGGAGAACCGTTTGAGCGGGACCTCCTTGCCTCGACGCCAGCCACCGTCCGACGTGATCAGCGCCTTCGCACCGGCATCCTCGATGCGGTCGCGAAGCGACTCCGAGGAGAAGCCGCCGAAGACCACCGAGTGGATCGCGCCGATGCGCGCGCAGGCGAGCATCGCGACGACCGCCTCGGGGACCATCGGCATGTAGATGGCCACGCGGTCGCCCTTGCCCAGGCCCAGCGTGCGTAGCGCGCTGCCGAATTTGTTGACCTGTTTGGCCAGTTCCGCGTAGGTCCAGCGGACCTCTTCGCCGGGCTCACCCTCCCAGATCAAGGCCGTCTTATGCGCACGCTCTCCGGCCGCATGCCGGTCGACGCAGTTGACGCAGGCGTTGATCTTGCCGCCGACGAACCAGCGCATGTCCGGTCCCTCACCCTCGACCGGCTTGTCCCAGCGCTCGGCCCACTCGAGCTCGTTCGCGAACCCTTCCCAGAAGGAGACGGGATCTGCCTTAGCGGTCTCGTAAATCGTCGGGTCGGACGCCACCGCGCCTTCTACGAAGCCGGGGGGTGGGTCGAACGTCCGGTTTTCTTCGAGTAGGGAGTCGAGGCCTTCGGCGGGCGTCTTCTTGTCGGGCATGGAAAAAACCTCCATCGGGCGTTGGGGCCTATGCTAGCAAGTCCGAAATGGGCCCGGAGGCCGTTAGACGCCTTGTTCGGGAACCTCGTATCATATCCGTGATCCACGAGGTGCGCTGCATGTTCAAACGCCGATCGGGCGCGGAGTCCGGTTTCACCTACATCGAGATGATGGTCGCGGCGACCGTGCTGGTCATCCTGGCTAGCATCGCTGTGCCGCTGTACACATGGGATCAGAAGCGGCGTAAGGAAACCAAGCTTCGCGTCACGCTGCAGCAGATGCGCGACGCGATCGACCTCTACAAGAAGTACACCGACGAGGGCCGCATCCTACTCGAGGACGTCGACCAGATGGGGTACCCCCCGGATCTGGAGACGCTGATCGAAGGCGTCACGGTCTCGGATCCGCTGTTCAACCAGGGCAGCTCGGGCAATCTCGCGGGCGGCACCCGGGTCGACGATTCGTTCGGCGAGACCACCGAGGGCCAGGTGCTCAAGTTCCTGCTGCGTGAGCCGATCGACCCGATCACGGGCGAGGCCAGCTGGGGCCTGCGCTCCTACCAGGACGACTGGGACAGCGACTCCTGGGGCGGCGAGAACGTCTACGACGTCTACAGCCTGTCGGACAAGAAAGCGCTGGACGGGACGTACTACCGGGACTGGTAGTCGGACGACTCGCCGGCGCTTCTAATTGGCTCCAACGGAGTGCACTCGACTGCAAAGGCTACGTGAGTGCGGAGAACCTGCTAGCCAAGGAGTGCCGGGCTTTTGGTGCCGAAGGGGAGACTCGAACTCCCATGGGGTTGCCCCCGCCGCCCCCTCAAGACGGTGTGTCTACCAATTCCACCACTTCGGCACGAGGATTAGTTTCCGTCGGCGGGATCGGGCGTGTCGTCCGTACCCTCCGACGACGAGTCGTCGGTCGCCCCCGGATCGTCGATCGGCGGCAGGGCCGGGAGGCCCGTCTCGTCACCGGTCTCGGCCGGGGCGGTCTGCGTGGCCGGAACCTGCTCGAGAACACTGTCGGAGGAGCCTCTCGATCGTGACGAGACGATCGACAGGGCGATCGACGTGAGCATGAACACGACGGCCGCCGCGGTGGTCATCTTCGACAAAGCTGTTGCGGCGCCGCGGGTACCGAACGCGGTCTGACTGCCGCCGCCACCGAAAGCGCCGGCCAGATCGGCGCGCTTGCCGGTCTGCAGCAGCACCACGGCGATGAGGAACAGCGCCACGGCGATGTGCAACAGGGTCAACAGGATGTTCAGCATGAACCACTCCCGGGGCAAAAAAAGCGTGGGAAAAATAGCATGCCCGCCCGGGGCATGCACCTAGCCCCGTTTTTGTGCCCGGACGCGGCGTGGACGGGAGCCTGCCGGGGGCAGGATGTCGACCAGGGCCGCCCGCTCCTCGGCGGACAAAGTCTGCAGGATTCTGGCGTTTCGGCGGATGCGCTCGCGCCTCATGATCGAACGCACCGCCTCGCCGATCTTCCGCCGCGTGAACTCGTCCTCGCGTCGCCAGGCCCTCAGCAGCAACGGAAGCTCGTCGCGTTTACCGATCTTGGCCACCGCAGAGAGCATGTCGAAGTCCGTCGGCCCCCGAGTGCTGTTGAGTGCCTCGCGGAGATCCGAAATGGCGACACGGCTGCCGATCCGCGCGAGCTCGACGTGCGCCTTGGCGCGGACCCGAAGACACGGGTCGAACCGGTTCTCGCTGCACGGGTATTCGGCAAGGCGGTCGATCAAGTCCTTCAAGCGGTAAATCAGAGACTTTTCGCCGAGCGCGCCAATCACTTCGACCAGCGTCTGCAGCGGGAGCGGTTCGACCACGCGCTCCAGCGCCTGACCGAGCGCGCGTCCGCGGCGTGGCCCCAAGGACTTGAGGACGATCCCGGCACGGGTACAGTATTCGGGGCGTTCGGCGTGTACGCGCATCGTGTCCACCAGCGGATCGATGACCTCGGCGCCGCAGGCGCTCAACCGCTGAACCGACTCGTTCCACACCGCGTAGTCGTCTTCGCCGAGGCGTTCGAGCCACGCTTGCATCTCTGCGGGCGACGTGACCGCGCTCGGCGGCGGGCTCGCGGCGAAATTGAGCGCGTGCTGCCGCACGACGGCCGATTCATCCGCGCACAACCGGCGCACGATGCTGCGGCGCTGGTTCAACCGGAGCGTGCGCAACAACGAGAACGCGGCAACGCGAACGTCGCAGTGCTCTTCCGAGTCCAAAAGTACATCCAGGACGCGCCGGATCGCGCCGTCCTGCCCGCCCGTGTACTGCTCGACCAGCCCGTGCACCGCCGCGATGCGCACGTCGCGCCGCTTCTCGTTTTTCAGCGTCCTTTCGAGTGCGGCCACTGAATCGGGAGAAGGAAAACGTGCCAGGCACCGCGCCGCGATCAGGCGCATGCGCGCGTTTCGGTCGAGCAACATCGCGATCAGGGGCTCGCGGCCACGCGGATCTCCGATCGCGGCCAACAAGGGCATGACGCGCGCTCTTACGCGGTTATTCGTGCCTTCGAGCGCCTCGATCATTGCCTCGACGCCACGTGCGCCGATGATCGAGAGGCGGGCTCGCGCGGAGTCGGCACGTCCCCGTGACCGACTCCCCAAACACGAGACCAACTCGGCAATCTCGTTTGCCCTGGAACGCGCCATCATTTATAAATTGAAACGACCGTGCCGCTTCGAAACGTCGCCGCGCTCTGAGGAAAAACGCCGGATGAAGGCTCTGCCCGAAGACCGATCGATTATCGAACGCACCGTTGCCGAAGTCAACGGTTTGGCTGCGACGTGCACGAATTTTTTTTTCAACAAGCACTTGCCAACGGCAGTGTCGTTGTGTTTGTGTTTCGCGCTCGTCTTCGTCGTCGCGTGCGCGAACGACGAAACTAAAGCGCAACGTTTGGCAGACGAGGCTGTCGCTGCCGTCGAGACACAACGGTTCGAGGAAGCGATCGCGTTGTACACCGAGATCGTCGACCGCTTCCCTTCGACCCAGGCCGCGACCAACGCGGAGGAACGGATCACGTTTCTTCGTGGGCTCTCGCATTCGGTCGACAGTTTCCCCTCGCGCTCCGCACGTGACCTGATGGTGAAGACGGCGCGCGCGGTTCAGAGCTACCGCTGGCGCAAGGGCCGCTACCCCGACAGTCTGGACGATCTGATGCCGAGGATGCTGGCCGAAGCCCCGATCGATCCGTGGGGCCGGCCGTTGCACTACGAGCGGCTCAAGAACGGCTACCGTCTGTCCTGCTTCGGTGGCGACGGTCGTCGTGGCGGCGAGGGAATCGGCACCGATTTCATCGTGGTCAACGGCAATTTCGTTTCCGATCCGTTCAACGAGGGACCCTTCTGATGTTTCGTGTCGTGCTCGTGGGTGCATTGCTCGCGGTCGTCCCGACCACGGCATCCGAAGCCCCCGAATGGGCGGTGGCCGTGTTCCCGTCAGGAACGGAGTTCACGCTGGAGATCGCGGCGACTCCCCAAGAGCGCATGGTCGGCTACATGTTCCGCGAGGAGGTCGGCAAGAACGAGGGCATGCTGTTCCTGTTCGAGGCGACCGAACGCCACGGCATCTGGATGAAAAACTGCCGCGTTCCGCTGGACATCATCTGGCTGGACGAGCAGTTCCGCGTGCTCGAGATCGTCGCCGACGCGCAACCCTGTCCCGCCGACGGCGCCTGCCCGAGCATGGAGCCGATGGTTGCAGCGCGCTACGTCCTGGAGATCGCCGGCGGGCGTGCGGCCGAGGAGAAGCTGGCACGCGGCGACGTCTTGATCATCCACTCGGATCCCGCGCTGTGATCCGGTTCATCGTGGCCGGTCTGCTCGGCGCGGCGATGATCGCCCCGCAGGACGATCCTCCTGCCCCGGAGCCGGCCCGACCCAACGACGGACCCGACACCCAGCTGTCGCGTTCGGTGCGTCGTATCTCGGAGCGACTCGCGCAGGTGCGCGGCGAGGCGTTCGATCGCGACCCGGTCGCGATCCGCAGCCCCGAAGCGATGGCCACGGTCGTGGCCGAAGCACGGGCCTACCGCGCCGTCGGACCGCAGCGGCTCGAAGCCAGGGGTCGCGCCTGGAACGACATCGGCTTCGGCGGGCCCGCGTCGCCGCAACTGCTGTGGCTGGCGCTCGCGCAGGATCTGCCGGGGATCGATCTCGACGTCGACGGAAAACGCGTTCTTGTGTCTCCTCGACTGCTCACCGACGAGGACTACGGCGTCGAGACCGACGAAGCGATCTACGTCCCCGACGGACAGGGAGGCGTTCACGAGTTCCGTCCCGATAGGGATGCTGCGCAGGATCGATCGGACGATCCGGCCGACCCGCCGCCCGGTGACTTTCTTCTGACGACGGGCGTCCGTCCGGACGAGCCTCTGCTGGCGCACTACCTGATTCACCTGCGCCAGTTGGAACGTCGCGGTCACGATTCGGTTCGCCCGACGACGGACGAGCTGCTCGCGGCCAGCGCGTGGGCCGAGGGCGAGGCGAATCTGGTTTCGCTGTACTTCCTGTTTCAGGGCGTGGGTCTGGCGCGAACGGTATTGACCGGTCCGGTGGGTCCCGGGGACTTTCTCGAGGGTCGGTTGATCCCCGAGGCGGTGCAGCGGGCCACCCCGCTCGACGCCATGCTGCTCAGCTTCGTCTACGAGCGGGGGTACGACTTCGCGATCGAGCGCTGGCGTGCCGCCGGCTGGGACGTCTTCCACCGGCCCCCGCCGCGAACCACGCACGAGCTGTTGTCGCCCGATGCACCCGCGGCCCGGCTGGACTGGCCCGAAGCGGAGTCTCCGGGTGAGGGCTTCACGCTCACGGACACCGATCGCCTGGGGCAATACGGCGTGGAATCGCTGGTTTCCGTTTGGACCGGTCGGTCCGGGGCCGCCCGCGGGTGGGCCGGTGATCGGCTAACGCGCTGGGAACGCTCCCCGGATGACGGCGTCACCGTCTGGGAGACCCGCTGGGCTTCGGCGGCCGATGCCGCACGTTTTGCAGCCGATTTCGCCCGCGTGGTGCAAAGGCGTGATCCGTCGACGAAGACGGAGACATCCGCCGAGATGTCGAGACGATCGCTGCGCTCCCGTTTCCGTCTCTTCGCGGTCACGGTCGAGGAGCGCGGGGTCCGGATCGTCGTCGAACCCGCAGGCTGACGGCGGGCTCCGAGCGGCGGTGTCGGTCGGGGCGCGGGTGCTGCTAGAATCCGCCCTCCGGCGATGCCCAAACGGCGAGAGGACCCGATCCGATGAATCCGTTCGGCGAGCACCTGCTCAACGTCATCACCTACCTCCCGATGGCGGGCGCGTTGATCATCCTCATCGCGATGCGCGAGTCGAGCAAGCAGACGATCGCGCGCTTTGCTGCAGCCGTTGCAGGCCTCGATTTTGTGCTCGCGCTCCCGCTGTGGATCGGCTGGGAGAGCGCCGCGAAGGACGCGTTCGGCTTCCGTTTCGTTCAGGAGGTGAACTGGATCGACTCGATCGGTGTCAAGTACATCGTCGGCGTCGACGGGATCTCCATGTTGATGGTCCTGCTGACGACGCTCCTCGGTCTGATCGCGGTCGTCGCCTCCTTCAGTGGAATCACCAAGCGGGTCAAGGAGTACTACGTCTTCATGCTGCTGCTGCAGACCGGCATGCTGGGCGTGTTCGTCGCCCTCGACTTCTTCCTGTTCTACATCTTCTGGGAAGTGATGCTGGTGCCGATGTACTTCATCATCGGCGTCTGGGGCGGCGAGCGCCGGATCTACGCGGCGGTCAAGTTCTTCATCTACACGCTCGCGGGCTCGGTGCTGATGCTGCTGGGCATCCTGGCGTTG
>WVWW01000137.1:0-352 GCA_011773795.1 Acidobacteriota bacterium
GCGGAACGGGGCCGATTGTCGCCTTCCCTCGGAGCCGTCCCGAACCCTGTCACGCCACCTCGATCCGCAACGCACCGATCTTCTCGACACTCGCCTCGATCCGATCGCCCGAGACCACCGGCCCCACCCCGGCGGGCGTCCCCGTGTAGATCAGGTCGCCGCGCTCGAGCGTGATCCAGCGCGAGGCGTGAGCGATGATCGAGGCCACGGAGCGCGTCATCTGCGACGTGTTGCCGTGCTGGCGCGTCTCGCCGTTGACGTCGAGTCTGATCTCCAGTTTCGACGGATCCCCAATGTCGTCGGCCGGAGCGATGTCCGAAACAGGCGCCGAGCCGTCGAAACCCTTGGCCAC
>WVWW01000137.1:440-9300 GCA_011773795.1 Acidobacteriota bacterium
CGCGGCCCTGTTTCCCGATCACGACGACGAGCTCCACCTCGTGGTGCACCGTGCCCCCACCGTCCGGCAGCTGCAACGTGCCGCCGTCGTGGAGCAACGCGCTCGGCGGCTTGAAGAACAGCACGGGAGGGGCGTCTTCCTCGTAGCCCATCTCGGCGACGTGCTCGGTGTAGTTGCGGCCGATGCAGAGGATCTTGCCCACGGGAATCGTCTCGGGACGCCCGCGCAACCGCACCCACGGCCCGCCTGCAGGCGTGGTTCCGGGCTTGAAGGGCCACAGGTGCCAGGTCCCCGTCGCGCTCGCCAGCAGCTTGCCCTCCGCGTCGCGCACCTCGCCCGCGGCGAACGCGATGCTGCGGCCGCGCCGGACGACACGGCCACGAGCGATCAGCGTGCCCTCGCGCACGCCGCCGATGAACTGCGTCGACAGCGACGTCGTGGCGCACCACCACTCCTCGGGGATCGAGCGCACCACCGCGGCGCCCAGCGCCGAGTCGAGCAGCGACGTCATCACGCCGCCGTGGGGGACGCCGCGGAGGTTGAGGTGGTGCGGCTGCAGCTCGAGGCTCGCCACGACCTGGCCGTCGTCGTCGAGGGCGAACTCGGTGCCCAGGAACGTGTCGAAAGGTGGGATCTTGCTCATACCCGATGCTCCGTCCCCGCCGGGGAATAACGCCGTTCGCGGCACGGTATTATGAGGCATGACGGTCTGCACGATCTCGCTCTGCGCCGCGATACTCCTGGCCTCGCTGCCCACGACGGCTTCGACCGAGTTGAAGGAAGGCCAGTCCTTCCCCGCGCTCGTCCTGCCGTCGCTGGAGTCGGGCGAGCCGCTATCCATCGCCGACTTCCGCGGACGCAAGGTCGTCCTGCACGTCTTCGCCTCCTGGTGAGCGGGCTGCCGCAGGCACGTGCCCGGGTGGCACGACGCGACCGAGCAGTTCAGCGACGACGGCCGTCTGGTCAACGTGGGTCTGATTCAAGAGCAACATCCCGATCGAGCGCGGCTGTACCTGCAGTGGCAGGGCCTCGACTGGCCGATCATGATCGACTCGCTCAACCGGCTCGACGTCAACGTCGTCCCGATCACGCTGCTCATCGACGAGAACGGATTCATCCGCCACCGCGTCGGGCGCGGCAACGTGCAAGAGCTGGTCGAGGAGTTCCTCGCCGAACCGCCGCCCGAGCCGCGCCCGAGAACGAGATCGGCCGCCCAACCCGACCCCGCCGTCTGGGGCAACCTCGAGGAGCGCGACACGGTCATCGCGGCGTTCGAAAAACGGCTCGCGGCCGGTGTCGACGTCGGGCGCGTGGCCTTCGAGCTCGGCGTGCTGTATCGCCGGCGCTACGACGAAGGCGCGGGTGATCCCGCCGATTTCGAGCGCGCCGTCGAGCGCTGGGGCCAGGCCGTCGCGGCGGATCCCAACCAGTACATCTGGCGCCGGCGGATCCAGCAGTACGGGCCGCGGCTGGACAAGCCCTACCCGTTCTACGACTGGGTCACGACGGCACGCGCGGAGCTCGAGGCAAGGGGTGAGACACCCGCGAACCTGATCGCCGAGCCCGGCGGAGCCGAGATCGCGCGGCCGATACGGAGCTTCGACGCCGCACTACCGAAAGGCGGCGAGCCCGATCCCGGGAACAAGACGATCCGTGACGACGGCAAGTTCGTCGCGGCGCACGCGACGGTCGTTCCGCACCGCGTGANNTCCGTCCGCGCGGCGCCCGCGCGCACTGGAACAACGAGGCCGGCGGGATGACGTTGTGGATCGATCCGCCCGACGGCTGGAGCGTCGACCGGCGTCGGATCGAGCGACCTGTCCCGCCCGAGCCGGTCAGCGACGAGCCGCGACGCATCGAGTTCGAGGTCCAGGCGCCCGAGAGAGCGAGAACGACCGAACTGCCGGTCTATGCGCTCTATTACGTCTGCGAGGGGGAGAAGGGACCGTGCCTCTACCGGCGACAGGACTTCCGCGTTGCCCTGACGGTCGCCCCCTAGATGGCGCCGCCCGGCGAGCGCGGCTAGCATAAGGTGTCACCCGCGGCATTCGCTGCCGATAGGAAACCCATGAAACGCACCGTCCAGACTCTCTTGCTCGCCTCCCTGTTCGTCTTGCCCACCGTGGCGGACGAGCTGGCGTCGGACTTCACGTTCGAGGACATCAACCCGGCCAGCACGACCTTCGGCGAGAAGATCACGCTCAGCGAGGAATACGCCGAGGGCGGCGTGCTGGTGAACTTCCTGGCGTCGTGGTGCAACCCCTGCTGGCAGGAGCTGCCGATCCTGCAGGAGATGGTCGACGCCGGGAAGGTGAAGGTGATCGGGATGGCGGCCGACGAGTACGGCGCCGGCCCCGAGGGCGTGCTGACCATGGTCGCCCGTAAGGAGCTGACGCTTCCGATCCTGTGGGTCGACGTCGAGGCGGCGAAGGAGCTGGAGAAGCGCTACACCTACCAGACGCTGCCGTCCACGTACATCATTCGTTCCGACGGCACGATCGCCGGCCTGCTGGCGGGGGCGGTGTCGCCCGAGCGACTCCACGCGGAAGTCGCCCGGGCGTTCGATTCAGCTTCGGAAGAAACCCGTTAACGGGCCTTCGCCTTCAGCAACAGATCGACGCGGCGGTTGAGGCTGCGACCGGCCGCGGTGTCGTTGCTGGCGATCGGGTGGGCTTCGCCGTAGCCCATGGAGGCGATCCGGTTTCCGTCGAGCCCGCGGGCCACGAGGTAGTTCGCCACCGACTGGGCGCGCCGCTCGGAGAGCCCCTGGTTGTGCTCCTCGCTGCCCGTCGAGTCGGTGTGCCCCTGGCTGACGATCGCGGTCTTCGGGTACTCGACCATGACTGCCGCGGCCTCGTCGAGGGCGGACATCGACTGCGAGTTCAAGGTCGCCGAGTTGACCGCGAACAGGACGTCGCTGTCGAAGTGCACGAGCAGCATGTCCTCGCCCACACGCTCCACGGTCGTCCCCGGGATGTTCGCGAGCTTCTCCTGCTGGGCGTCCATGTAGGCCCCGACGCCGGCGCCGACGCCCGCGCCGATCGCCGCGCCCGCGAGGATCTCGTCGAGCTCGCCCTCGCCGAGGACCGCGCCCAGCACCGCGCCGGCGCCGGCGCCGATCGCGGCGCCCTTCTTCGTCTTGTCGCGCTCCGTCGTGTAGCCGTCCTCACCGCCCGTGAGCGCGGCGCAGCCGCTCAACGAGATCACCAGTGCGAGGGCCAGGACTGTCTTCATCTGACGCATCTTCGAACTCCTCGAGCTGCCCGCGGGCAGCAAAAGCATGTCGGTCCCCGAATCGGATTCTACCGAAAAACGACGCGTCTTTTTCGCGTCCCGTCTAAGTTAGGTCCGCCGAAAACCGAATCCAACAGCGTTGAGATTTGGCCGTTTTAGAAGAATTTGCCGAGCCCGCCGACCATCCCGAAGGCGACGAGAACGAGCAGGACGCCGAGGACGGAGAACACGTTCCAGATCCACGCCGACGATCTGGGGATCTCACCTCCCGGAAGCACGTAGGCGAGGAACGCACCGCAGAAAAACCCGCCCGCATGCGCTCGGTGATCGATGCTGAACACCAGTGACAGCACGACCGTGTAGAGGATCAGCCGGATCAACAGCGACTTCATCGCCTGACCGAGCTGGCTGCGGTTGCGTAGCCCGTGAACGAGCAGCAGCCCGATCAGCCCCATGATCGCCCCGGAGGCCCCGATCGACATTACCGGACGGGTCAGCTGGCTGGCCATGCTGCCGCACAACCCGCACAGCAGATAAATGACCCAGAACCGCGAGCGGTAGATCTCCTGCACGAGCGGGCCGAGCTGGACCAGCAGGAAGCTGTTGAAGAAGAAGTGCATCATGCTGGCGTGGATGAAGATCGCGGTGACCAGCCGCCACCACTCACCACCCGTGACGGTTCCGTCGGCCATCGGGTAGGGGACGCTCAATCCGCCCCCGAAGCGGACCATCAGCTCCCAGTCGAAGCTGCGGAACAGGCCGAAGCCGATGTCCGCCTTCGCGTGGGCCATCATCAACAGGAGAAAGACGAACCCGTTGGCGAGCAGGATCAGCCCGGTCACCGCCGTCACGCCGGGGAACATGTTCGCGAAACTACGCGAGAGACCGGGCGTGCTCACACCCTTGAGCGTTGCGCCGCACTCGGGACACGTCTTTGCGGCGCGGTCGACGAGAGCCCGACACTCGCGGCACATCTTGTGCTGTGCCTTGGCGGCGCGCCAAGCCATCTCGGTCTTGAGACCCTGCTCGCCGAGGTTGAAACGCTTCTGACGCCACTTCCAAAGTAGACGCTTGCCGTTGAGTCCCAGCGCGTCCAGCAGCCCGGCGAACCCCTCGACGATCGAATCGAGCAGGCTGGGCTTGTTCGGATTCAAGCTCTAGCGTCCCTTGAACTCGGGCCGCCGCCGGCCCAGGCTGGACAGCCCCTCGTAGGCGTCCTCGGTCGAGAAGATCTCATGGAGGTGATCGAGCTCCATCCTCAACCCCGCGTCCAGCTCGGTTCTGGCGGAAGCGTCGATCAGCTTCTCGGCGATACGCAGGGCCAACGGTGCCTTGAATCGGACTTTCTTGGCCGCCTTGGCGAGCTTCTCGTCGTCGACCTCGACCCCGCCGCTCCGCAGCGATTCCACGGCGTGATCATCGAACAGTTCTTCCAGCGGTTGCCACGGCTCGGGTGTCTCTCCTCGCTGGCGATCCTCGATCCCCGTCGCGATCATGTCGGCGATCGTCGCGTCGAGCCGTTCGTAGGGGACGACCGCGTCGACCAGCCCGATCTGGAGCGCCTGTTCGGCGGGCAGCATTTGACCGGTGTAGATCAACCACTTGGCCAGGCCCGTACCCACCCGGCGCGGCGTGCGCTGGGTGCCGCCGAGACCCGGGTAGATGCCGATGCCGGTCTCGGGAAACGCGACGACCGCCTTGGGCGTGGCCACGATGCGGTCACACGCCAGCGCGAGCTCGAGCCCGCCGCCGAGCGCCAACCCGTGCAACCGCGCGACGACCGGCTTGTCGCAGTGGCTCAAGTCGTGCAGCAGCTCATGACCGTCCACCGTGAACGACTGGATTCGATCGAGATCCCCCGCATCGAGGTTGCGCACGAAGAACCGGATGTCGGCGCCGGCGATGAAGCCCTTGCCCGCGCCCGCGATCACGATGCCGGACACCGCGTCGTCAGCGGCGGCGGCCTTGAAGGCCTCGTGGAGCTGGCCCACGACGGCCTCGTTAAGTGCGTTCATCGCGTCGGGTCGGTTGATGGTCAACGTGGCGATGCCGTCACGCGTCGTCCGCCGCACGAGCTCGAAGTGGAACGGTTCCCCGGAGGTGGCCTGCTCGGCGAGCAGCTTCGGGACGGCGAGCTCCCAACGCGCGGTGACGCCCTTCACCAGGTCGAGCGCCGCGGCGGTGCCGAGCCGGTTGATCAGCTCGAACGGACCCTTGGGCCAGCGCAACCCGACACGTGCGCCGATGTCGGTGTCCTCGATCGAGCTCACTCCCTCGTCGACCAGGGCGGTCGCGACGTAGAACACCACGCCGAGCATGCGATCGGCGACCGTCTGGAGCTTCGCCTCGTCCGCCTCGCCGTCGAGCGGCCAGGGATCGCCCGAGGCGACCTGCTCGGCCAGCCGGTCGGAAGGTGCGTAGAGCGGGCCGAAGTGCTCGCCCAGCGTCGTCGCGGCGTGCAGCGCGATCGGCACGCCGGTCACGTTCATCAGCTCGAACGGACCCATGCCGACGCCGAAGGTCTTCTGCGCCGCCCACTCGATCGTGGCGATGTCGGCGACGCCTTCCTCGAGCAGCCGCACCGCCTCGTTGAGCCACGGCACGAAGAAACGGTTGACGACGAAGCCCGAGGCGTCCGCCGACGCGATCGGCGTCTTGCCGATCAGCTCCTGGACCGTCCAAGCGGCGCGCGTGGCTGCCTCGGACGTTTGCTTGCCGGGGACGACCTCGACGAGCCGGTTCTTGGCCGGGTGGTAGAAGTAGTGCAGCCCGAGCACACGCTCGGGATGTTTTGCGGTGTCGCCGAGATCCGAGACGAGGAACGACGACGTGTTCGTCGCGAGGATGGCGTCGGGACGGCAGACCTGCTCGAGTCGTTCGAAGACATTGCGTTTGACGTCGAGGTCCTCGAACACCGCCTCGACGACCAGGTCCACGTCGGCGAGGTCGGACCAGTCGGCCGTCCCGCGGATCCGTGACTGGATCGCCTCGACCTGCTCGGGGCGGAAGATCTTTCGCTCGACGCCCTCGGCGAGCGTCGTGCGGATGATCTCGAGCCCGCGCTGCACCTTCTCGTCGTCCAGATCGACGAGCGTCACGTCGAACCCCTCGGTGGCCATCTTCTGCGCGATCCCGCTGCCCATGTTGCCGGCGCCGATCACCGCCAGTTTCTCGATACTCGTGTCGGACATGCTGTTCCTCGGATTGTTCTAGGATTACCCGGGGGCAAGAGACGGTCAGTTTAGCAGCTAGCGGGCCCCCTTCCTCAGGCCACCGACCCGGACTTTGTCGCTGGCGCAAGAGGCTAGGGCACAATAGGGCTCCGAAGGTATCCANNGGCTGCTGTATTTCGCGGTCAGCATCGCTCCGGGCGTTCCTCCGGACGAGCCGACCCATGTCGGCATCATCGAACTGTACTCCTCCGCCCCGTTCATCATCGAAGATACGCAGGAATCTCACCCGCTCGGTCTGGTGACCCGCGTCCCGTTTCTGTACCACTTCGTGCTCGGCAAGCTGTCCGTGGTGAGACCACCAGGCGTTGACGGCACCCTTTGGCTGAGGTTGATCAACGTCGTCTTGTCGATGATGACGGTCTTCCTTGCCTACCGACTTGCACAAAGGCTCGTCGAGGACTGGCCCACACGCATCCTGTTCCTCGTCATGGTCACGAACACGCTGATGTTCACCTTTATCGGCGCCGCCGTGAGCTATGACAATCTGACCAATCTACTGGCCGTCGCGGGTCTCGCAGCTCTCTTCGGCTTCCTGCGGTCGGGGCGACCCCGCGAGCTCCTCGCCCTGCTGGTCTGGCTGCTGCTGGGGTCGCTGACGAAGGTGAGCTTCCTTCCCCTGGCGATGTTTCTGGGGATGATTCTGCTCCTCGATCGCCGGGGCAGGATCTTGACCGACATCCGAGGCCTCGTGGTTGAGATTCGAAGCGGGAAGCCGTCGACGGTGGCCCTGGCGATCGTGGGCCTGGTCGTTCTTGCCGCCAACCTGTGGCTCTACGGCGGCAACCTGGTGCGATACGGCAAGCCGGTTCCCGCGTGCCAGCAGGTGCTGGATTTGGAAGCGTGCATGGAGAACCGGATCTTCGCGCGCAACTGGATCGTCGCGCAGTACCGGGACGGCGAGACAACGCTCGACGAGGCGATCCGGGCGACCACCAAGATCGACCACGCCGGAGATCGCGATCACGCAATCCGGCTGCTGCGCAACGAGGTGGCCTACAAGGAGTCGAACCCGGAGCTGCTGCCGGTGCTCGACTACATGGACCTGATCTGGGGCCGGGGTATGAAGCCCGCGATCTTCGGTATCCAGGCACACGTTTCGATGCTCAAGCCGCCGTCCGCGCTGCTGCCGTACAACCTGATACTGCTGGCTGCTTTTCTTCTCTGGGTTCGAGGATGCACCTGGGGTGGTGCAGGTCGGAGTTGGGTCTACCTCGGCGGACTTTCGCTGGCCTACTTCGTGTTTCTGGCCGGCATGTACCTCTACTCGGGTTATCTCGTCTCGCACGCCCCGTTTCTCGGCGTGCAGGGCCGCTACATCTTTCCCGTGCTGGTGCCCGCCTGTCTCGTCACGGCGAGGTTCTTGCTGGGTCCGTTTCGCGAGGCGATCCGGGTGGCCCTCCTGGTGGTTGTCTCCGCCGTCTTCATCTACGGCGACCTTCCCTACTTCTTGCGTCATGCGGGTGACGCATGGTTCGGAGCGGCCGGGTCGGTGTCGGCGGAACCACAAGCCCAAGGACTCGAACGTCCGGAGCGGCTCACATCCGTTCCAGCAGTTGGCGGGCCTTGGTGTAGCCCGGATCGATCTTCAGTAGGGTGTTCAACTGCTCGCGGGCGTCCGCCTCACGTCCCATGGCCACCAGGATCAAAGCGTGGTTGAAGCGTAGATCGACACTTCCGGGGTTCGACTCGACGGCCCGGGAGGAGTAGGCCAACGCCTCGTCGTAGCGGCCGCCGTTATAGGTAATGAATGCAAGGTCTCGCAGAGCGTCGGTCTGGTGATCATCGATCTCGAGAACTTGATGAAAGCGTTGCTCCGCTTCCGCAAACTCGCTTCGCCGCAGGTGAATGCCGGCCATCTCGAGTAGCACGTTTCGGGCGTTGTGGCCGGTCGGCAGCACTCGCTCGAGGTTGTCGAGCAGCAGTCTATCCAGCCCCAGGTTTCGGTAGAAGGCGCTCAGGATGAAACGGCTGTCCGGTCGAACGTCAGCGTCCAAGATTCTTGAAGACGCTGAAAACGTGATCGGAGTCGATCGACCGACGGCGTCCGTCTTGACGAAAAGCGATGCCGCGAAATCGTAGTAGACGAGCGACCAATCGGGGTCGTTGTAAAGCGCCGGGACCAGCATCCGTGACTCTCCGGAGGTGTGGTGCAGCAAGGCGACTCGGACCCCGTAACCCGCGACCCATTCTCTCCAGGCAGCGTAGTCCGCGAGCGCACGCCGCCGCTCTTCGAAGAAGGCATTTCCGTAAACCTCCCAGCGGCCATCGGAAAACGGAAGCCGGTCCGGATAGAAGTGGTACATGTAGAACCCGCCGAGCCGGTTCGTGTTGTAGACCTGTCCCTGGATTCCGTTATGCTCCACGAAATCCTTCAACCCGTGAGGAAAGAAGTC
>WVWW01000137.1:9355-16247 GCA_011773795.1 Acidobacteriota bacterium
GATACAGGCTCCACACCACCAGGATGGCGCCGAGGAGTGATTTGAGCGCGAGCCGTACGCGGCGTGCGGCGCCGAGCCGCGTGATGAAGACGGAGAGATTCTCGGCCGCGAAGGGCGCGGCAACCAGCGCGAACAAGACGATGTTTCGACGTCCGCTGAACGCCGCGAAACCCAGGCCCACGACGATCAACAGCCTCGCGAAAGGGACCTGCTTGAAGTTGAGCGCGACGCCGAGAACGGTGAGCGCCAGCAACGCGATGAAGAACCAAACGGCCGACCCGCCCGTCGCCGCGGCTCCGAAGACCGGGCTCAGCTCGTTCACCTGCCGCATGTGTTCCGGCGCGTTCGAGCCGACCTCGCTGAAGAGCAGGAGACTGTACCGCAGGGCGCTCAGGCCGTGCGGAGTAACCAGCAGGGAGACGCAGATCGAGACCAGTGAGACGGTCAGCCATTTGAAACGGTTCGCGCGTTTGCGAAGAAACGAAACGGCTTCGACCAACCAGTAGCATCCGACCATGAACGGCCCGATGACGAACAGCCCGTGGCTGTTGAGCCAGATCACCTGCAGCAACACCAGCAGCGCGATCTGGCCCGCGGTCTCGAACCGGCCGCGCCGCAAGCGGGAGTAAAACAAAACGATCATGACGAATGTGACGAGCTCCGGTCGCGGCAGGAACCGCTCAGCGCTAGCTCCCAGAACGAGAAACCCGAGCAGGGTCGCCGCGGCCGTCTTGATGAAGGCCCGGACCTCACGGTAAAGGACCGTCAAGGTGAGTCCCCACACGATCGCCATGAGGAGCACGGCGCCGGGCAGCCCCACGGCGCGGTGGAACAGCGCCAACACCACCTGAAAGAGCCAGTGGGAATCGTGGTAAGGCCGATCGAGCGCGGCGACGGAATAGAGGTTGGTGTTCGGAACGCGAAAATGCTGGAGGATGTCCTCGCCGATGGCCAACTGCCACCAGACGTCCAGCGAGCAGAGCTCGTGGATCAGGAACGAGGCGACGGCCCAGGCGAGAGCCACGACGAGCAATCGATCGCCGGCGAGGCGATGCGGGGAAGGGTGGGGCTCTGTCACAAGCGCTGGGTCTCGGTTCACGGCCCCCAGACTATAAACCCGGCTGAACCTTACGGCAGCGTCGCATCGATCACGACGACCCAGCCGGAGAGCCAGAGGAACGTCCCGATGGCGCCGGCCGGCCGCGGTTTGCCGGACAGGCCGCCCAGAAGGCTGGAGAGGCCGATGAGCAGCAGCAGGACGGCGATGACCGGCCGGAACCAGACGGCCGGATCGATCGTGGGCACGGTGAACAGCGCGCCGAGGCCGAGCAGCGCTCCCGCGGCGGAGAAGAACCCGGCCTGACGCGCCAGCAACCGGCAGGGGACGACGCGCGCGCGTGACTGCAGTTCACCGGCGCGCAACATCCAGCGTGTACCGACGGTCAGCGGGGTGGTCGCAGCGACCCACCAAACGAGACCGAAGTCGGGCAACGCCAGATCGGACCACAGGATCCACGCGGCCCCGCCGAGGAACAGCGCGACCGCTGCAGGAGTCAGCCGCAGCATGGCCCGCGCGGCGCGGAACCAGGTGGCACGCTCACGGCGAGAGCCCCTTCGGCGCACCCAGGCCATCGCGTAGGTACCCGTGAGCGCTGCGGCGACGATGATCTGTGCCGCGAGCAAGAAAACGCATTGGCGAAACGTGTCCATCGGCGTCCTGACTCCATTGTAGAGCCGGTCGGGTGCTGTTTTCACCGCCATGCGTGCGATGCGGATCGACGCGCAACGTTTCCGGCGCGGCTTCGACGAGCTGGCGCTGATCTTGCTCCAAGCCGCGTCGCGCATGGCGGAACCTCACGCCTAGAGTCGCGCCAGCGCCTCGTTCAGGGTCGGGGCGTGCTCGATGTGTTCGAGTGCCACGGCGACGCTCAGGATCTTTTCGATCCTTTCAGGTAGCGCGGCGAGAATCAGCTTCGTGCCCGCCTGCGAGGCGGACCACATGATCGTGAGCAGGATGCCGACGCCGGAGCTGTCGAGGCGTTGGACCGCGCTGACGTCGACCACGATGCCCCGCGGGCCTTCGGCGACCGCCCCGCGCACGTCGTCCTGGAACGCGTAGCCCTCGGGCGAGCCGAACAGATTGCCGCCCAGGGTGTAGACGAGCGCGCCGCTCGCTTCTTTCTCGGAACGGAATTCCAGTGGTTCCATCGCCAGACCTCCGTCGACTCGTTACGGATAGGTGTAGCTCGCCTGGATGCCGAGTGGGAACCCGGCCGCATAGTACAGCAGCAGGAAGATCGTCCAGCTGATCAGGAACGAGATCGAGTAGGGCAGCATCATCGCCGTGACGGTGCCGATGCCCGTGCCCTTGACGTAGCGCTGGCAGAAGACGACGACCAGCGGGAAGTAGGGCATCAGCGGCGTGATGATGTTGGTGGTCGAGTCGCCGACGCGGTAGGCCGCCTGCGTCAGGTCGGGCGAGATGCCCAGCGTCATCAGCATCGGCACGAAGATCGGTGCCAGCAGCCCCCACTTGCCGCTCGCCGAGCCGACGAAGATGTTGACGAACGCGGTGAGCATGACGATGCCGACGATCGTGAACGCCGCCGGCAACCCGAGCGCCTTGAGCGCCGTCGCGCCCTGGACGGCCAGCAACACCCCGAGGTTCGACACGTTGAACGCGTACACGAACTGCGCGATGAAGAACATGATGACGATGTAGTAGGCCATCGTCCGCATCGCGTGCGACATGCCGTCGATCATGTCCTTCGAGCTCTTGAGCGTGCCCGCGACGATGCCGAAGACCAGGCCGGGCACGAGGAACAGCAGGAAGATCAGCGAGACGATCGAGCGCATCATCGGTGCGGCGAAGCTCGTCAGCGCACCCTCCTCGTCGCGCCAGGCCGAGCCCTCGGGTAGAGCCGTGGCGAAGAGAATCACCAGGCCGATCACCATCGCCAACATGGCCCAAATGAGACCCTTGCGTTCGTTGTCCTTGATGTCGTGGATCTCGGGCAGCTCGTCCTTGTCGCCGTCGATCTCTGTCCTTTTCAATCGCGGTTCGACGACGCGATCGGTGAGCCACCATCCGAGCGCGATGATCAGCACCGACGAGGCGGTCGTGAAGAAGTAGTTGTTCAGCGGGTTGAGCNNCGGGTTGAGCGTGATCTCGGGATCGAGAATCTGGGCCCCGGCCTGGGACAGCCCCTGGAGCAGCGGATCGAGCGACGAGGGGACGAAGTTCGCCGAGAAACCGCCCGACACGCCGGCGAACGCCGCGGCGATGCCCGCCAGCGGGTGCCGTCCCGCGGCGTAGAAGATGACCCCGCCCAGCGGGATCACCAGCACGTAGCCGGCGTCGACGGCGGAGTGGCTGACGATGCCCACGAGAATGACCATCGGCGAGAGCAGCCACTTCGCGGTGACGTTGAGCAGCGAGCGGATGGCGGTATTGATGAAACCGGTGTGTTCCGCGACGCCGATGCCGAGCATGGCGACGAGCACGACGCCGATCGGGTGGAAGTGCGAGAAGTTCGTGACCATGACCGAGAGGAACTCGGTGAACGCGCGCCCCGACAGGAGGTTCTCGACCACGATCGGCGCGCTCGTACGCGGGTCGATGGCCTTCCATGAAACGTAGGAAAGCAGCCAGGAGAGGACCCACACGGCGAACAGCAGCCCGATGAACAACACCGCGGGGTCGGGCAACTTGTTGCCGACCCGCTCGACGGTGCCGAGCATCCGCGCGCTCAGACCGTTCTTCTTCTCCGCCATAGTGCTCTCCCTGATAGGCCCGTCGCGGGCGCCGGGGCGTAGCTTGGCAGTTTTGGGCCGCGAATGGAAGCCCGGCTACAAGCCTTCGAGCCCGGCTTTCGCCAGGCCTTCGATCAGGGAATCGGCGACGTGGGGGGCGAAGGCATGACGTTCCATGAGCTCGTCCCTGATCTCACTCGCGGGACGTTTCCACAGTCGGTGCATCTCCTCGAGTGCCGCAGCGGCTTCGTCGAGCCGCCCGAGTTGTCCGAGAGTGGCGGCGAGCAACAACGGCCCCCGAAAGTCGTCGGCGACCGAGATCACGCCGCCCCTGGCGTACACGAGGGCCTCCTCGTAGCGTCCGTGAAAGTAGGCGTCCATGAGGAACGGCACGTTGACGTACTGCGGTGGGTTCGGCGACAGCGCGATGGCCCTGTTGCAGATCGCCACCGCATCCTCGAACTCCCCGGAATAGGCCAGGTAGTTGGCGAGCAACCCCAGCGTGCTGGTGTGGTTGGGCTGGAGCCGGTGGGCGAGCCGCATCTCGGCGATCCCGCGTTCGCGCTCGCCGTGAAAGAGAGAGGCGAGGCCGAGGTAGGCGTGCGCCAGATGGCTGCCGTGATCGAGCCGCACGGCGCGCTCCGCGAACTCGAGCGCGCGTTGCCGCGAGTCGTACTCCCCGGGCGACGGTTCGTTGTAGCGGTGGTGGAACTCTTCATTGTAAAGGTAAGCGAGCCAGGCCAGGCCGTCGACGTAGTCGGGCTCGGCCTCGACAACGCTCTCCAGGCACTCCCGGGCCTCGAGGTGATGCTCCGCTCCGTGCAGTTGCACGTACTGGTAGACCCGGAAGATGCATTCGTGGCTGGCAAGACTCTGCGGCGCCTCGCGCCGGGTTCGAGACAGCTCGGTCCGCACGATGACGCCGTAGGAGCCCGCCACCTCCTGGACGACCTGCTGCGTCAGCTCGTCCTGCAGGTCGAACAGGTCGCGGGCGGTCCGTGCGGCCGTGTAGTCGTTGCCCCAGACGCGGCGCCCATCGGCCCCGTCCGACAGCCGCACGTTGACCCGGATCCGCTCGCCCGCCGTCTGCACGCTGCCCTGAAGCACGTAGCGGACGCCGAGCGTCTCGCCGATCGCCCTCGCGTCGACACCCTCGGCGCTGCAAGCGTCGGTCTTGCACGGAATCACGGCCAGCTCGCCGTAACGCGACAGCTCGTTCACGATGTCGTCGGTCAGACCGTCACTGAAATAGCGTTGGTCCGGATCGCCGCTCGCGTTCGCCAGCGGCAACACGGCGATGGTCAACCCGGACACCGGGGACACGACGTCGGGGGCAGCAGGGTCCTCCTTTGTTTCATGGTTCGTCGTTTGCCAGATCGCCGAGGCGATGACCACCAGCCCCACGATCGCTCCGAGGGCCCAGCGCCGCGACGAGGGTCGTGTCGCCGTCGACGAATCCCGCCTGGTCCGACGCAGGTCGGAAGCAAGATCCGCCGTGCTCTGGTAGCGCAGCGCTGGATCCTTCTCCAGGGCGCGGTTGACGATCCGCGCGAGCTCGGCAGGAATCCCCGGGTTGAGCTCCATGGGAGCGACGGGTGCGCGGTTGAGGATCGCATCGAACACGGCCGCCGACGTATCGCCCCTGAACGCGCGGTTTCCGGTCAGCATCTCGTAGAGCACGACACCGAGCGAGAAGACGTCGCTGCGCTGGTCGAGCGGCTTGCCCAGCGCCTGCTCCGGAGACATGTAGGAGATCGTGCCCATCACGTGCCCCGGCTGGGTCTCGTCGAGAGCCGTTCGGGTGTCGGCGTCGGGGCCGTCCGCGTCGAGCGGACCGCCGCCGAGCTTGGCCAGGCCGAAGTCGAGGATCTTGGCGTGCGGTGCCGTTGGGGTGGTTGAGCGCCGATGCCGCGCGCGCCTCGCGCAGGTGCCGGTCGACCGTGGCGGCGTCGCCCTCTTTCGTTTCTGGGACCAGCTTCAACGCGACGTGCCGGCGCAGCCGGGTGTCCTCGGCCTTCCAGACGACGCCCATGCCGCCCTCGCCGATCTTCTCGATCAGGCGGTAGTGCTGGAGTTGCTCTCCGGCTTGCATGAGCCTCCGCTTGCGGGAACAGCCCGACCGGTCCGGAGAGTGTACTCCAGCCCGACGACCCCGCTGCCCCGCGGGCCTCCGAGACGCGCTAAGATCCGGGCGGAGGGTTGCAGTGATGCTCAGTGGCCCTGCCGCAACGCCCCGCCGGGTCGTCGTCGTCGACGGCTGCCGCACGCCGTTCCTGCGCGCGGGCACCGGTTTCCGCGACTGGACGGCGTACGATCTGGGACGAACCGCGATCGCCGGCCTGCTGCACCGCACCGGAGTGGATCCCGGGCTGATCGACCTGCTCGTGATGGGCTCCGTGATCATGGAGCCCAGGACGAGCAACGTCGCCCGGGAGTGCGGCCTCGCCGCCGGCATTCCCGCGTCCTGCCCGGCGTACACGGTCACCGCCGCCTGCGTCTCCGCCAACGTCGCCTTCCAGGACGCGGCGAACGCGATCGCCACGGGCGCCGCCGAGGTCGCCATCGCCGGCGGTACGGAACACCTGTCCGACGCCCCGATACGTTTCAGCCGTCCGCTGCGCCGACGGATGATCGCCGGCCAGAAGGTCAGGGGCCTCGGCGGCTGGCTCAGGCTGGCGCGCGGTCTGAAGCTGCGCGATCTGGCGCCGGACGTGCCGCCGATCGCCGACTTCTCCACCGGGCTGACGATGGGGCAGAACGCCGAGCGGCTGGCCAAGCGGTTGGGCATCACTCGCGCCGAGCAGGACCGCTACGCCGAGATGTCGCACCATCGAGCCGCCCGGGCCACCGAGCGGGGCCGGCTCGCCGAGCAGATCGTCGTCACGCGCACGCCGCCGCAGTTCGAGCCGCTGTCCGCCGACAACGGGATTCGCGCCGACACCTCGCTCGAGAAGCTGGCCGAGCTGCGGCCGGCGTTCGACCGCGAGTTCGGCACGATCACCGCCGGCAACAGCTCGTACCTCACCGACGGCGCGTCGGCGGTGCTGTTGATGAGCGAGCACAAGGCCGCCGAGCTCGGCTTGCGGCCGTTGGCCTCGATCGTCAATGCGTGCCTCGTCGCGATGGACCCGCTGGAGGA
>WVWW01000137.1:16372-16664 GCA_011773795.1 Acidobacteriota bacterium
TGGGGCGGCTCGCTGTCCATCGGCCACCCCTTCGGAGCGACGGGCGGGCGGTTGGTCACGACCTGCTGCCGGCGTCTCGAGAGCGAGAACGGCCGCTACGGGATCATCGCGGCGTGCGCCTCGGGGGCGTTGGGGTACGGGATCGTCTTGGAGAGGATCACGGCATGAACCTCGAAGTTCGACCCGACGGCGCGGCCGTCATCTACTTCGACACGCCGGACAGCCCGGTCAACGTGCTGTCGCGCGAGCTGTTCGACGAGTTCACGCCGATCTTCGAGCGGATCGAGAGCGA
>WVWW01000042.1 GCA_011773795.1 Acidobacteriota bacterium
TCGAGGGCCGGTCGAGGTGATCGTAATGGCAGTGCGTGACCAGCGCGGCGACGAGCGGCGGCAACCGATCGGGTTGCAGCCCCGGCGGGCAACGACGCCGAATGACGGAGGCAATCCGGTCGGAAAAGACAGGGTCGAGGAGCACGTGGCACGTGCCGAACGACGCCAGGAAAGAGGAGTGACCGATCCAGGTCACACGCGGGACCTGATCGGGCGCGTCGATGAACGAGAGGTCCGGCTCGACACGAGGCGCGGGCTCGCCGACGACTCCACGGCGCTTGCCGGCCAGCCGGTCCAGCACACCCCAGCGCAGGATGGCCCTGGCTCCGTGCGGCCGGTGTTGCGGATTCAGATTGGAGTAGCGGCGTGCCACCCCGTCATCTTAGCGGTCCGGTTCGAGGCGGTGAGGAACTTCGGGTTCGGGGACGACTGAACAAAGCCGTCCGGGAGGCGTACCGGATGATCCTACCCGGCCACCTCCCGTACGGCAGACCCTTCACGAATCTCTAGCGCCTGGGCTTCCCGCCCTTGTGGCCCTTGCCCTTGCTCTTGCCCGGGTGCTTGACGGCCGCGGTGTGCTTGTGACCGTGCCGCTTCCCGTATTCCTCGGAAACCAGAACGCGGACGTCCCGCCCGGAGGAGCGCCACTGCATCGCCACATCCACGGAGACCCCGTAGTACTCGTGCAGCATGCGCACGGCCACGAGGTTGCGGGCGTCGACGTCGGTCAGCACGACCGCGTGGTTCCGGTTGCGTTTGTGATGCTTCCAGTGACCGTACGCCTTGCCGTACGGAGGTCCGGGGTCCCGGCGGACCGGCACGAACCAGACGTCGACGGGCATGCCCAGACGCACCGAGATGTCCCACCAGGACAAGCCGGTCGTGCGCATGCGGTGGATCACGTCATAAGAGTTGCCCGAACGGCGGGCCAAGAACAGGGCGACCGCGAAGTCGTCGGGATTGCGGTAGTGCAGCGCGACGCGATCGATCGATCGGCGGTCCTCATCGAAGTAACGCGCCGAGACGGACAGGAACAGGTCGTGGTCGTCACCGATCCGCACGGCGGCACCGAAGTCGATGTCGAGTCCGGCCTGCGCCGTCGGCGCCGCCAGCCCGGCCAGGAAGAGTAGAGCCAAGAGTACGCGTTTCATCTGCCGTACCTCCGCGAGCGGCCTTCGGCAGGCCGTCTAAAAGAACCTAGTGCCCGGCCGCGAAGCGGTCGATTACGAAAGCGTGATCGTTCGAAAAACTCCCGGTTGCCACGTCTCGCGACCGGACGCTACCCTCGTCGGAAATGCACCGGCCCTACGACATCATCACGTTCGACTGCTACGGGACACTCGTCGACTGGGAAGGCGGCATCAGCAGGGCGTTCATGGAGGCCGCCGCGGAGGACGGCGTGCGGCTCGGCCGCGAGGAGATCCTCGCCGCCCACCGCGAGGTCGAGCCCCGGGTCCAGTCGGAGGGGTTTCGCACCTATCGAGACGTGCTGACCGAGACCGCCAAGCGCATGGCGCATGGTTTCGGCTGGGCGATCGACCATCCCCGGGCGCGGTTCCTGGCCGAAAGCCTTCCGGGCTGGCGGGTCTTCGAAGACACCAACGAGGCGCTGTCGCGGCTGCACGATGCGGGCTACCGCCTCGGCATCCTCTCCAACGTCGACGACGACCTCTTGTGCGGGACGATGCGCCAGTTCGACTGCGGCTTCGAGCTGGTCGTCACCGCCCAGCAAGTGCACTCGTACAAACCCGCTCCGGCCCACTTCGTCGTCGCCCGCGAGAAGATCGGCGGCGATCGCTGGCTGCACGCCGCGCAGAGCTGGTTCCACGACATCGTTCCCGCGACGGCCCTGGGGATCCCCAACGCCTGGGTCAACCGCAACGGCGACGCGCCCGGCGAGAACGGCAAGCCGGACCACGAGGTGGGCGACCTCGCCGGCCTCGCCGACCGGCTCTGCTAGAGCAACCCCGGGTAGGTCACCGTCGTGTCGCTCACCCGTGCCAGCGGGCTGAGCCTGTGCGGCTCGGCGCGCTCGTCGCCGAGCAGGTGGATCACGTCGACCCCTCGTGCCAGCAGGCCGTCGGCGAGCAGGTTGCGGTGGCAGTGCTGCGGGTCGGCTTCGGCGCAGAGCACCGTCGTCGCGGTAGTCGCGGCCTCTTCCAGGAGGCGTTCGACGCCATCGTGAAATGTATCGGTCTGCATATGGTCGGCGTAGCCGCGAAAGCCGTCCTGCTGCAAGGCCCGGTTGATCGAGTCGGGGCGCGGCTTCCGCAGGCCGCCCAGCTCCGGCGCATGGCGGTACTCGATACCCGCGCGTTCCAGCTCCCAGGCCAGGTCGTCGCGATCGAACTGCGGGTTGCGACGTGAGCGCGGCAGCGTTCGAACGTCCGCGACTCGACGGATCGACACCGTTTGCAGGATGGCAATCAGTGCTTCGATCGACCGGTTGGAGTGACCGACGGTCCAGACGCGTACGCCCACGGCACTAGCGGCGCGCGGGATAGTTCGCCGCCTGCCCGAGCCAGGCTTCGGCGACCTCCGCATCCAGCAAGTGGCTCGGTCGCACGTTCTTCAACGCCGCCGTCATTACCCGGCGCACGTCGGGGATGCGTTGCTCGAGTTCCGCGAGCAGCCGCTTGACCTCGACGCGTTTGAGATCGCTCTGCGACCCGCAGAGGTTGCACGGCAGGATCGGGAACTCGCGCTGCCGCGCGTGTCGCGCGATCTCGGCCTCGCCGCACTCGATCAGCGGGCGGATCACCTCGAAGCGGCCGTCGTTGGTCGTGTAGGTCGCCGGCATCGCCTGCAGCCGGCCGGAGTAGAACAGGTTGAGCAGCAGCGTCTCCAGCGCGTCGTCGCGGTGGTGCCCCAGCGCGATCTTGTTGCAGCCGAGCCGCTCCGCGGCGGTGTAGAGCACGCCGCGGCGCAACCGTGAGCACAACCGGCAGTACGCCTTGCCCGGGTTCTTCTCGGAGTCCTCGATCACCGCGCTGTACGTATCCTCGCGCGCGATCTCGAACGGGGCGCCGAACGATTCGAGCCAGGCCCGCAACGGCCCGCCGTCGTACCCCGGCTGGCCCTGATCCAGGTGGTAGGCCACCAGCTCGAACGTCACCGGTGCCTTTCGCCGTGCTCGCCACAGCAGGTCGAGCAGCGTGTAGCTGTCCTTGCCGCCGCAGATCGCGACCAGGATGCGGTCGCGCTCGCGGATCAGGTTCCAGTCGCCGACGGTGCGCAGCATCGTGCGCGACAAACGCAGTCCGGTGCTGTCCGAATGGCTCTCGACGGGCGTAGGTGAAGAAGTCGGCTCGAGCATCGGAACATCCTGAGGGAGCGGACGGGCCGCGTCAAACGGGCGGTCAGTACCCGCCGGGCAACCACGGATCCAGCTCGCGTCGCTCGAGCGCGGCGAGGGCGCGAAGCTGGTCGTAGACCCGTGGCAGCAGCTCCGCGGCCGCCTCGGCGTCTCCCGAGCCGGCCCGTTCGATCAGGCGCGTGAAGTCGTCCGGAGGTTGGGTCATTCCGGCCGCTATCGTGACAGTCGGGGGCCGTCCGCCACAAGGCACAAAAAAGGCGCTCCTCGTGGAGCGCCTTCATCAAGAACCGTTGTCGGCGGGATCTAGAAGTTGAACGTCAGCCCCGCGAGGATCCCGGAGGATTCAGCGCTGCCCTTCATCGAGGTCCCGAAACCGAGCAGGGGATCCAGCCCGGTTTGGTCGAAGTCGACGCTCTGCATCCGGTAGCCGGCGCGGAACTGCATGAACGGAAACGTCTTCACGGAGACGCCGAGCTCGTACTCGTAACCGGTCATGCTCTCGAACCGGCCGAGGGCCGGCGTCGTGGCCGTCGCGTCGCCGAGCGCCGGCAGGTAGGACGCCTCGCCGTAGGCGAACAGGATCTTGCCGAAGCCGACGCGGCCGTCGACGTTGATGCGGATCCCGCTCGTGTCGCCCTGGAGCCCGATCGTGCTCAGGTCCATCTCCTGCCAGCCCAGGCCGACGGCGATGTAGTTGTTTTGCGTGGGGGAGAACGGGCGCCACATCAGGTCCACGCTGGTGTAGTCGGAGGTCTCGACCGCGGTGAAGTCGTCGAGGTCGGCACGGTACATGCCGGCTTTGACGCCGTACTTGTTGAACAGCCAGAGCTGCCCGCGGAAACCGGGGGAGCCGGAGTCCGAGCTCAGCGCGGCCACGCCGCTGGAGTCGAACTCGCTGTTCCAGTAGATCGCGCCGATCTCTCCGTCGACCGGTCCCGCGGCGTCGACCGCGGTTGCACTCACGAGCGCAAGGCTCGCCACAAGAATTGCCAGCTTTCTCATCGCACTCCTCGATTTCCCGTGCCACGGGTCGGGTAGGTCAGAATGCAACAAAGATGAGGCATTGAAGCAAGAAGGGCAAGAAAGTCCCGGAATTCAAGAAAAGACTTGTCTAGGAGCTACTTTTTGGCGGGGGAGGAGCCCTCGCGGACGGCGATGACCCCGTTGGCGGGAACACCGGTCAGGACGTCGATCGTGCCGCTCGGCCAGCGCACCTCGACGCGGTCCGCGCGTGTGGCGGAGCCCAGCCCGACGTGGATCCGCGGGTCGGAGGCGCTCAGGTAGGAGCCGCCGCCCTTGCGCTCGCGGATCACGGTCGTGGAGCCGGTCGTGACGGTGATCCTTGCCCCGATGCCGTCCCGGTTCGACCGGCTACCGGTCAGCGCGAGCTGCAAACGATTCCCGGCGTTCGGCGAGTCGTTGCGGAGCAGGACAGGCGGCTGGTCCAACGCCGTGACCAGGACGTCCATGTCGCCGTCGTCGTCGTAGTCGGCGAAGGCGGCGCCGCGGAACGAGCGCGCGATGCGTAACCCGGGTCCGCTACGACCGCTCACTTCCTTGAACTTCCCGCCGTCGTTCTCGAACAGATGATTGGTCTGGCGGTAGCTCGTCGCCAGGTCGAAATCGTCCACCTGCGGGTAGACGTGACCGTTGGCGATGAACAGGTCGAGGTCGCCGTCGTGGTCGAAGTCGTGGAAGGCGGTGCCCCAGGAGAGCGCCAGGTTCGTGACGCCCATGCCGACGAGGCTCGACTCGTCGGCGAAGAACCGGCCGGAAAGGTTGCGGTAAAGCGTGTTCAGGTCGTGGGAGAAGTTGGTGACGACGATGTCGAGCCAGCCGTCGCCGTTGTAGTCGCCGAAGTCGGTGCCCATCCCCGCCTGCGCACGGCCGTCCGCGTTGAGCCCCGAGAGCGAGGAGACACCGACGTCGGCGAACGTGCCGTCGCCGTTGTTGCGCCACAGGGTGTTGGTCACGCTGTCGTTCGCGACGTAGATGTCGGGATCCCCGTCGTTGTCGTAATCCCCGGTCACGACGCCGAGCGCGAAGCGCGGGGTTTCGAGCTCGACGCCCGAGCTTCGTGTGACGTCGGTGAACGTGCCGTCGCCGTTGTTGCGAAACAGCTGGTCCTGCTCCGGCCGGCGTCCGCGCGGCCCGCAGAAGACCTGGATCCCCTGGTAGTTGCACGAGCCCTGGACCGCGGCCTCGTCGGTGCGTCGCGGGATCTTCGAAACGTCGGATTCCATGTAGTTGCCGACGTAGAGGTCGAGGTCCCCGTCGCCGTCGATATCGACGAAGGCCGCCGAGGAGGACCAGGGTGACGGGCCGACACCCGCCTGTTTCGTAACGTCCGCGAACGTCCCGTCCCCGTTGTTCCGGTAAAGCACGTTGGGGCCCATGTTGGTCACGAACAGATCGGGATCGCCGTCGTTGTCGTAGTCGCCGACCGTCACGCCCTGGCCCCAGCCGCGGTCGCCGACTCCGGCCGCGCTCGTGACATCCGTAAAGCGACCCTTGCCGTCCCCGCGGTAGAGTTTGTTCGGTTCGCCCTTGCCGGTTGCGCGGTCGTGCGTCGAGCCGTTGACGAGGTACAGGTCGAGCTTGCCGTCGCCGTCGTAGTCCAGCCAGCCCGCGCCGGCGCCCATGCTCTCGGTGAGCCACTCCTTGTCGTGCGGTGCGGCGCCGCAGACCGGCTGGAAACGGATGCCCGAGGCCTGCGTCGCGTCCACGAAGCGCATCTCGGCAACACCGGCGGTGCCGGCAAGCGACACGGACAGGGCGATCAGGAGAGTGACCCGTTGCGGTCGCATGACGGCTCAGTCGCCCATCGCGGCGGGGCTTCGGGATTCTTCCTTCGCCAGAATCTCGACGTGCCTGTCGAAGGACCGCTGCGCTTCTTCCGGCCTGCCGAGGTGCAACAGGACCTGGCCGTAGGCGTAGTGCGCTCGATTGTGGTCGGGGGCCAGCTTGATCAGCTCCGTCAGCAACGAGGCCGCGCGCTGGTGGGCTCCCATCTTCACGTCGAGCGCGGCCAGCTTGTAGAAGGCATCGATGTAGTTGTTGGCCTCGCGAGGATTCTGCGGCTCGAGTTCCAGAACGCTTTCATAGGCGCGGTAGGCCTCCTGTAGCCGCCCCGACGATCGGAGAGAGTCGCCAAGGTGCAATCGCGCGAGCATGTACTCCGGTTCCTTCTCGAGCGCCTGGTTGAAATAGCCGATGGCCTCGTCGTACTCACCGCGCCGGTGCGCGAGCGTCCCGAGGTTGTGCAACGGGATCGAAAAATCGGGCGCCATCTCGAGCAGGCGTTTGGACGTTCGCTCGGCATCATCGAGACGCGCGGCGCCGCTGTAACCCACGGTCAGGTCGAGCAACGTGCGAACACCCGGCGCCAGTTCGGCCGCACGCTCGAGGTGTAGGACGGCCTCCTGCTGGTAGCCGCCTTCGTGCAGGGCGCGACCGAGCTGACGGTGATTCTCCGCGTTGCCGGGGTCCGCCTCGACCGCCTGGCGCAGCGGGGCAATTTTTTTTTCGGCTTCGGCGGAGAGCCTCTCGAGTTCCTCTCGCGTCAGCACGGATGCCGGCCCGTCATCGCTCCGCGCAGCAGTGTCCCCCCCGGGAAGGGACGGTTGAAAATCAAGATTCCCGTCTTTTTCGGGCTTTTCCGGGTCGCCCGCTCCGGAGCAGCCCGGTGGCGCAAGCGCGACGACGATCGCGAGAGCGATCCACAACACCGATCGACCGCACTGCCAAGTCACGTGAGAACCCGCTCCGCTGGGGCGAAACCGCCTTAACTGCCCGTTCTTCAGGGTATCATTCGGGCGGCACGTCTGAAATCAACGGTTGCAGACTGCAGTTGCCTCTTGAGAGCCAGGCTTATCGGGAGGGTTGAGCCCGGCGCCGGGGAGTTCCACGTTGAGCCAAGATCGGCCCACCGACGACAACGGTGTGTCCAGGGGGGATCTCCATGATCGCCAGAAAACTGGCGTCAATCCTCCTGCGTCGACGGGCAAATCGGACGGACCTTCGCACAATACAGGACGGACGGAAACGGCTTTCGCCGCTCAACGAGCGATCGGCAATTTCCTTCGCGCGACACGAACCGCACAGCGGTTGACACAGGAACAGGTCGCCGAGATGACGAAGGACTCGCCGTGGCAGTTGTCGCGAGCGGCGATCAGCGCGATCGAGCGAGGACAGAACTTCCCCGGGATGGAAGCCATGCTGGCTTTGTCCAACGTCTTGTACGTGGACCCGCGGGAGCTGATCGAACGGGTTCGGTTGGCGACGATTGTGCCGATCGACGTGACCGGGCTGTCGGTCGAGGAGTTGGAAGAGCAAGCCTCGAATCATTTCTGGAGCGGAGAATTCCGCGAGGCCCTTTCGGTTTATGACGCCCTACTCGAGATGATCGCACTCGAAGAACAGCAGGACGCGACCACGCGGGCGACTCTGGCCCGGCTGGAAGTGCGGCGCGCCACGGCTCTGCGTCGCACCGGTGCGATCGCGGCGGCGACGGCAACGGCCGAGCGGGCCATCGGGCTGGCGATCGATCGCCCGGCGATTCAGGCCGACGGCTACATCGTCCTCGCCGGGTTGCACTGCGACCGCGGCCTGCTTCCGCTCGCCAATGATGCCGCGGAGCGCGCCATCGAACTGTCCGCCGACGCCGACCTCAGGACGCAGGGCTGGGCCTGGGTCGTCAAGGCCAGCTCCCTGTTCCTGGCCGGCCACTACGAGGAAGCCCGCCAGGCCTACCTGGAGGCGCGATCGCGCGCGGTGCAGGCCAACGATCGCAAACACCAGACGCACATCGAGGGCAACATCGGTGCGTGTTGGCTCGGGCTGGGACAGATCGCCGAGGCGCGCAACTGGGTGCGGCGTGCGGTCGAGCTGGCCCGGCAGGAAGGTCAGCCGGCGCTGGAGGCCAGCTGGCTCGTCGAGCTCGGTAAGATCGCGACTCAAGAAAAGCGTTATGACGAAGCCGACGGCTACGCCAAAGCGGCCCTGCGCCTGGCCAAACCGTTGGATCACCGGTTGACCGTGTTCCGCGCCGAATGGCTGCGGCACCGGCTGGTGAAGCTACGAGACCCCGGGCAGAGCGACCGGCATCGATTGGCCTACGTGCGCAAGTTGTTCCTGCAGCTGGACCGGCACGAAGGCATCGAAGAAGTTCTGGAATTCAAGCAAACGGTGATGCGAGCATCCGAGAGCCAGGATAGGAAGAAAAGAAGCCATGAAGCGGATACAAATCGGCATCCTCATTGTGCTCGGCCTGGCGGCAGCCCAGCTGCTGTGGGCCAGCGCCGACGAGACGTACGGGGAGCTGGATCTCTTCGACCTGATCCTGTCGATCATCGAGAATCCCGACCCGATCCCGCAGTGCCACTACATCCCGCTGGATGCCGACCCCGAAGCGCCGGACACCACGCGCTCGGGCCACCGCGACGACGGCCGGCCGATGTTCGAATTCGACCGCCGCACCGAGGAACCGATCCTGACCTGGGCCTTCGACGCCGGCGGCGACCACGACATCGCATTCAACGAGTGGGGCAACAGGAGCTGGCACCGTCGGATCGAGTTCATCACGGCCTCGCCCAGGGACGAGGTCGACCCCCGAGTCTATGTCGACGACAACAACAGCGTCTACCTGACCTGGTGGGAAGACGATCCGGACAGTCGCATCATGGCCGTCAAGCGCAACCGCAGCGGTTGGGGCGCGCCGATGCACGTCGCGACCGGTCGCCGGCCGTCCGTCGCCGTGTGGAACCGCAAGGTCGTGCTGGCCTACGAACGGGATCGCACCGACGGTCCCGGCCAGGAAGTCGTGTTCGCGTACCACACACTGGGCGCTTTCGGCACGTACGTGCCGCACGAAGTTGTCGCCGTGACGTCGCGAAACGAACCCCTGGATCCGATCATCCACGTCCGCGACGGTCTGATGTGGATCGACTGGAAGAGCAGCGACGATACGATCGCGGCCTCGGTTTACGGTGACGGCGGCTGGAGCGTCGAGATGGTCCAGCCCTGGACCGACCCGTCCTGGGTCGGTGAGCTGACCGCGCGTGACCAGATCGAATCGGAGTTGACGGACGACTAGTCGACGTCGGCTATCCTGGTCGTTGTCATGGCCAAGCTGGAGAAGTTGCGCAACATCGGCGTCGTCGCGCACATCGATGCCGGGAAGACGACCGTCACCGAGCGCTTCCTGCACCACTCGGGAAAGATCCATCGCGTCGGCGAGGTTCACGACGGCCAATCGCAGATGGACTGGATGCCGCAGGAGAAGGAACGTGGCATCACGATCACCGCCGCGGCGACCACGCTGCCGTGGCGCGGCCACGAGATCCACCTGATCGACACGCCGGGCCACGTCGACTTCACCATCGAGGTCGAGCGCAGCCTGCGCGTCCTCGACGGGGCCGTGGTCGTCTTCTGCGGAGTCGGTGGGGTCGAGCCGCAATCGGAGACGGTTTGGCGTCAGGCGGACAAGTTCAACGTCCCGCGCATCGCCTTCGTGAACAAGATGGATCGCGTCGGCGCCGACTTCGACGACGTCGTGCGGCAGATCCGCGAGCGGCTCGGTGCCCCGGCCGTGCCGTTCCAGATCCCACTCGGAGCCGAGGATGACTTCCATGGTGTCGTCGATCTCGTCCGACTCGAGGCCGTGTTGCTGAGCGGCGATCTCGATGACGAGGGACAACGGACCGAGATCCCCGACGAGGTCGCCGATGCCGCCCGGCTGGCGCGCGAGCGGTTGATCGAGGCGGCGGCCGATCTCGACGACGCGATCGCGGAGAAGTTCCTCGAGGAACAGGAGCCCGACGAGCGCGAGTTGCTGACCGCGCTGCGTAAGGGGTGTCTCGAGTTGAAGATCGTCCCGGTGTTCTGCGGCACGGCACTGCGCAACAAGGGCGTCAACCTGTTGCTTGACGCCGTCGTCGATCTTCTCCCGTCGCCCGACGATGTCCCGCCGGTGACCGGAGTCGACCCGCGCGACCCGTCATCCGCCCTGACCCGTTCGTCGGAGATCAAGGCTCCGTTCGCGGCGCTGGTGTTCAAGATCGCGATGCTCGAGGGTCGGCGCGTGATCTACCTCCGCATCTTCAGTGGCCGGCTCAAGGCCGGGGACGACGTGTGGAACCCGCGGACGGGGAAGATCGAGAAGGTCGCGCGGTTGTTCTCCGTGCACTCGCACAAGCGTCAGCGGCTGGACGAGGCGGGTCCGGGGAGCATCATCGCGGCGGCCGGCCTCAAGGAGGCCACGACCGGCGACACGATCTGCGATGCGGACGAGCCGATCCTGCTCGAACGCATCGACACCTACGAGCCGGTCATCTCGGTCGCCATCGAACCGAAGAGTCAGGCCGTCAAGGAAAAACTCGACCAGTCGCTCGAGAAGATGGTCCAGGAAGACCCCACGTTCCGCGTGCGTGTGGATGACGACACCGGGCAGACGTTGATCTCGGGCATGGGGGAGCTGCACCTGGAGATCGTCGTCGACCGGTTGCGTCGCGAGTATGGCGCGGAGGCTTCGGTCGGCAAACCCTACGTCGTCTATCGCGAGACGATCCGGGACGAGGCCGAAGCCGAGGCGGTCTTCGAAAGAGAGCTCAAGGAAGCGGAGCTCTACGGCAAGGTCGCCTGCCGTGTCGCGCCCCTCGAGCGCGGATCCGGCGTGCAGGTCGAGACCGACGGGCCGGGAATCGGTCAGCTTCCCCGCATCGTCCTCGAGGCGGCGATCGCGGGGCTCGACGAGGGCGCGGAGGCGGGTCCCGGCGGCTATCCGCTCGTGGACATTCGGGCGACGCTCCTCTCGGCGGAGTTCCGCGACGACGCGCAGCCCGAGGTCGGGGTCAAGGTCGCCGCGGGCGAGGCGCTGCGCAAAGCGGTCGCGGCGGCCAATCCGCAACGCCTGGAACCGATCATGGCGCTCGAGGTCACCACGCCGGAGGACTACCTCGGCGGAGTCATCGGAGACCTCAAGCAACGCCGCTCGGTCATCCAGGACATCGGCACGCGCGGCGACACGAGCGTGATCAAGGCCCGCGCCGCGCTGAGCCGTATGTTCGGCTACGCTACCGACCTGCGCTCGCTGACCCAGGCGCGCGCCGCGTTCAGCATGCAGTTCCACGCATTCGACGTCCTCGAACCGTAGCGCCTGACGAGGTCAGTAGGTGATGAACCCGGCGACGTCGATGGAGAACGTGAAATCGGGATTGAGAGTCACCGGGCCTGACGCCTGACCGGCCGCGTCTTCGAAACGACCCGTTCCTCCCACAAAGATGAACGTCGCGGACACGTTGCCCATCGTTCCTATCTCGAAGCTCGCGGTGAACTCCAGCGCATCGCCGTTCGCCGCCGTGATGGCTCCGAAGATGACAAACGTCGGATCGAGGAAGCCCGTGCCCCTGTACAACCCGACATGCGTCCCGGTTCCGCTGAACAGAACCATTCCCGTCGCAAGGTTGATCCCCCCCGAGGCGTTGAGCCTGAACGCCCGCGGTGCGAGGCGCTCTTCGACTCTGGAGACCATCCCCTCTCGATTCTTGCGCTCGACCCAGCCACCGGACCGGAAGGAGTCGTTGACTTGCGGCGCGGAGGAGATCCCGAACTGACCGGGCCCCGTGTCTGCACCTCCTCGCTCAACGGCTTTCGCGCCGGGCGCGAGGAGCAGCGTCATCACGAGAGCCAAGAACACAGCCTGACGCATCGTGGTACTCATGGTCGTACCCCCCTTTCTTGCTTCGCTTCAAGTTTACCTCCGCCACGCCGTGCCGTGCAGAACAGCGTTCCGCTCGAGCCATCCTGAGTCCGGCCGGTCTCCGGTTTCAACTCGCGTCGAGCCGTGTGGTGCACCAGGGGCAAACCTGCCAGCCTTTGCGGATCGTCTTGTCGCAGCCGGGGCAGCGCAGCGAACCGCCGCAAGCGGGACAGACCTTGAAGTCGTCCTCGACGTCGCCCCCGCAGGACGGGCATGTCGGGAGCACGGCGTCGACCACGACCGGGTCGGCGGCCGGCGCAGCGGCCGCGGCGCCACCGGGGGGGTGGGCTTTGACCTGGTTGACCTCGTGGCTGATCTTCTCCATCGCGTCGGTGACCCACAACAGGTAAACGAGGAGGCCCACGATCGAAGTGAAGAATACCAGCAGGCCCCAGAAGTATCCGTTGCTGCCGCGCTTCTGCGCATCGACGCCGACCCAGACGCCGAGGATCAACTGCAACAGACCGGAGAAGCCGAGGAACGACCACGGGGTGATGAACCAGCGACTGTCGTGCATGCCGGTCAACCCGTAGCAACCGCGGGAGTTCACCAGGAGGAAAGCCACGGCGACGATCGCGAGCACGATCGCCAGACCGGGGTTGATGCGGCCGCTCTGTCGCATCATGCCGCGGCCTCCCGTACGGCTCTCGCCAGCTTGAGCCTGAGCAGGAGCGGCAGCGCCACGACGCTGGACAGGCCGAGGTAAACCACGACGACGAGCATCGCGATCCACACGCCGGTTTCGGCGGCGCCGGCCGCGGCAAGCGACAGTGCCATGGAGACCGTCATGGCCAGCGTGGCCGCCACGGCCAGGCCGAGCGCCATGCCGGGCAAGGCGAAGCGGCGGGCCGCGAACGGCATCGTCCGCAGTGCGGTGCGCACCCGGTGGTCGAGCGCAGCCGGGACCGGCAGCTCGGCGGTCTTGCGAAGCATCTGCTCAAAGCTCATCGTCACTCCAGCCCGCGAGGCGCTCACGTAACGAGCGAGCACCGCGATGAACCAAGGTCTTTGCCGTGTTTTCGGGCACCTGGAGCGTGGCGCTGATCTCCCTGTAGCTCATGCCCTGTTGATGGCGCAGCAGGACCGCGTTGCGTTGCCGCTCCGGCAGCCGCGCGAGCGCCTCGTCCAGCGCGCGGCCGATCTCCGATCCGAATCCCTCCGCCTCGGGAGAGGGTGCGTCGTCGGGGACCCGATCGATGACCCGCTCGCTCGTGTCGTTCCCCGCGGGCGCGTCGAGCGCCGGCCCGACCCGGCGTCTTTCCTTCCGCAGCCGATCAACCGCGGCGTTGGCCGCGACACGGAACAACCACGGGCGGAACGAGCCCTGAACTGGCCGGTACTGTGCCAGCGATTGCATCACCTTGATCCAAACGTCATGGAACACATCCTCGGCGGTCTGGCGGTTCCCCAGCATCTTGAGCAGGTAGCCGAGCAGTTTTTCCTTGTGCCTGTCATAAAGCGTCTCCAGCGCCTGGCGGTCGCCGCGTCTCGCCTCGCGAGCCAACCTGAGATCGGTGTCGGTCATCGCCGCCGGCTCCCGTCACCCCCGATACGTCCAGGCTCGCAAAACCGTTTCACCGGCGTGAAATGCCCGCTTTTGAGTCGATCTCCGGCCCCGCGGGTCGCGGGCCGGCCGCGGGTCGGCGGCGGATGGCCCATGCTAGACTCCCGCTTTCCCGAAGCGGAGGCGAACACCGATGAGCACGCCCAAGCTGACCATCGGAGTCGAGGAAGAGTACCAGATCGTGCATCCCGAGACGCGCGAGCTGCACTCTTACATCCAGGAGTTTCTCGAAGAGGGCCGCGTCGTCCTCCGCGACCAGATCAAGCCCGAGTTCCTCCAGTCCCAGGTCGAGGTCGGCAGCAACATCTGCAAGGACATCCACGAGGCGCGCGCGGAATTCGTGCGGCTGCGTACCACGATCTGTAAGCTCGCCGAGGAGAAAGGATTGGCGGTCGCGGCGTCGGGAACGCACCCGTTCTCCAAGTGGAGCGATCAGAAGGTCACCGCGGGCGAGCGCTACACCAAGCACGAGATGAACATGGCCGACATCGCGCGGCAGATGCTCGTGTTCGGGATGCACGTCCACATCGGTGTCGACGATCCGGATCTGCGCATCGACGTCATGAACCAGGCGCGCTACTTCGTTCCGCACTTCCTGGCGCTCTCGACCTCGTCGCCGTTCTGGCACGAGCGGGAGACCGGGTTGAAGTCCTACCGCACGATCATCATGAACGATCTGCCACGGGCCGGGCTGCCGCCGCATTTCCTCTCCTATACCGAGTACGAGCGCTTCGTCGACACGCTGATCAAGACCAACTGCATCGACGAGCCGACCAAGATCTGGTGGGACATCCGCCCGCACCCGAAGTTCCCGACGATCGAGTTCCGCTTCACCGACATCTGCACCAAGATCGACGAGGCGGTCTGCCTGACCGCGTTGTTCCAGGCTCTGGTGGCCAAGCTTATCAAGCTGCGTCGCAGCAACATCGCCTGGCGCCAGTACCGCCGCAACCTGATCACGGAGAACAAGTGGCGAGCCGTGCGACACGGGAAGGACGGCGTGCTGATCGATCTCGGCAAGCGTGAGGAAGTCTCGCTCCAGTTGCTGATCCACGAGTTCCTCGAGTTCGTCGACGACGTGGTCGACGATCTGGACGTGCGCAACGACTGCGAGTACGTACACACGATCTTCGAACACGGCACCAGCGCCGATCGCCAGCTCGCCACCTACCGGCAAACCGGCAGTCTCAAAGCCGTCGTCGACAGGATCATCGAGGAAACCCGCCAGGGGTGTGATCTCTGATCTCGTGGTCCGTGCTGCGGATCCGCTGACGCGATTCAGCGGGAACGTTGTTTCCGTTGCTCCAGCTCTTCGAGACTCCTCGGCCAGTCCCTCCTGAGAAGCCGCGATAATGCACGGTCGGCCAGCAGCTTGCCCTCGGTCTGACAGGTCGCGCAGTAGTTCGCCTCGTTGGCCGCGTAGACGATGCGCTGCACCGGACTCGCGCACACCGGGCAGGGCTCGCCGTAGCGGCCGTGGACCGCCATGCCCTCGCGGAACGCGGTCACCTGCGCCGGGAATCCGTCGGCCCGCTCCTCACGCAGCCGCGCCAGCCAGCCACGCATGACCCCGACGCAGGCCGCGTGCAGGCGTTCCAGCTCATCATCGCCGAGCTTGTCCGTGCGCTTGAACGGCGACAGCTTCGCCGCGTGGAGGATCTCGTCGGAGTAGGCGTTGCCGACGCCGCTGAGGATGCGGGGGTCGGTTAGCGCTCGTTTGAGCGTGTGCGTGTGACGTCGCAGGGCATCGACAAATTCCTGCGGGCTACAGGTCAGCGGGTCGATGCCGCCGGGGTCGTGCTCGGCCAATCGCTGCTCGCCATGAACCAAGTACAACGACGCGCGTTTCTTCTTGCTCGCTTCGGTCACGATCAACGAGCCGTTGTCGAAATCGAACGCGGCGAGGCCCAGCTTACGCGGCAACTTCGCGCCCGGATGGTTCCAGCGTAGCCGTCCCGCGATCATCAGGTGCAGGACCAAGTAGAGATCGGCCTCGAGCTCGAGCACGATCCGCTTCCCGACCCGGCGCAGACCCGTCACAGCGAGACCTTCCACGCTCGCGATCGGAGGATCGACGGAGCGCAGCAGGAACGGGCTGCCGAGCCGCACACGCAGCAGCACCCGACCCTCGATTCGCTCGCGGAGCGCGTCGAGGTAAACCTCGATGTCCGGCAGTTCGGGCATGCTCCGAGTCTAACGCGCCCCGAAGGCCGTGATGAGGTATCGTCCGCCCCATCGTGATGCTACCGACCATCGACGACGTCCGCGCCGCGGCCCGGCGCATCGCGCCGCATACCCATCGCACGCCCGTCTTGAGCTCGAGCCGGCTCAGCGAGGAGCTCGGGATCGAGGCCTTCTTCAAGTGTGAGAACCTTCAGAAGGTCGGCGCGTTCAAGGCCCGCGGCGCGACCAACGCCGTGTTGAGCCTGGACGAGGAATCGGCCGCCCGCGGCGTGGTGACCCACTCTTCGGGGAACCACGGGGCCGCATTGGCCTACGCGGCCGCCGCGCGTGGAGTTCCCTGTGTCGTGGTGATGCCGCGCGACGCACCGGAGATCAAGGTCGCAGCCGTGCGCGGCTACGGCGCCGAGATCGTCCTCTGCGAGCGTGCCGAGCGCGAAGCCGCTTGCCGGCGTGAGATCGAAGAACGCGGGATGACGTTGATCCATCCGTACGAGGATCCACGTGTGATCGCCGGCCAGGGCACGGCCGCGCTCGAGCTGCTCGAGCAGGTCGACGAGCTCGATCGGGTCATCGCGCCGGTCGGCGGCGGCGGGCTGCTGTCGGGGACGGCGCTCACCGTCTCGTCCCTGGCCCCGGGCATCGAGGTGTGGGGCGCGGAGCCTGCAGCAGTCGACGATGCCCATCGCTCGCTGGAATCGGGCACGCTTCAACCGGGGCCGGTCAACCCGCGCTCATGGGGTGACGGGCTCCTGACCGGGCTGGGCAAGAACCCGTTCGCGATCCTGAAGCCGCGCGGGGTGCGCGTCGTCACCGTCGAGGAGAACGCCATGCTCGACGCGGCGTGGACGCTGATCCGCCGCCTCAAGGTCGTCGTCGAGCCTTCGGGTGCCACCGTGCTCGCGGCGCTACGCGCCCGCGCAGACCAGTGGAAGGGTCGTCGCGTCGGCGCGATCATCAGCGGCGGCAACACCGACTTCGCCTGGCTGAGCGAGCTCTAGGGTGCGGCGCAGGCGCTGTTCAGCGTGCGGCCGCCGCCGCCGCTGGTCTCCACATCGTCGAAGTTGGTCGCGGTGACGAGGTAGGCGAACAGGACGCCGGGGCCCGGGTTCGCCGGGTCGCCGATCCAGCGGGTCTGCCCGGTCGAGTGGATGCAGTCGAAGTTGCCGTTGGGCTTGCCGCTGTAGATGCTGTAGTAGCGGATCGGGTGCGAAGAGTTGAACTGCAAGTTCTCCCAGGTCCACTGCGCAGTCTTGTTCACGAGGAACATGTCCGGGCCCAGGACGCCGGTGCCGGAAACCTCGAAATCGCTCAGCGGCGGGACCAGCTTGAGGATCGTGCCGCCACGATCGACGGCGTAGAGCTCGCCCTCGCCGTCACGTCCGAAGCTGGTCATGCTGTTGGTCAGGATGCGTGGAGCGGGATCGACGGTCGCGGTCCAGTCCATCTGCATCGTCGCGACGCCTGCGTCGATCAGGAAGCTGTTGATCCGGCCGTCACAGAAATCGCTCCAGAAGTAGTGACCTTGTAGATTCGAGATCCGGCAGCCACGGTAGACGAAACCGCCCGTCATCGAACAGGCGCCGCTGGTCTGCGGAGACTCGAGCAC
>WVWW01000035.1:0-3174 GCA_011773795.1 Acidobacteriota bacterium
TATTTCGCCCATTTTCCCTGCACCTTTCCGCATTCCATGTGACACGATGCCGAATCGCAGTTGTACTCATAGACCTTCAGACCCTGCTCAGTTAGGGCAAAATCAAAGCGCCCGGTAATCATCTCGTTACGACGATTGCTCCAGGACTGATGAATCTTGGGCCAAAGGCAGCTGGGGATATTGAACCGGTCAAGGCGTTTACGGTCACGGAGCACATAGTCGGTTGCATGCAGAAAAAGAGCGTGCAACTCATTTGTGGCGCGTTTGAGCTCCGCGTATGCAGTCTCAGAGAGGCAAAGGTATTTGTAGCGGTCCTCGGGACTGTCGCATAAAAAGTGCCCACCCATCAGGCTTACGTATGCCGCTTCATCCTCGTTGGCAATATTCAGCCAAGCTTTGTCAGGATTCTCAGGAGGAGGGATCTCGCGCGATTCCAGCCTGAACAGGCGTCTATCGGGCTCGACAATTCTCTCGGCGTATGCGTCGTCATCGGTCTGGATCACCCAGCCGAGTATCGTCGCGTCACCAAATGAGCATTCCAACCAGAATTCGCCGTTGTCGGTGATCCTGGCCTTGATTTCCCGCGAGTAATTGTGTCCTTCGGGCCAGACCTGGTTGCGAACATTCTGCTCCACGAGCCGTACGTGCTCTGGAGTCACCTCGGTCACGATGGCTACATGCCCCGTGGTCTCGAATTCGCCACCTTCGTCCCAGATCACCATGCAACCGGGCTCGGGGTGGCGCTTCGAGCCATTGCAGAATGAGTGAAGGGGCAGGGTTTTACCGTTCTTTACCGTCGAAACCGAGCGCAGCCGAAAAATGTCGTACGCCATCGCCACGTCGTCGAAGATGTAACCGTAATTGAGGTACAACCAGCGGCGCGCAAACTCTACGCACTGCCACTTGTGGCCCATGTAGATGCCGTCGACGACGCTACGGTAGGCCTGCCGGTTCGGCAGTTGATCGTCGTCGGCCGATTCGTAATCGCAGGAAAAAACCGGCACATCACCCGGAGCGATGCCGAGCACGGTGCCGAATTTGGCGGCAGGGGCGAAACCCTTTGTCACGATTCAGAGTGCGACGTTGGATGCAGTGCAGGCGCGCAAAAGGCTTTCCAGGTTCGAGGCTGCTCGGCCGGCCGCGGGCTGGGCCGGCATATTAGGCCCGCTTGCACACCGCTGCAACGGTGTTTGCTTCACGTCCATGCCTTCGAACGGGCTCACTCCCGGGCTCACAGCCTCAACAGATTAATACAGCCAGGCGTCGTTAACGCGGCCTGTCCGCAACCGCCTCCAGCCGCCCGGACAAGGATGAACGGCCGAATGCGCGGGCGCCCGGCGTGCGCCAGGCGCGAATTTGATCGAATTGAGCCCTCAACGGCAACTTGGCCGATCTGACTTTTGTCTTTGCAGCTCGCAGATCGCGTCGAGCCGCCGCGGCACGCGAGTCGCGCGGATTGTGGCCACCGGCACGGGGTCGCCGGGGATATCCTCACGACGAGGAAAAATTGCGCAACTGGTTGATCGCATGAAGGAATTTCGCACCGGAATCGAGGCCTCCGGGAGCGCGCCAGGGACGCCTCGACCGCAGCCGACGGCAAGGGGAAGAGCCGATACCAAGTGCCCGGGTGCCTCGGTCGTCTCGACGCGCTTTTTCCGAGGCGGGTCAGCGGTGCGCCCACTCGCCAGCGTGCGCATGCGGACCAGCATACCTGCCGGGAGCAACGTCGACCGCGCGGGTTGCACCAGGCCCGGCCCCCCGGTGGCGAGCAGATATAATGGCCGCAGCACGGCGCGTCGCCTGCCGATGGGCTCCGGCGAGCGGCTTTGTCAAAACGGAGTGCGGCATGACATTGACCTTCGAGGACTGGCTGCATGACCTCGGGCTCGGTCAGTATGCCAGAGCCTTTGCCCGCGAAGACGTCGACTTCGATACCCTCCGCGAGCTGGGGGAATCCGACCTCGAGGCCCTTGGACTCTCACTCGGCCACCGCAAGCATCTGCTGCGCGCCCTGGCCGAGCGTGACGCCGGTGAGAAGCCGGACGGCGGGAGCGGCGCGCACGAGCCCACGAGCTGGTCGCGCCGCCCGGGCGAACGCAAGCTGGTCACGTTACTGTTTGCCGACATTACCGGCTCGACCGCATTGACCGAGTCGCTCGATCCAGAAGACGCGCACGAGTGGCTGTACGGCGCCGTGCAGCGGATGTGCGAGACCATAGAGCAGCACCGTGGCACCGTCTGCCGTTTCATGGGCGACGGTGTCATGGCCATGTTCGGCGCGCCGATCGCCTTCGAGGATCATGCATCTCAGGCCTGCCTTGCAGCGCTCGAGCTGCAGAAGAACATCGTCGAGTACGCGAACACGCTGGAACGCGATCACGGCTGCCGGATCGAGGCGCGCGTCGGTCTGCACGCGGGTGAGGTCGTCGTGCTGCAGGTCGGCAGCGCCGGCAAGGAGGAGTACGACGCCTCCGGCCCCAGCGTCGCGCTCGCCGCGCGCATGGAGCAGACCGCGAAACCCGGCAGCGTGCAGATGACGGCATCCACTTTTGGACTCGTCGACTCGCGCTTCGAGGCGCAGCCGCTCACGCCGGTGGCGGTGAAGGGTTTCAGCGAACCGATAGCAACCTTTTCCCTGGAGCGGGAGCGATCGACCGAAGCGCCTGCGCACGGCGTCGAGTTTGTCGGAAGAAACCTCGAGCTCGATCAGCTGAAAGCGCTGCTCGACGGCTGCCTGCGTGAGCGAAGCGGACGCTGCGTGCTGCTGCGCGGAGAGCCCGGGATCGGCAAGAGCTCGCTGGCCGAGCGCGTTGCGCTCTCGGCGGCGAGCCGCGGCTACCGCATCCACCGCTCGCGCGCCCTCGACTTCGGCTGGGTTCGCGGCCAGGACCCTGCACGCCTCTTGCTGCGAGACATCCTCGAGGTCGACCCCGTCGCCTCGGAGGCAGAACGCATGCAGGCGGCCGACGCCGCCGTTGGTGACGGACTGATCGAGCCCGAGATGCGCGCGCACCTGCACGATCTCCTGGATCTGCCTGCGCCCTCTGAGCTCGAGGCGCGATACGCCGCGCTCCCGGCAATCGAGCGTGCTGAACAGCGCACCGAGTTGCTCGCCAGCATCGTGCTGCGCGCCTCCGAGCATGTGCCACGGCTGCTGCTGATTGAGGACATCCA
>WVWW01000035.1:3218-11083 GCA_011773795.1 Acidobacteriota bacterium
CGACCAATGCCCGAAACGGGAAACGACCCCATCGAGTCCCGGCTCGGCGATGTGCCCCTGGTCATACACGGCATCGGGCCGCTCTCGCCGGACGATGCGAGGCAGTTCGCGGCTTTGTTCGCTGTCGAGGATCGCTCAGTTATCGAGCAGTGCATCGAACGATCCGGCCGCAATCCGCTTTTTCTCGAGCAGCTCCTTCGTTCGCGAGCCGAAGGCGGAGTCGGCGAGCTGCCGGGCAGCATCCAGACGCTCATCGCTTCCCAGCTCGATCGCCTGGCCGAGGCCGACAAACGCGCCGCCCAGGCTGCGGCCGTGCTCGGCAAGAGCTTCGACCTCGAGGCGCTGAGGTTCGTTATCGACTCGCAAGATTACGACTGCGCGCACCTTATCGCGCAACGATTCGTACGCTACGAGGGAGCTCGTCTCGCTTTCTACCACGCGCTCGTGCAGGAGGGCGTGCTCGCCTCGCTGCTGCGTCGTGACCGGCGCGCCCTGCACTCGGCGGCCGCCCGATGGTTTGCCGGGCGGGACGCCATTCTTCACGCGCGCCACCTGGATTTTTCGGAAGATCCGGATGCCGCGCGTGCATACCTGGAGGCGGCCAGAGTCGAGGTCTCCTCTTACCGTTTCACAACCGCCGAGGACCTCTTGACCCGTGGACTCGCGCTCGGGCCTCGAGGCGAGGCTGCGTTTGCACTGCAGCTGCTCAAGGGCGAAGTCCTGACCGCGCTGGGTCGTAACGACGACGGTGCCGGCGCCTACCGGGCGGCAGCGGAGCTCAGCGAAGACCCGGCGGCACGTTGTCGCGCCTGGCTGGGCGCGGCCTATGCCTTGCGCATCGTGGAAAAACACGACGAAGGTCTCGAGCTTCTGAACAGAGCCCAGACGCTCGCAGCCGGTAACGACGGCCTCGAGAGCGAGCGGGCGCAGATTCATTTCGTCCGCGGAACGTTCCACTTCCACCGCATGGACAGCACGCAATGCGAAAGCGACCAGAGGATGGCACACGAGCTTGCCAAAAAATCCGGAAACCGGGAGATGGAAGCATGGGCGCTTACCGGTCTGGTGCGAAGCACTTACCTGACGGGACAGTTCGCGAGAGCCGCGACCCTCACCCGGGAGTACCTGGATTTGTGCAAGCGCTACGATCTCGAGCACGTGAAGTACGCGCAGATCCACATGATGGGATTCACCCTGCACCTGGAAGCCCGCATAGACGAAGCCATGGAGTGCTTCCGCGCGAGCCGCGAGCACGCGCCGCGGGTCGGGGCGCCGCGCCAGGCCGTCATCGGCGCGATGGGGGGCGCGGCTGCGCTGGTGGATGCGGGTCGGCTGCCCGAGGCGGCCGAGTTCGCGCGTGCCGCAATCGATTTGTCCCAACGCGTCGGGGAACGGCTTTTCGGTCTGTGTGCGAGAGCTTTGCTCATCCGCGCGGAAGATCTCGAATCGCAGCCGGAACTTGCCGAACGCGAGCTACGCTCGGGCTGGGATCGGCTCGATGACGCTTCACATCGATTCGTCGGCTGGTGGTTTTTGGGCGGACTGATGCTCGCCACCGACGACGCGTCGTGCCGACGCTGGGCGGCAGAGCAGGCGTCAACGATGGCGTCGGCGCACACCTACGGCCTCGGGCGCCTGTATTTTCTCAATGATGCGATTGCGGCATCTCTTCGCGCCGGCGAAACGTCGCCCGCCGTAGATTTTGCCGATCAGCTCGAAGCGCTGCATCAAGGCGAGATGATGCCACTCGCCGCGCTGCACGTGCGCGCTGCGCGCGCCGCGGCGAGCAGCGACAAGCCGGCCCTCGTTGCAATCCACGAAGATGCTCATCGCGCCGGCCTCCTGCCATTTGCCGCGATCGTCGAAGCCCTGATCGAGAAGGCCTGAGCGGCCGGCGCGTCAGACCTTGCCCTTCCAGGGCACCAGGGCTTTCTCGATCTTGCGCATCATGAGGTCGAACACGAAAGCGACGGCACCGATCACGACGATGCCGAGGAACACGATGTCGGTGGCGAGAAAACGCGCGGCGTTGAGCACCATCACACCGATGCCCGCCTTTGCGGCGACCATTTCCGCCGCGACCAGAGTGGTCCAACCGAATGCGATGGCGACCCGCATGCCGGTGAGAATCTCGGGAAGCGCGGCCTTGATCACCACCTGCCAGACCACCTGTTGGCGCGTAGCGCCCATCGAGTAGGCCGCATGGATCTGCTCGATGGAGACCGAACGCACCCCCGCGCGGGCGTTGATGGCGATAGGTGCGAAGCAGGCGAGGTAGATGAGAAAGATCTTCCCGGACTCACCGATGCCGAACCAGATGATCGTCAGAGGCAGGTACGCCAGCGGCGGAATGGGGCGGTAGAACTCGATGGGCGGATCGAAGACGCCGCGTGCGATTCGATTCATGCCCATTGCGATGCCGATGGGCACGGCGGTGATGACTGCGAGGAAGAACGACAAAAATACCCGGTAAAGGCTCCACAGGATATGCTGGTGGAGCGCGTGCTCGCTGAACCCCTCGCACTCGGCCTCGACCTCACTCATGATGCCGAGGAAGGTCAGAAAGCTCTCGTAGTAATGAGCCGTGCAGGCGATCTTGTTGAATTTCGATATGACCTGTTCCGGCGACGGCAGAAACAGGGGGCGGATCAGCTCGAGATGCGTGACAAGCCACCAGGAGCCGAGAATCACCACAATCGTGACGATGTTGATGATCGTGGCATCGCCGCTGCCGGGCGCGCCGTACTGATCCACCACCTTTGATGTTCGGCGTGAGAACGGATTCAGTCTCATGGCATTTGCTCGCCGACTTCCTCGCCGTAGATGATCGAGAGGACCTCCTCTCGCATCTTGATGAATTCCGGCGATGACTTGACCGCCCTTGCATCCCCCGACTCGAAGAAGCGCCGATAGAATTCGAGCTTGTACTCGTGCGTGATGCGTCCCGGCCGCGGCGACATGACAATGAGCCGCGTCGCCATAAACAGCGCCTCCTCGACGCTGTGGGTGATGAAGAAGACAACCTTCTGGGTTTGTCTCCATACATTGAGAATCAGCTCCTGCATGGTCTCGCGTGTGAAGGCATCGAGCGCACCGAGCGGCTCGTCCATGAGCAGCATCTCCGGGTTGCAGGTAAGCGCCCGTGCAAGCCCGACCCGCTGCTGCATGCCCCCCGAGAGCTGATAGATGGGATAGTTCTCGAAGTCGGTGAGACCCACGAGCCCGAGGTTGGCGCGCGCGGCGTCGCGGCGCTCCTCCTTGCCCACCTTCTGGAGCTTGAGGCCGAACTCGGTGTTCTCCACCACGTTCATCCAGGGGAAAAGGGCATGTTTCTGGAAGACCACGCCCCGGTCGTGACCGGGGCCGGTGACCGGCGCGCCCTTGTGCAGGATCTCGCCGCTCGTGGGGCGCAGGAAGCCGGCGATGACGTTGAGAAGCGTCGTCTTGCCGCAGCCGGAGGCGCCGAGCGCCACTACGAACTCGTTCTCTAGGAAGTCGATGCTGACGTCATTGAGCGCCTCGACGCTCCCGGTCCCGTCCAGGGAGGGGAACTCCATGCCGATATGACTGAGGCTGATGATCGTGCTCAAGGACCCTCCCGTTCCGATGCCGCGGCTCCGGCAAAGGTGCCGAAGCCGCGGTATTCCCTCTCGGCCGTCGAGGCGGGCGGCTGTACACCGCCCGCCGCGACGTGATCAGCACTTACCGTCGAGCACCATCTGCGCGAACTTGGGCGTGGCCGAGTCCGCGTAGCTGTTGAGCACCTTGTCCAGCTTGCCCTGGGCCTTCAGGAACTCCGACGCTGCCATCAGCGCGTTCTGAACCCCGCCGCCGAGCCACACGCCGGAGACCTGCTGCTCGAGAGTGGGATAGTCATAGAGCGCCAGCACGCCGCCCACCTGGTCGGCCTGACCGGAAACAGACTTAGCGATAGCCGACGCGTTGGCGGTGCCGGGACCATAGTCATTCGGATTCGAGCGATAGTCCGCATCGGCCGAGGACACCATCTTGATCCACTGGCACATGAAATCCGGATTCTTGCTGGTGAAGCCCTTGCGCGCGACCATCGCATCGAAGGTGGCCTTGCCCCAGTTGCTCAGATCGCCCGACGTCAACAGCACGTGGCCCTTGCCCTTCATCTTTCCGAGCGCAGGATCCCACACGAAACCGCCATTGATGTCACCGCGTTCCCAGGCGGCGACCATGTCCGGCGGCGACATGTCGAGGACCTTGAGCTTCTTCGGCGAGATGTTGAACTGCTCCAGCGCAAACATCATGTGAAAGTGCGTCGTCGAGCCGAACGGAACCGCGATGGTCTTGCCGACGAGATCCTGCGGGGAGGTGATGGACTTGTCGACCACCAGCGCCTCGGCATCATTGATGTTGTCGTAGATGTAGACCACCTGCAGGTCGACGCCGCGGCTGTATCCGGCGGCTGACGGTGACGATCCGTTGAGCGAGATGTCGACCGAGCCCGACGCCATGGCGTTGATGACCTCGGTACCGGACGTAAACTTGACGAACTCAATGCTCTTGCCACCGAGACCGTTCTTCTTCAGCTGGGCCATCTGAGCCTTCCAGGGCCCGTACACCAGCTGATAGCCGATGGTGACGTCGGCCGCCTGGGCGCTGCCGGCAACGCCGATCAACGCCGACAGGGCAATCATGACGGCTTTTTTAAATGGTATTCTCATTTTTCACTCCTCCACTGTAGTCACAAAAAACTCACCCTCTGGACCAGGCGTCGCGGCCTTCTTGCCGGACCGTCTCGTCCCGTGTCAGCGGCGGCACCCGGCCGCACGCTCAGAGGCTCGTTGCCTCGGCCATTGCTTCTCGCAGCACCGCTGCGATGCATTGGCAATCCTCTTCGTCCAGCCACAAAGGCAGACGCATGTCACACAGCCCTTGCAGCACGCGGTCCGCGCGCGGCACATCGGTCGGCCCCTCGAGGTAGCGCCAGTGGTCGTGACGACTCGTGAACCCCACGGGCTCTTCACGGCCGAACCACTTCACATGCACCCCGTGCTCGTCACTCGCGCGCAGAAAGGTGTCGATGGCCTGCGCGTCCAGTCCCGTCAGATGAAATTGAAGAGAGCTCGGCACATAGCCCTCCTTCGGCGAACGCTCCGGGATGCTGATGTGCTCGACCCCGCGCAGCAGCTCGACGAGGCGGCCGTGAGCCTCGCGCCAGCGCGCCACGCGCTCGTCAAGAAGCGCAAGCTGGGGGCGCAGAATCGAGGCAACCAGGCCGGACATGCGCATGCTGAAATTCGGCGTCGTGTAGCGGTGGCGCTCGAAGACATCCATCTCCGGCCGCGCCCGGTGCTGGGCATAAAGCATGTAGCTGCCCGACATGAGCACCGCCCGTGCGGCAGCGTCCTCGTCATCGGTTGCGAGTAAACCGCCCTCGCCGGAGTTCAGGTGCTTGAAGGTCTGGGTGCTGAAGCAGGCGACGTCGCCGAAGGTACCGACGAGACGCCCGTCCCAGTGCGCGCCCATGGTATGCGCGCAATCCTCGACGACGACGAGGCCGTGGCGACGGCACACCGCCATCACCGCGTCCATGTCCGGCACGTGACCGCGCATGTAGGAAAGCATCAGGAAACGCGCACCGGATTCGCGTGCCTTGCGATCCAGATCTTCGATGTCGATGGTGTACGAATCGGTGATGTCGACGAGCACCGCCTGCGCGCCGGCATGGGCGATTGCACCCGGCACCGGCGCCAGCGTGAAGGCGTTCAGCAGCACCTTGTCTCCGGGCATGACGCCCGCGGACTTCAGCCCCAAGAACAGCGCGCAGCCGCCGGAATTCACCCCCACCGCGTAACGCCGGCCGATGGCCGCCGCGAACTCCTCCTCGAGCAGCGCCGTCACCGGCACGCCGTGGCGGTCCTCGGCATAGCGGAACAGCCGGCCGTCGTGCATGAGCTCCACCGCCGCGTCGATGCCCTCCTGCGGGATCGGATCCGGGGCGCTCAGATCCTTTTCGAAGCGCGTGCGGTTATCCGTTCGGGAAGCGGGCTCGGCCATCACACCGCACACTCAACGCCTAACTGAAACGATTCGATGAGCAGGCTCTCATTGGGATGCTGGCCGCCGGCAAGGTGGCTGCGTACGCGGCCACGGGACGGCAATGCGCAGAAGGCCCCGCTTGCCAGGCACCGCGGCATCATGGGCTTCGATGCCTTCGATGGAGTGATTTGCTCGAAATGGGGAGGTGTCATGGCCGTCGCGCGGGGTTCCCTGCCTCCGGCGCTTCAGACGGTGTCCCGGCCCGGAGAGTCTTTGTTCTGCGCCGCAGTGTCTGAAAGCGCTTACACCGCCGCAGGGGCATTATGATCCCGGCCAATGCGCCGGTGTCAAGGAAGCCTCCGTGGCTTCATCGAAGGCCTCGTGGACCGGGATCAACTGTTTGAAATTCGAATAAAACGCCGGAAGCCACTGAAATAACGACGGCTGCGCTTTCAGGATCGCCTCGAAGAGGTGCGGCTGAGGCTCCTGGATGGCCCGCTCGGCGGGCGTCTCACCGGCGCCCCCTCATCGGTGACGAGGAGGGTCAGGACCCGGTCCAGCCCCGCGGGAAATCGCGTTTCGAGGTGCCGGAACGACCGCCGCAGTCGCACTCTCCCGCGTCGATAAACGTATCCATTCCGGTCGCTGCGTCGGGCAAGAAGTGCGCGGGCACCTCGAGCTCCAATGCATCCTGAGCTGCCCCGACTTTGAGGGCGAACTCGGGGCTGTCGATTATCGAAGCGCAACTCCTTCAAACGGCCATTGGGCAACACAACAGATGTATCGATACATCTCAACCAGGATGGGCAGAAACGGAAACAAGGATAATTTGCAGGAATTACAGCTTTTTCTGGTGGGCCGTGCAGGAATCGAACCTGCGACCACCTGATTAAAAGGCAGGTGCTAACGCTGTAACACTATGTTTCTCAAGCGTTCACTGCGTTTCATACGCGGTTCTTTTGCTACAGCGAAAATCCGGTCCAAACAGCGAGTTACGCTACATAGCGTTTCATAAGCGTTCATACGCGCGACTGACGACTGTACCTCTACTGTACCTCGCCGAGGCAGCGACAGCGCTCTGGCCACGGTCGCGACTGCGCACCGGATCGTCCGCTCATCGTCCCTCGGCACTGCCAAGCGCGGCGTCCAGCTTGTCGAGCACGCGCAGTCCTTCCTCCACCGATCCCCGCGCGGCGAGGACACGAAACCGCGTCTCTACGTCGTGCTGCGTGACGGCGATGGTCGAGAGCTCCTCCATCAGCTTGTTGACGCTCACCCCGCGGTGCCGGGCGAGTTCCTTGAGTCGATCGTGCGTGTCGTCCGGCAAACGGACCGTCAAGGTAGACATCGCTCAATCCTCCGCGATCAACTCGCCGGGGCTCAGCACGCGCAGCCTCGGGAAATGAAGTTCGAGTCGTGCAAAGTCGCGCTTGTTGTGCGTGACGATCGCCTCCGCGCCCTGAGATCTTCACGAGGTTGCCGGAAGCTGCTCACGAGGCTCGACCTTCGAATTCGCAGCTAGCCCCTGATCAGCAAACTCACTCTACTGCCGCCAGATAGGATTCCAGACGGTTGCGCAGCTCCCGCTCGTCGGCCGCTATGCTTGTTACCCGCAATGCTTGGCCATCTTGTTTCAGGAACACCGCCTGACCATCGACAAGCCGATAGCGATTAGCGAACGCTCGTCCTTGCGGCGTTCCCAGATCGGCCACCACGAAATCGAGCCGCGATTCGTAGTCGCTCCTCACCTGCCGCAGGCGACTTAGCGCATCTCCACCGGCAGGCGAAAAGTTCTCGTAGGCCAGAACCAGAACGGGCTTACCCTGACCAATGACAGAAAGATCGGTGCTAAT
>WVWW01000035.1:11213-33237 GCA_011773795.1 Acidobacteriota bacterium
GCGCCGACATCCGGTTGAGCGCCTGGCTCTTCACCAGGGCTTCCACCTGCTGGCGCTCGAACTCTCGCGACGCGAGCTTCACTCCAACCAGTGCCTTGAACCTCGACACCGCGTTCTCGGCGACGCTCTGCCGGGTCGCTCCGCTCGAAGTCCGCCACGGGGACCGATCCTCGTCCTCAATGTGACGCACAACAGCGTCCCGCTCAAGGCGAAACGGGGGTGGATCCTTCGCCCTACTCAGCCGGGCATTCCGTCGTGGCGGAATCGTCGGGACCGCGCCTCGGGCCAGGATCGCCGCGTACCTCGTCTCGCTGTCGTACGCCCGGTCCGCAGACACCTGGCCGATGTCCCCTTCGACCAGGTCGAGCATCGCTGGCAGATGTGGACTGTCGTGAACGCCGCTGGTAGCCAGGTCCATGGCCACAATGTCCATGGACGTCTCGTCAACGCACAGATGCAGCTTTCTCCAGGTGCGCCGTCGGCCTCTGCCCATGCCATGCTTGCGCACGGTCCACTCGCCGGCGCCGAAGACGTTCAGCCGGGTGGTGTCGATCACCACATGGCGAGGCTGCTTCATCGGGGCCGGCTGCAACCGCGGATCGAGGCCGCCCTGGCGACGGCACACGGTCGTTCGGTCGACGTCGTCGAAATGCGCCCGCAAGGACGCGGACACCTTCGCGACAAGTCCATCCTCCGGCGACCGGCTGGCACAGGTGAGCCGCGTCGAATTCTGCAACGGTGGATCATTCCCTCGCATGGCACGGCCGCGCGGCCGTCATCGCGAGCGCGCCTGCTCGTTGAGCGCATCGTGGCGGCGCTGCACCTCGGGCGGCCACGTGCTCTTGATGTAGGAGAGGACGGCGCGGATGTCGGCATCGCTCAGAACCCCGGCGTAGGCTGGCATGTCGGACTCGTACGAATTGCCTGCGAGCGCGGCTGGGCCGTGTTTCGTGAGCTTCATCAGTAGCTCGTCGTGATGATGATGAGTGTGCCCACTCTCGTCGTGAGGAGGCGCGGGCAGTCGACCGTTGGCCTGCCGTTGCCGCCAGTTCGCCTGACCTTCGAGCTCAGCCCCATGACAGGAAGCGCACTGGGCCACGTAGACCTCGGCGCCGCGTTGCACGAGCTGCCGATCGCTGGGATCGAGTCGCTTCGCTGGCGCCGTTCGCTGCGAGAGGAGCACGAAGGCTACGGCCGTGAGTGCGACTGCGGCTGCCCCGATACCCACACCGAGTTTCCCTTTCTTCAACACCGCTTTGTCTCTCCCAGCCAGCCCCGGGGTGGCGTTCCAAGTGACGCGAAAGCTCGCGCCGATTCTTCGTTGCGACATTATCCAGCAAGCGACAGTTCCCCGCGCCGTTTGTCCGGCTCAGTTGCATGACAACCGCTGGCGGCGAGCTGGTGTCATGGTCGATTGCACCCCCTCGGATGCCGTTCGCGGGCGTCGGAAAAATCAACTTCTCGTAATCACATTCCGCCAAGGCATCGGGTACCCTCGAAACTGTATGAGTGCGGCCGATGCCGGAGAGTTGTGTTTGGCGTGGCTCCGTGCCGGCACCCACACGGAACCTCGTGCCGGTGTGCGGAGCTAACTGGATAAGGACCGCCTTGGTGCCGCGGTGGAAGCGTCCGAGAATTGCGCAATATCAACGCCATAGCACATTTCGCGATAGTCGTCGCAATGGCGGTGAGCGTGCTGGCGGTGGGTACGGCTCCCCTTTCACCGGCCCTCGATGCGCCCGCGCTGGCGACGCTCCACGACCACGGCACCACGGCTGCAGATGACGCCGTGGTGACTGGCAATCACTCGAACGAGTGCGGCCACCACACGGCCGATCTCGATTGTCCTTCCTGCCCGGCCTGCTCGGGTATCCCTGCGAGCGGGCCCGTGGCAATGGTTGCGCACCGGGCCGAAGCCGCTTCTGAATACACGGCGCACCTCGAGCAGGTCGCGCCGCGCCGCGAGCTTCCTCCTCCCAAACACGCCTGAGGCAACGGGGCCTCCAGGGTTGCCCTGGGCGTCGGCCGCTCGCGGCCACCCTTCCGACCGGCAGGCTCCATCAGCGCAACGCTGGCGCACTTGGTTCGCGCCGGCACAAGCCGTTAATACAACCCGAAGGCGTGCAAGATGAGACCGACCATTCAACAACTGGCCCTCGCGGCTCTACTGGCGAGCGTCAGCACGTCCGCTGCCGCGCAGACCGAGCTCGAGCAGTTAAAGGAACGCATCGCGGCCCGCCTTCCTGCAGCCGCTCTCGGAGAATTGGCGCCCTCGCCGTTGACCGGTCTCTACGAGCTCACGCTACCCGGTCAGGTCGTCTACGTTTCGGCCGACGGCCGGTACCTCGTGAGCGGTCGAATGGTCGACCTCGAGACGCGCGAGGATCTGACCGAGCGTGTGCTCGCCAGGCAACGCCTGAGCGCCCTCGATGCGGTTCCCGAGGAGCGAATGATCGTCTTCGATGCAACGGCCGAGCCCCGTCACACCATCACGACGTTCACGGACATCGACTGTCCCTATTGCCGCAAGATGCACGCCGAGATGGACGCGCTCAATGCCAAGGGCGTGCGCGTCCGCTACATGCTCTTCCCCCGGGCTGGATTCCCTTCGGTGTCGTACGAGAAGGCCGTATCCGTGTGGTGCGCACCGGACCAGCAAGCCGAGATGACGCGTGCAAAGCGCGGCGCGATGCCGGACAAGCGTGAGTGCCCGAACCCCGTGGAGGAGCACATGGCTCTCGCCCGGCAACTCGGATTGCGGGGAACGCCGTTCACCATCACCGACACGGGGCGTGTGATCGGCGGCTACATGCCCGCCCCCGAGCTGTTCGACTCGCTCGAGTCAGACAAAGGCAGCGGCAAGCCCTGATGAAACGATTGACGCAACGGCTCTGTTTCCCGAGACGGCGGGTCACACCCGCCAAATCACGATTCACGCGTGCGGCGACGCTTGCCGCGGCTTTGCTGTCGGCGCTGGCCACCCTCTCCGGCCCCGTCTCCGCCGACCACGAGAAGGATCACCCCGGCGGCGCCACGACGCAGGAATCCCCGAGCGCGGGCTTCAGTCCACTCGAGACGTTGAGGCAGATTGGATTGGTGCTCACCGGTGGCCGCTCGGGCAACGAGTTCCTCGAGCCGGACGTCGCCTTCGTCCTGAGCACGGATGCGATACCCGGGCAAGCGGCGGTGGTCCGCTGGACCGTCGCGGATGGCTACTACCTCTACCGGGAACGCTTCAACTTCGAGGTGAAGGAGCCGGCGGAGAGCACGGTCCTGGGCCCGGCCGAGCTGCCGCCGGGCAAGGTGAAGGAGGATTCATACTTTGGGCGCCAGGAGGTCTACTACGGAGAGGTCGAGGCGCGCCTCCCGCTGACCGCCCCTGGCGACGAGCGCCGCGACCTTCGGCTCGCAGTCACGTACCAGGGTTGCGCGGATGCGGGCCTCTGCTACCCACCGATGACCAAGACCGTCGCACTATCGATTCCTCCGGCACCGGTGGCCGCCGAGGCTTATCCGCTCTTTGGCGGGTCGCAGCCGGCGGGGGACCTTCCCGAGCAGGATCGCCTGGCGCGGGCTCTCGCGACCGGCAATACCGGACTGGTGCTCCTCGCTTTCTTCGGGCTCGGGCTGCTGCTCACCTTCACGCCCTGCGTCCTTCCAATGATCCCCATTCTGTCGAGCATCATCGTCGGGCAGGGGCATCGGCTGACGACCCGCCGTGCGTTCGGGCTCTCGCTCACATACGTGCTCGCGATGTCCGCGACCTACACTGCCGCCGGGGTCGCGGCCGGCTTGAGCGGTGCGAATCTCCAGGCCGCGTTCCAGAACCCCTGGGTTCTCGGGACGTTCAGCGCCGTCTTCGTACTCCTCGCGCTGTCGATGTTCGGGCTGTACCACCTGCAGATCCCCGTACGCCTGCAACAGCGACTGGTTGCTTTGAGCAACCGGCAGCAAGGCGGCACGTACGCCGGCGTGGGTGTGATGGGCTTCCTCTCCGCGCTCATCGTCGGCCCATGCGTTGCGGCGCCGCTTGCCGGCGCGCTCATCTACATCGCTCGCACCGGAGATGCGCTCCTCGGCGGGGCAGCCCTGTTCGCCCTGAGCCTGGGCATGGGCGCCCCGGTGCTCGCGATCGGCACGTCCGCCGGACGCTGGGTGCCGAAGGCCGGGCCGTGGATGGCGACAGTCAAGTCGGTTTTCGGGGTAGTTCTGCTCGGGGTGGCGATCTACCTGCTCGAGCGCCTGATCCCGGGGTGGGTGTCCTTGCTCCTTTGGGCGGCACTATTCATCGGTGTGGCCGCGAATCTGGTGATGCGGAGCAACCCGGACGCGAGGCCAAACGCCTGGAGCCGATTCGGCAAGGGGTTCGGCGCCGTCTCCCTGACCTACGGAGTCCTGTTGCTGATGGGGGCGGCGAGCGGCGGTGACGATCCGTTTCGCCCCCTGGAACGCCTGCGTGGCGATCCGACCGGTGAGAGGGCGCCGCTCGAGTTCAAGGCGGTCAAGGGAATCGACGGCCTGCAATCCGAGCTCCTGCGTGCGAGCAGCGAAGGGCGCCCGGTGATGCTCGACTTCTACGCCGACTGGTGCGTGAGCTGCAAGGAGCTCGAGCGCTACACGTTCTCCGACCCGGCAGTGAAATCGGTCCTGGCCAACGCGGTGCTTCTGCGCACCGACGTCACGGCGAACGATGCCGAGGACCAGGCCTTACTCGAACGATTCGGGCTGTTCGGGCCGCCCGCCATTCTCTTCTTCGGGCCAGAGGGTACGGAGCGACCTCGTTTCCGGGTTGTCGGGTTCATGGAGGCGGCAGCGTTCCGCGCACAGGCCGAGCGGGGCCTCGGCGCGCTGGTGCCCGCACGGGCGACCGGCGTGCCGTCTAGGCGTAACCCCGATGATGCCTGAAGCCGCGCAGCGCAAGCGTTTCCGAGCCCCCCGCAGCGGCGGGGTGCTCGCTCTTTGGAGACCGCGATGATGACTGAAAGACCACACCGCCGCCTTGCGCTTGCATTGTCCGGTTCCCTGCTCCTGCTCTTCTCCCATGCGATGGCGGACAGTCACGAGGACAAGGGCGCCGGCATCGACGAGGACGCCCTGGTACGAAGGGTCGCCGAGGAGGTGCTGAAGAAGCTGGAGGACAGCGACTTTCTGCAGCGTCAGATCGATCTGGGGATCCAGAGATACGTTGCGAAACAGCGTGAAGCGCAGGCGCGCGCGGAAGGGCAGCGCGGGCGCGCCGCCAATCGCCGCGCCGAGTCCGTGCGGCGAGTTGCCCCAGATCGCGACCACATATACGGCAGTGCCGATGCCCGTATCTCCTTGATCGAGTACTCGGACTTCGAGTGTCCCTACTGCAAGCGCTTCCATCCGACCGCCAAGCAGGCAGTCGACGCCTACGGCGGCAAAGTGAACTGGGTGTACCGGCACTTCCCCCTGGGCTTTCACAATCCGCTCGCTCAGAAGGAGGCCGAAGCCTCCGAGTGCGCCGCCGAGATCGGCGGTAACGACGGGTTCTGGCGCTACGCCGATGCGCTCTACGCGCGCACCCGATCCAACGGAAAGGGATTCCCGCTCGACGGCCTCGTACCGCTGGCCGCCGAGCTCGGGCTCGACCAGGCTCGGTTCTCGGACTGCTTCGAAAGCGAGCGCCACGCCGAGCGTGTCCAGGAAGACTTCCGGGAGGGCCAGGCGATCGGGATCTCCGGGACGCCGGGGAACATCCTCCTCGACAACGAGACGGGGCGCGTGCGCGTCGTTTCCGGCGCCGTGCCGCTTGCGCGGTTGCGCGCCGAGATCGACAAGCTGATCTCGGATCCCGAGTGAAGGGATGCCTGGGCGGTGTGTCCACGGTGTTCCCGCGAATCGACGCCCCTCGCGCGAGCGCCGAGTTCGTCGAGCGTCTCGCGACCGTTCTTCAGGATACGACGGCCGGAATTGCCGAGGAGGCAGTTGGCGATCTTGCGCGCGCCACCCCCGCGCGGAACATCGGGAGGCGAACCGAGGACCGCACGGCCCTCGCGACGGGCGCACGTAAGACTGCAGCGCCTACCGTAATCCTGGTATCGAGACAGCGCTGCTCTGACTGCGCAGCTCTCCGACAGACCTCCCTGAGCGGCCGGAGGGCACGGATGTTGCTCGCGTACTTCAGCGTTCTAAACCTCGACCTCGACTCCTCGGAGCCGTTCGCTGCACCCGATGGCAGGCGCACTACCGAAAGAGCGTGGCTCGGCGAACTAGGCGTGGATTCCGCTCCATGCTTGCTCATCCTGTCAGCAGAGGGACTCCCTGTTGGGACCGTTGTCGCGCGCCCCCCGGATCGTCCTGGAATCGATGCTCGAGTTCGTCCTGACCGAGACCTATCGCCTTCAGCCAAGCTTCAGCCATTTCTTCCAGCATCGTCTTGAGCATCTCCGTCAGCACGGCATCGATGTCGAGGTCTCGGCGACACAATGAAGAAGTCCTCTTCCCGACGTACTCCAACTCGGCATTACGGGTGGCGCCAGCATTCGATGATCATTGGCTTCGTGGCCCTGTTTCTTGCCTACGCGCTTTTCGTGCTCACCGAACAGGTCGAAACGAGCGAGTCCATCTCGGGCCCGTTGCCCGTACGTACGGACCTGATGAGAGACCAGGCGTGTCACGTGGCGAACACGACCATCATGGGGAACTGCACCGAGGAGGAGATCGCAGCGCTTCAGCGCGAGGAGGGCGCCAGGGCTGCAAAGTAGATGGCCACTCACGGGATACGCGGCGCGGCGCAGTGCTAAAGGAGGTCTTGGACCTGCTCGAGGAGAAACGCTCTGTTGAACTCGCCAACGTATACGTTTCGCACGACATGGTCGCGGTCGATGAAGATAGTCGTCGGCAGCCCGGCGCCGGCGAACCGGTCGTGAAGGGCCCGCGTGCTGTCGCCGGCTGGTTCGGGTGCGACAGGCTCGATCCAGATCGGATATCGAACGCCGAGCCGATGGACAAATGGGCCGACAACGGTCTGACTCTCCCCGACGGCGACGCCGACGACGGATAGCCCTCTCCGAGCATACTCGGCATGAACTGCATCCAGGAGTGGCATCTCTCGCCGGCACGGCGGGCACCACGTCGCCCAGAAGTTGAGCACGACGGCACGTCCGGCAAGGTCGGAAAGTCGCACCCGGCTGCCGTCGAGGCCTTCGAGGACGAAGTCCGGTACCCGGTCGCCACGGCCGATCAGGGTCGAGGGGGCGAAGGCATGCAGTCCCACGATCATGATGGCGAGGGCCGCCGTTCCGACGGCGTATCCCTTACACAACGCTTCGAGATAGCGCCAACGGTTCGACTCCCGACGTCGCGCGATTCGCCAGATCGCGTAGCAAGCGCCCGTGACTACACCTGCGTAGGCCGAATACCCCGGCTGCCAGAGATAGAGAGCGGTCCACGGTTCGGCGTAGAAAGCGCCCCAGTTCGCCGCCACGTAACCGACGCGTGCGCCTAGGATCCCCACCCACGCGGTCCCCTCGGCTACGCCTCGAAGCAGGGACCGGTCGAGTTGTGCCCGCGGGACAAGACGGTTCGTGGCGAGAACGGCGATCAAGAGAGCGAGGATGACCGCCGCGGGCCACGTCGGTACCAGGAGCGGGCCGATGTTCACTGCCTCGATCATGGATCCCGGGTCCTGCTCCACCGCGCGCGGCGAGACGGAGGCGACTCGCCCCAAGGACGATCACGCGACAGGAAACCTAGCGCATAGAGGCGGAAGGCGGCCGAAACATGGGCTCCGAGCACATTCGAGGACTGCCGCAGGGATTGATCGACAGGTGACGGTTCGAGAGGCCGCGTGACCGGCACGTCGCGCGTCCGGCCATTCCTCGCCGACATCACGGTCGGCCTTGGGCACGACCGTCTCAACCCTGAGCGGCTCGTTAGTATGAAGCGTACTTCGTCGTTTCCCCGGAGCGTGTAAACGTGAGGACGTCGTAGCCACGTGGCTCGACGCTCATCATTCCCGGAGAATTGGGCGGCATTCCCGGTGCGGCCAGGCCCGCCACGGCAGGCCTCTCCCTGAGCAGCCTGAGGATGTCCTCCGCCGGGACGTGTCCCTCGATCGCGTAACCGTCGACCACGGCGGTATGGCACGACTGCAACTGCGGCCCGACCCCGAGCTGTCCCCTCACGGTCTGCAGGTTGGCCTGATCGACGACCGAGACGTCGAAGTTGCGTTCCTCCAGGTACTCCACCCACTTCGCGCAACAACCACAGGTCGGCGACTTGTAAACTGTCATCTTGACGGACTCCGCCGCCGTCGCGGGCTCGCCAGCCCAGAGGGCCGGAGCCAGTAAGGTTCCGGCGAGAAGTAGAAAGCATCGCTTGACCACGTCGGGCCTCCTCGGCGCTGTGGAGATATTCGGATTACCCAATGATATTGGCCTATGGTCTCGACGTCTCGGAACTCAGTCCGTTTCCAGCTTTACGATTCTGTATATCTCTGGTGGCCGAGCGCGGTAGGCGCAAGATTCCTCGAGTGAACACCGCCGCTCGTACCCGGACAGTGATCCGCGCGGCGTCACCCCACGCGGCGCGCGGGCGCGCTGAGCTCGACATCGCCCGCGGGGCCCGCAACGATCCAGAGTGCGCCCAGCACGATAGCCCCGCGAAAGACCGTTTTTGCCGTACGTTCTTCCATGTCAGCCCGATTCCGATCGGTCCTGCGGATCGCCGTCGGCCGCTGGCCGGGGCTGCGGCGCAGCCGCGCAAAATCCTTGCGGCTCGACGCCGAGCGCCGCGTTGAACTTGCTCGAGAGATTCTGGAACGCGACCAGCGCCGTGAGCTCGATGATGGCGTCGTCGTCGAAGTGGGCGCGAAGCCGGGTGAAGTGCTCGGATGAGGTGCGCCGATCGGAGAAGGTGACCGCTTCGGCATAGGCCAGCGCCGCCTTCTCCCGGGTGGAGAACAGGGGGCTCGATTCGAACCGGTCGAGCGCCGCGAGCTTCTCCTCGGCGATGCCGCGCCGGAGCACGGTCGCCGAGTTGATGTCGACGCAGAACGCGCACCAGTTGATCTGCGACACGCGCACCGTCACCAGCGAGCGCAGCGCCGGCTCGAGCGGGGAGCTACGCCGGTCGAGCGCCCCGTAGAGCAGCGCGAGCGCCGCGAAGACCTTCGGTGACCGGCCCCAGAGGCGCGCGGGCTCCAGCACCTCGCCGTAGCGCCGGCGCTGCTTCCAGAAGAACAGGCGCACGTACCAGGGGAACCGATGCTTGGACGAAGTCTGCACGAAGCCACCGGGAAGGCCGTCGTCGACTTCGGGCGGCCCGACCTCTCGCGCACCGTAGTCGGAACCAGTGTTCGCCGTCACGATCAGCGCATCTCCGTGAGTCAAGCGTTAAAGCTCGCCGGATCCACCGGCAGCGGCGCCGAGTAGCGTAGGCGCCGCTGCTCGTAGCCCTGGAGCCGATCGCCGACCGGTACTCGATCTGACACCGTCTCGACCAGACTCTCCGTCCCGATTCCGCCGAGAATGTTGCCGCGGATCCCCGTGGGCTCGGCGTCGGCCGAGCAATGCCGGCCAATCAGCGGGACACCAGCGCCATCTGGTGGCCGATGCCACCGATGGTCAGTTCGCCCCGAGTCTCGAGGGTCTCCTGGTCGATGACCCAAATGCGGTTCTCGGCGCGGCTCGACACGTACAGCATATCCGTGCCGCGCACGGCGGTCAGGTGATACGGCGCCGGCCCGAGCGCCGCCGTGCGGACCCTGCCGCTCGCCAAATCGATGGCCACAAGGCGGTTCTCGCCTTTGCTGGTCGCGAACAGGGTAGCTCCGTCGTCGGAGAGGTCGATCCCGTGGGGGGCAGCGCCGATCGCGTAGGTGCGAGTCACACGTCCTTGCGCGATTGTGATGGCCGAGGCGGTCCCATCCGCAACGTTGTTCGTGTAGAGGGTGCCGCCATCGGCCGACAGAACGAGATGCTCTGGCCCCTGACCGGTGGCGATTCGCCGGCCTGCCGACCAGGTGTCGGTGTCAATCTCGCTCACGCTGCTGTCTCCCGTGTTACTCACGTACACCTTGCGTCCGTCAGGGGAGAATACGGCGTAGTTGGGCGCGGCTCCCGTCGGCACCTCGGCAACGACGGCGAAGCGATCGAGATCGATGGCGCTGATCCCGCCTCGGCCCGGATGCGTGGTGACCGCGATCTTGCCGTCCGGCGAGATCGCAACATGGTGCACCGCACCGCGCACGGCCACCCGTCGAACGACCTTACGTGCCGCTGCATCGACGACGGACACGTAACTGATACCCGAGGACGGCGGCTGCGCCGTCGCATCCCCTGACGGCACGGCGTGGTGCTTCGCATGCTCGGCCTCCGAGACGCTCGCCGGCCGTGGCGGCGTGCGCTCCGACCCGACCGGCTCCTCGGCGAACGATCCGGCGACGAGAGTGCGTCCGTCCGGCGTGACCGCGAGACCGTGCGCGTTACCCACGTCCTCGATGACCCCGACGACGCGGCCCTTCGCCGAATCGACGATCTGGACCCGGCCCGAATCACCCAGCGGGATGTAGATCTCCGGGGCGGCGGCCGCAGTCACGCTCACCGCCGCGAGCACCGCTGAACTCAGCGTCGTACCCATTGCTTTCATGTCTTCAATCCTCGTTGTCGAACTCGATTGTCTCGTGGACCTGCGTAGTCGAGCGGGGGCCGTCGCCGGCAGTCACCGGAGGTGCTTCTCCGGGTTGCGCTCGAACTCCGCCTGGCACAGCGGGCAGCAGAGCAGGTACTCGCGCCCCCGGTACTCGATCGCGATGTGCGCCTTGTTGCGGTTGACCCGCTTGCCACACACGGGATCCCGATTCATCACCTTTCTCGCTTGATGTCTGCTCATGAGCTTTCTCCAGCGAATCTCCGTTACCACCGTCCGGCCGCACTACGCGCTGCCGTCGAGCTCTTAGCAGCTCTCGAGACGACGAAGTTGTAGATGGGCACCCAGATGAGGGTGAAGTACCAGCCGTAGGCGTAGCTCTCGGCGAGGCCGAGCGCGAAGCTCTTCCACGTGAGCCACTCGAAGCCCGGGAGCAGCTTGAGCCAGACCTGGTACATGGCCATTTCCGGGAACACGAGATCGAACGCAACGCAGAGCGTGAACGTGATCGCCAGCACTGCGCTGCTCGCGTGGCCTACCGCGACGAGAGAAATGCCTGGTCTCATGATGGCGCCTCCGCTTGCTTGCTCGTGTAGCGCTCCGGAGCGGCCTCGAATGCGTCGAGGCACTCCCGCGAGCAAAATCGATACAGCGTGTTCGCGTGCATCTTTCCGTAGCCCTCGTTCGGGTCCACGTGCTTGCCGCACACGGGGTCTACGTGCTTGTCGCCGGCGCCTCCTGATGGGTGACCGCCGTGATGACCGTGCACCATGTGCGCACCGCATCCGAAGCGCATCATCACGTAGAAGAGCACCGCGAAGAGCAGGAACGAAAGAAAGCCGTCCATCGTCATTCTCCCCTGGCTCGCGGGTGTGGCGGTGGGGCGGACCCCTCCTCGCGCGAGCCGAACCCTTTCGGCACGAAGGGCGGCACTTCGTGCATGTACGCGCGATAGGCGTCGCCGAACTCCGCCAGCGCTTCACGTTCCTCGCGCCTGGCGAGTCGCAGGTACATGAAGACGAGGATCGGGAACATCGTGAGCGTGACCAGGGTGGGCCACTGGAACAGGAACCCGATCATGATCAGGACGAAGCCTACGTACTGCGGATGACGGATCCGGGCGTAGGCGCCGGTCGTCGCGAGGGTGCGCGCACGCTGGGCGGTGTACAGCACACGCCACGCTGACGAGAGCAGCCAGAAGCCAGTCACAATGAACACCGTGCTCAGCAGATGGAACGGCCCGAAGTGCGGATTGCCTCGCCAGCCGAACAGCATCTCCAGCAGGTGGCCGGAGTCGTGCGCGAGCCAGTCCACGCCCGGGTAGTGCGTGGTGAGCCATCCCGAGAGCAGGTAGATGGTCAGCGGGAAGCCGTACATCTCGGTGAACAGCGCCACCAGGAAGGCCGAGAAAGCGCCGAACGAGCGCCAGTCCCGCGACGATTGCGGCTTCGCGAAGCTCAGCGCGAAGATGATGAACACCGCCGAGTTGATGACCACAAGAGACCACAGGCCATAGGCCGAATGCACGTCGTTCATCGCGAGGGTCCTCCTTCGTCCTGGTCGCGGGAAGACGGCTCCTGGTTCTCGCCATGGTCGTGCCCGCCACCGTGGCCGTGTCCGCCGTGCATGAACAGATGCATGCCGAGGCAACCCAGGACGAGAATCCAGGGCAGAAACTCGATGACGTGCGCCTGGTGCTCGGTCCACAGGAAGTAGCCGGCGATGGCGAGAAAGATGACGAAAGGCAGCTTCGTACGATTTCGCCACCAGGGTGTCGAGCGGTTGTTCACGGTCGCGGTCCTCGTGTATCCGGCAGTTCGTCGTAGTCGGGACTCATTCGGCGCTCAGATCTCGACGCCCCTCAAACGGAGCGCGTTCAAGACCACGGACACCGAGGATGCGCTCATCGCGAAGGCGGCGAAGATCGGGCCGATCAGAATTCCGAAGAACGGGTACAGGACGCCGGCGGCGATCGGTACGCCGGCCGCGTTGTAGACGAGGGCGAAGAACAGGTTCTGCTTGATGTTGCGCATCGTCGCTACCGACAGGCGGCGGGCGCGCACGATGCCGTCCAGATTGCCCTTGACCAGGGTGAAGCCGGCGCTCTCGATGGCGACGTCCGCACCGGTGCCCATGGCGATGCCGACGTCGGCCTGGGCGAGCGCGGGCGCATCGTTGACACCGTCGCCGGCCATCGCCACCTTGCGGCCCGCCGACTGAAGCTCGGCGATGATTCGGGCCTTGTCCTCGGGCAGCACGTCGGCGCGGATCTCGTCGATGCCGAGGCGCCCTGCCACCGCCCGGGCGGTACGCTCGTTGTCGCCGGTCGCCATGATGATCCGGAATCCGAGCTCGTGCAGGGCTGTAAGGGCGGCCGGGGTGGTCTCCTTGACCGGATCCGCAACGCTCACGAGTCCCGCGATTGCGCCGCCGACCACGACGAACATCACCGTCTCCCCTTCGTCTCGGCGAGCGTCGGCCATCGCGGTGAACCGATCGCCGGTGAGCCCAAGCTCCGCGACCAGCTTCGCGTTTCCGAGCGCCACTGCCTGACCCTCGACCACGCCCTTCACGCCCTTGCCGGTGATCGCTTCGAAGTCCCCGGCCTTGCCGAGCTCGATGCCGCGCACCTCGGCGCCGTCGACGATGGCCTCGGCGAGCGGGTGCTCGGACCCCTTCTCCAGCGTCGCCGCCAGGCGCAGCACCTCGGTCTCGTCGTAGCCTTTCTCCGGCAGCACGGCAACGAGCTTCGGCTTGCCCTCCGTGAGGGTGCCGGTCTTGTCGACGATCAGGGTGTCGACCTTGGCGAAGCGCTCCAGCGCCTCGGCGTTCTTGATCAGCACGCCCGCCTGTGCGCCGCGGCCGGTGGCCGTCATGATCGACATCGGCGTCGCCAGGCCGAGCGCGCAGGGGCAGGCGATGATCAGCACCGCCACGGCCGAGACCAGCGCGTAGGACAGGGCCGGCGACGGACCCCACACCGCCCAGGCGATGAAGGACAGCACCGCGACCCCGATCACGGCTGGAACGAACCGTCCCGCGACCATGTCGGCGAACTTCTGGATGGGGGCGCGCGAGCGCTGGGCGTTCGCCACCATCTCGACGATCTGGCTCAGCATGGTATCCGCACCGACCCGTGTCGCCTCCATCACCACGGTGCCGGTGCCGTTGATAGTGGCGCCCGTGACCTTGTCGCCCGCGACCTTCTCCACCGGCACCGGCTCGCCGGTGATCATGCTCTCGTCGATGGCCGTGCGGCCCTCGACCACCACGCCGTCGACCGGCACCTTGTCGCCGGGGCGAACGCGCAGGCGGTCCCCGACGACGACCGCCTCGAGCGGTATCTCTTCCTCGCTGCCGTCGGCGCGGATGACCCGGGCGGTCTTCGCGGCCATGTCGAGCAGCGCCCGGATCGCCTTGCCGGTGCCCTCGCGGGCGCGCAGCTCCATGACCTGGCCGAGCAGGACCAGGGTGACGATCACGGCCGCCGCCTCGAAGTACACGCCGACGTGCCCGCCTTCGTCGCGGAACCCGTCCGGGAAGATCCCGGGTGCCAGCACCGCGACGATGCTGAACAGGTATGCCGCTGCAACGCCCATGCCGATCAGCGAAAACATGTTGAGGTTCATGGTCCGAAACGAGCGGTAGCCGCGCTCGAAGAACGGCCAGCCCGACCACAGGATCACCGGTGTCGCGATGACGAGCTCGAGCCAAAGAGCGGTGCGCTCCCCGAAGAAGTCACGGATAGCGGTCAGCCCTACGAACGGCGACATGGTCAGGACCAGCAGCGGCACCGTCAGCGCGATGCCGACGTACAGGCGGCGGGTGAAGTCCACGAGCTCCGGGTTCGGCCCTTCGTCGGCTGCCGCGGGGGAGACAAGCTCCAGCCCCATGCCGCACAGCGGGCACGACCCCGGTCCGGTCTGGCGCACCTCGGGGTGCATCGGGCAGGTGTACACCGGCCCGGCGTAGCCCGCGGGTACCGTGTCGTACACGCCCGGCGCATCAGAAGCGGCGGCACCGTGGCGGTGACCGTCGGGGGAGTGGTCGTGTTCCGCGTGCAGCGCCGCGCTGCCCTCCGGCACGAGGTGCATGCCGCACTTGGGGCAGTCGCCCGGGGCCTCGCTTCGCACCTCCGGATGCATGGGGCACACGTAGACGGCCACGGGTGTCGGACGCTCCGCGTCGGCGTCCCGCGCGTCGGCCCCGAGGTATCGAGCGGGCTCGGCCCGGAACTTCTCCAGGCAGTGCGCGCTGCAGAATCGATGGGTGACGCGGTCGTGCATGAGGCGGTGCGGCGAGTCTGCCGTGACCGTCATGCCACAGACCGGGTCGTGCAGCCGATCAATCTGGGCGTGCGTGCCGCGTGTCCCGTCCGTCTTCTTGTGTCCCATGGTCGATCGGTCCCCCACCAGTGGCGTACGCTGGAACTGATGCACATTCGAGGCTTCGGAGCGCCAATTGCCGAGCTGTTTCATTTCTGGCCACCGTTGGCTCGGCGCTGTGGGTTCATCGCCGCGCCTTCCTTTCGTCTATGGCATCAGCCTAGCCCCCCGGGCATCGTCGATAGATTGCTCCAACATTACGAAATATTGAGGGGCGAGCCATCGGGCCAATCGACGGGTGCCGTACCCGTTATTGCGACCGTGTATAGGTCCCGGCATCACCTGACAATCTCCCCCATGGACAATGGGGGTCGCGGCGCGCGCGGCGCGAATCGAACGGAGTCGACACACAACTACAACGGCCGCTGGCGATAGTCGACAGAGATGCGACCCACCACGATCCTCAAGCTCGTTCTCGTGATGCTCCTCTGGGCGAGCTGCTTCCCGTTGATCACAGCTGCCCTCGACCTCGCGCCGCACCTGACGTTCGCGGCGATTCGCGCCTTCCTGGCCGGGGCGACGCTGCTTGCCATCGGCGCGGCGCTACGCCGCCCGTTTCCGCGCGGGGTGCGAATCTGGTTGCTGCTCTCGGCCATCGGTCTCGGGGCCACCACGTTCGCCTTCCTCGGGATGTTCCACGCGGCGGAGTTCATCTCGCCAGGCATCGCGACGGTCATCGCGAACACGCAACCGATGATGGCGGCGATTCTGGCACACGCGCTGCTCGGCGAGCGGCTCGGGCACCGGGGCAAGATCGGGCTTGCAGTCGGGTTTGCCGGGATCGTGACGATCGCCTACCCGGAGCTGTTCTCGACGACGCGAGGGAGCTCGGCGCTCGGGTTTGCCTATATTGTCCTCGCGGCGCTCGGTATCACCGTCAGCAACGTGCTCATCAAGCGATTGGCCGGAAGGGTCGATCCCTTGATGGGAATGGGCGCGCAGCTCGTCGTGGGTGGGGTGCCGCTCGTGCTCGCCGCAATGGTCCTCGAGGCGCCGGGTACCGTGCAGTGGTCACTGCGATTCACGGGCGCCTTGCTGGCGCTCGCGCTCCCCGGTACGGCGCTCGTCTACTGGCTCTGGTTCTCGCTGCTGCAATCGGTTGAGCTCAACAAGGCTAACGCGTTCAGCTTTTTGATCCCGATCTTCGGACTGGCCATGGGTGTCGGTCTGTTCGGTGAGCACATCGGCTGGCACGAGGCAACCGGTGCGATGTTGACCGTGCTCGGGCTGGATCTCGTCGTTCGGCGGCGTCGTGGGGAGGGTGTTCCGGGTAACGCCTGACGGTTGGGCCGCGCGGCGGACAGGCAAGACAGACGGTCTTCAGGGAGCCCGGGGCCGAGAGTGGCGCTGGCCAGTCGTTACGAATCACGCCCCGGTTGGACGCTCAGTCTACGCGCTGTTCCCGTCGCGGCCGATCTCGAGTGTTCGTTCGTCGAGGTAGCGGTAGGGCGGGATCAGCAGGTTCGTCGGCGCGGGAACGCCCGTGTACACACGACCCGCGAGGTCGAAGCGGGAGCCGTGGCACGGGCAGAAGTACCCACCCGCCCAGGCGGGACCGAGGTCCGCGGGCGCGGGCTCGGGACGGAACGTCGGCACGCAGCCGAGATGCGTGCACAGCCCGACCGCGACGAGGTATTCGGGTCGAATCGACCGATGGACGTTGCGCGCGTAGGCCGGTTGCTGGCTGGTGACATTCGACGCCGGGTCGCGGAGCTGGCCGTCGAGCCCGCTGAGGCGGTCGAGCATCTCGCGCGTTCTGCGGAGCACCCACACCGGCTTCCCGCGCCACTCCATGGTGATCTGCGCCCCGGGCTCGATCTTCGAGACGTCCACGACCACCGGCGCGCCTGCCGCGCGAGCTCGCTCGCTGGGCTGCCAGGACGCGATGAAGGGCCAGCCGGCGGCCGCCACGCCGGTTGCGCCGACCACGGCGGTCGACGCAGTCAGAAACCGCCGGCGCATTGCGTCTGTGTTATCGGTGAGCGTGCTCATCTGAAACGGCTCCTCGCATTGGCTAGGCGGGGCGCCGTCGTGTCCGGACCTATCCCGGGGTTGACGCCCTACTTGATCTTCGTGTTCGACCGTAGCTCGGCGACGTTCACGCGCCCGTTGCCGGATCGTTACGCGTGGTTTAGGAAGGTGCGGGCTCCGTGCGGCGCCGCTTCTCCCGTGTCTCCCAGCGAAACAGCGCCCACGCAGCGTGATGCGGCCAGGGACTCTGCTCCCGCCGGGCCCGCGTCTACTACGCGCGCCGGGGGACGGAGCGCCTTCAGGTAAAGTCGGGTGCACGCCGCCAAAGGCCGCGGCGACAGAGCCACAGTCCAAGAGGGGGCAGCACCAGCCACTGCGCCAGAGGGGAGAGGCCCGTGCCGAGTCCGGGTACCACGGGCATCGCATCGGCATACGTCCACGCCGCCCGCACGCCCGTGTTCAGCCACTCGCTGTACACGGTGTAGCCAGCGCCGATCGCGGTCGCGAGCGCCGCGACTCGCCAGAATCGGGCCCCGGGCCAGTCGCCGCGCCCCGCGACGACCAGCGCGAGCGATAACGAGGCCCCGGCGATGAGGACATCGCCGCCGGTGCAGTGGAGCACCGCGAACGCGATGTCCCGGGCCGGGGCCTCCGCCCAAAGCGTGTAGAGCGGAAGCTGAGCCACTTCCCAGACGAGGTGCGCCGACACGGTCCACAACAGATAATGGCGGAGCATGGAGATCCACCTCAGGGGCTGGGAGCAAGCGCCGCTCGCGGGCTGGGTTGCANNACCGACAGCGCGCGGCTGATTTTGCGGCAGGTTACGGACCCGTATAGGCCCCGTCACCCTCCCCCAATCACCCCCTGGCGATACTGGTTCGTGGGCGGTGCGCGCGACTCGAAGGCGCGGCGGGCGACGGAGCCGATTACCTATGAAGATTCTCGTGATCGAAGACGATGCTGAAACGGCAGCGTATGTCGCCAACGGGCTGAAGGAGCACGGCCACACCGTCGACTTGGCGGCGACGGGCCGCGACGGGCTCTTCCTGGCCGCTGGCGAACCGTACGACCTGCTCATCGTTGACCGCATGTTGCCCGAGCTCGACGGGGTCTCGATTGTCAAGACGCTGCGAGGGGGTGAGGTCTCGATTCCGATTCTCTTCCTGACCGCGCTCGGCGGGGTGGACGACCGGGTCACGGGCCTGAACGCGGGCGGTGACGATTATCTCGTGAAGCCCTTCGCGTTCTCGGAGCTCCTCGCCCGGGTCAACGCGCTCGCGCGCCGGCCGCCGATGGGTAACGTGGAAACCGTCCTGCACGTCGCGGATCTCGAGTTGGACCTCATCAAGAGGACGGTGACCCGATCCGGGCAGACGATCGATCTCCAGCCGCGGGAGTTCCGGCTCCTCGAGTACCTCATGCGCCACGCCGGGGAGGTCGTGACCCGCACGATGCTGCTCGAGCACGTCTGGGACTTCCACTTCGACCCCCACACCAACGTCGTCGAGACCCACGTCAGCCGCCTGCGCGCCAAGGTCGACAAGCCCTTCGAGGTTCCGCTGATCCAGACCGTTCGCGGGGCGGGCTACTCGTTGCAAGAGCCACGCGATCCGCGATGAGGCTCGTCGAGACCGCGCGTAGCGCACCGGTCCGCTACGCGCTTGTCTTCGCGGCCCTGGCGGCCCTGATTACCGGCTTCTTGCTGGGGCTGATCTACGGGCGGATCACGACGCTGCTCGAACGACACCTCGAGGAAGCGATCGAGGCGCAGTTGGCCGTGCTGCGAGACGATCTTGCACAAGATGGACGAGAGTCTCTGATCGGCCTCGTTCGCAAGCACGCGGATCGCCACGCAGCGTCCCGCGTGCATCTCCTGCTTCAGGACGAGAGCGGTCGTGTTCTCGCGAGCGATCTGCCCGCGGTCGACGCGACCGCCGGCTGGCAGGACATCGAGTTGCCTCCCCGTCCCGATTCCGAGAACGGACGCAAGCGGAAGCTTCGTGCCCTTGGCGCGCGGCTCGACGAAGACCTGTTCGTACTCGTCACCCACGACACGTCCGATACCGAGCAAACCCAGGCGTTGCTGATCCGATCGTTCGCGCTCGCCTTGCTCGTGATCACGGCGCTGGCCCTGATCGGTGGGTTCGTGATCGGCACGGTGCTTTTGCGGCGCGTAGAAGACGTCAATCGCACGGCTCGTGCGATCATGGATGGCGACCTCTCGCGCCGCATACCGGTCGTGCAGCGGGCGGACGAGCTGGGCGGGATCGCCGAGAGTCTGAATCGCATGCTCGCGCGCATCGAGGATCTCATGGACAACCTGCGCCACGTGACGAGCAACATTGCCCACGATCTCCGCTCCCCGCTTGGCCGACACCGGCAGAGACTGGAAACCGCACGGCTCAAGCCTCGCAGTCCCGGAGAGTACGAGACTGCCATCGACACGGCGATCGCGGATACCGACGCAATCCTGAAGACCTTCGACGCGATGCTGCGCATTGCTCAGATCGAGGCCCGCAGCCCGCGCGACCGGTTCGTGACGGTGAGCCTCAGTGACATCTGCGAGAACGTCGCTGACGCGTTCGCCGCCGTCGCCGAGGACGACGGGAAGCGATTGGTGGCGAGCATAGAGCCAGACGTCGCGCTCGATGGCGACCGTGAGCTGCTGATGCAGCTGCTGGTGAACCTGGTCGAGAACGCGCTTCGCCACACGCCAAGAGGAACGACGATCAGTATCCGACTCGAAAGACCCGGTGGGCGACCGCGGCTCACGGTCGATGACGATGGCCCGGGGATCCCGGCCGACGAACGAGATCGCGTGTTCCGGCGTTTCTATCGCCTCGACGCCAGTCGCACGACACCGGGCAGTGGGTTGGGGCTGAGCTTCGTTTCGGCCGTAGTGAAGCTCCACGACGCAACGATCTCGCTGGAGGACAACTTGCCTGGGCTTCGGGTAGTGATCGTTTTCGGCTGATGCCGGTCCACGCTTCGCCCGGACGTGCTACCGGTTCGTCGGGATGTTCCATTGCCGCGTCCGTACACGTCGGGGCTCTCGACTCGAAGTCAACGGTACGTGCTGATCAGCATGTCGATGCACTCGACGAGATCGGCGCGTGGCTCGGTGCAATCGGCGCCGCGCGGGAAAGCGGTGCGGCGAGATAGGTTCGATTCGGCTCAAGCCGCGTCATCCTTCGTCGACCACGCTCGCCGGTTGATCGGGTAGGCGCCGACTTCTCCGCGAAAGGGCAGGGCGAGCAGGCTCTGGAGTCGGGTGCAGCGGTCAGTATCACGTACCGTGCGGATCCCGATGGTCATGCGCTCGTGGCCCGCGCGCGGCTGATCCCGATAGGTGCCGAGCAGGCGGTCCCACCACGGCAGGTTGAAGCCGAAGTTGCTGTTGGTCTCGTCGTCCTCGACCGAGTGGTGCACGCGGTGCATGTCCGGGGTGACGACCAGCCAGCGAAGCGCGCGGTCGAGCCCGGCTGGCAGCCGGACGTTGGAGTGGTTNNGCACCGCGAGCGGGGCGGCGCCGAGAACCAGGATGACCGCGAACTTGAGCAGCATCGAGAGCACGATCTCCAGCGGGTGAAAGCGCGCGCCGGTGGTCACATCGAAGTCGAGATCGGCGTGGTGGACCCGGTGCAGGCGCCACAGCGCCGGTACCGCGTGGACCATGACGTGCTGCAGGTAGATGGCGAGGTCCATCGCGACGACGGCGACCACGACGCCGGGCCAGTACGGGACCCCGAAATGGTTGAGCACGCCATAGCCGTGGTCGCGGGCGAAGACCGCGACGCCGACCGCCGCGGTGGGAAACAGCAGCCGCACCACCACAGTGTTGAGGGCAACGAGCGCCAGGTTGTTCGCCCAGCGCACGGGCTTCGACACCCCCAGCGCGCGACGGGGCGCGAGGATCTCCCAGAGCGCCATGACCGCGAACACGCCGAAGAAGAAGCCCAGGCGGACGGCGGTCTCGGATTCCATGATTGATGGCGTCGGGTCGGGCATCGCGAGGTTGGCGGCACGGAATTGACGGCAGGATTTGCTTGCGTCTAGTAGGGCGCATCTGTAAGTGATCAAGTTGAACTATTGAATATATGCGATCGGACGGTGCACCGACTTTCAAGTGAGAGCTGATGGCCCAGTTCGCCCGCGTGGGGAAGGCCGTGGGTCACGCTAACCGGCTGGAGCTACTCGAGTTTCTGGCCCAGCGCGAGCGCAGTGTGGAGCAGCTCGCCAAGCTCGCCGGGCTCAGCGTGGCCAACGCCTCGCAGCACCTGCAGCACCTCCGGCAGGCAGGACTGGTCAGGCCACGTCGTGAGGGCCAGCGGGTCATCTACGGCCTGACCGGCGACGAGGTGGTCGACCTGCTCGCGACGCTGCGAAGCGTCGCCGAGGCGAACCTGGCGGAGGTTTCACGGCTGGTGGACGACTATCTGAATGCCAAGGACGACCTCGAGCCCGTGCAGGCCGAGGCGCTCCTGGAACGGGCGCGCGCGGGTGAAGTGACGGTGCTCGACGTTCGTCCATCCGAGGAGTTCGAGGTGGGTCACCTGCCCACCGCGGTGAACCTGCCGCTCGGCGAGCTGGAGACGCGCATCGCCGAGCTGCCGCCGGGACAGCCGGTCGTCGCCTATTGCCGCGGTCCTTACTGCGTGCTCGCTTACGACGCGGTGGTCAGGCTGCGCGAGGCCGGATTTCACGCGCGAAGGCTCGACGGCGGCCTGCCGGAGTGGCGCCGCGCCGGCCTGCCGGTGGAAAGCTGAGCGCTCGGAGGGTCCCGGGCTGAACGGGAACGTCACGCCCGGCCGCGTGGGGAAGGGAGCCGTCGCCTCCTGCTCTTGTGGGTATGAACCGATCGTCCCGACCTCGAAGAGGTCGAACGCGAGTCACTGAGAGTCAATCGATGGACGAGTCCTTCTTCCCTGCCACGGCCATGCCGGACCGGGACTGGTGGAATGCCTTGTGGCCCGACCCCGAGGAAATCGTCCGCCTCGTCGGCGTCGAGGCTGGAATGAACGTCGTCGATCTGTGTTGCGGCGACGGGTATTTCA
>WVWW01000127.1:0-159 GCA_011773795.1 Acidobacteriota bacterium
TCCGCTCGCCCAGAACAAAGGCCGTGTTGTTGATGCACTCGTTGTAGGTGCCCGGGAGCACGCGGATCTCGTCTCCCGTGTTGGCCTGGATCACGGCGAACTGGATGGTCTGGTACGGGGCGGTTTGCGAACCGTCACCCGTGGCGTTGTTCCCGGTCG
>WVWW01000127.1:312-3336 GCA_011773795.1 Acidobacteriota bacterium
TGAGGAGTAGGGATACCCGGTGGAGTTTCAACGTCAGCCTCCTCGTACGCCCGGCGCGCCGCGGTTTTTATAGCGGCGCACGAAAGGACGTGCGGTTACGGTGTTGAGCCCCAGGGACCGACGTGGCAGGAACGATGGAGCCGGGGGGAAAACTGTTTTTCGAACCATGAAGTCTACGCATTTCCTTGTACCGAGCGCCACCCGGGTTGTCAACGCCGATGCGACGTCCCGCGGCCCGACGATCCGGAAAACCCCGACGCTGAATCAAAAACGGTACGAGACGCCGATCCTGTAACCCGAGAAAACGACCGAGTCGCGAACGTTCTGCGGGGCGGCGGTACCCGGGAAATCACGCAGATCGTCTCTCGCGATGCCCGACCACTGCTGTTGTTCCCAGCCGAGCCAGACGCGAAGCCGATCGTCCATCGTGTGCCAGGTGACGCGGGTGTCGTAATCGATGGTATAGCCCGAGCGACCGTCGTCCTTGATCGTCGCGAGACTCGACGGCTGCGCGAGGGCATTCACCGACCCCGTCGGGGTCAACCCGGAGCTCGCCGTGATCTCCCCGTCGAGCAAGCCGAACCCGATGGCCGCGGAGACGGAGAAGCTGGGCGTGAAGAAGTAGCTGCCCCGCGCCGCGACGCGCGCGCCGATCATGTCGCCCTCGATCGTCTTGGCGACGGCGTACCGGTTCTCGCCGAACGTCGCCGCGACGAACACCGAGTCGTCGTAGAAGCCCGAGGTCGATTCCTCGAACCGGGCATACCGAACCCCGGTCGACCACTCCATGCGAAAGTCATCGCCGAGCTCGTGCGAACGGCCGAAAGCGAAATCGGCCGAGGCCGCGTCCGTGTCGGTCATCAGACTGAAGTGACCCGGGGAGCCGCTGGCTCCGGCGAACATCCCGGCGCCGAGAGCGATCGGCGGTCCGACGGCGTAGTGCAGCTGGCCGCTGAGGGGCCCGTCGGCGGCCGCCGACGTCGATGTGCTGTAGCTCCAGAACGAGACGCTCAGACGGTTGCCGTTGGCGAACTGGTAGCTCACTCCCAGGCGCCCGGAGAGGTCGTCCTCCGCTCCGGGGGTCAGCGGGGTCACCTGGTTGAGCCCGCCGCCCACCAGCTGGCGGGATTCCGACGTGGCGTAAACGAGGTCTGCATTCCGCAGGTTCACCAGGCCGCCCTCGACGGTGATCACGATGCCGGCCTGCTCGCCGCCCGAATAGCTCCGACCGTAGCGGTAACGCGCCGCGTCGACGCTTCCCGCGGCGACCGCCAGCAACAGCACGGCGACCGCGGCTCGAGTCCAACTTCGGTACATTCGACCAGCTCCTTCAAGGCGTCCGTAAACCGAACCGGATTATAGGGATAGGCCCCGTGGCCGTCGAGGAACCGCGTGCACACGGATCCCCGGCCCCCTAAGGTACGGACCCCACCGCATCCCCGTCTAGGCGAATCTCAGAGCGTGAACTGCTCGCGGTGGACGCCGAAAACCGCCCTGAGCCGATCGGCGATCTCTCCAAGCGTGCAGCGGGTCTCCACCGCGTCCAGGATCCGGGGCATCAGGTTGGCGCTGCCCCGCGCCGCCTCCTCGAGGCGGCTCATCGCGGCGGCCACCGCGGATTCGTCCCGCCCGGCCCGCAGCCGCGCCAGGCGGTCCACCCGGGCCCGCTCGAGCCGGGTGTCGATCCGCAGCACCTCCGGCCTGAGCTGCTCGTCGGTGACGAAGCGGTTCACGCCGACCACGACCTCCTCACCCGCTTCCAGCTGCTTCTGCCAACGGTAGGCCGCCTCGTGGATCTCCCGCTGCTGGAAGCCGATCTCGATCGCCCGGACCGCGCCGCCGAGCGACTCGATCTTGTCCAGGTAGTCGCGCGCCCCGCGCTCGACCGCATCGGTGAGGTGCTCCACGAAGTAGGAGCCCGCCAGCGGATCGATGGTGTCGCCGACCCCCGTCTCGTGCGCGAGGACCTGTTGCGTCCGCAGCGCGAGCAGCGCCGCCGACTCCGTCGGCAGGCCGAGCGCCTCGTCCATCGAGTTGGTGTGCAGCGACTGCGTCCCGCCGAGCACGGCCGAGAGCGCCTGCATCGCCGTCCGCACGACGTTGACCTGCGGTTGCTGGGCCGTCAGCGTCGAGCCCGCCGTCTGGGTGTGGAACCGAAGCCGCTGCAGCTTCTCGTCCTTCGCCCCGTAGCGTTGCCGCGCGATCGACGCCCACAGCCGCCGCGCGGCGCGGAACTTCGCGATCTCCTCGAAGAAATTGGAGTGCCCGTTGAAGAAGAAGGACAGGCGTCCTGCAAAGTCCTCGAACCGCAGCCCGCGCTCGATCGCCGCGTCACAGTAGGCGATCGCGTTGGCCAGGGTGAACGCGACCTCCTGCACGGCGGTCGAGCCGGCCTCGCGCATGTGGTAGCCGGAGATCGAGATCGTGTTCCAGCGCGGCACCTCCTCGCGGCACCAGGCGAAGATGTCGCTGGTCAGGCGCAGCGACGCGGCCGGCGGGTAGATGTAGGTGCCGCGGGCGATGTACTCCTTGAGCAGATCGTTCTGGATCGTTCCCGAGAGACGTTTCGGGTCCGCGCCCTGTGCACGCGCGACGGCGACGTACAGGGCGAGAAGGATCGGCGCCGTGGCGTTGATCGTCATCGACGTGGAAACGGTCTCGAGCGGGACGGAGTCGAACAGCTCGAGCATGTCGTCGAGCGACGAGATCGCCACGCCGACCTTCCCNNAACAGCTCGAGCATGTCGTCGAGCGACGAGATCGCCACCCCGACCTTCCCGACCTCTCCGGCCGCCATCTCGTGATCCGAGTCGTAACCCATCTGGGTCGGCAGATCGAAAGCGACCGACAGGCCGGTCTGACCCTGGTCCAGCAGGTAGCGGAAGCGGCGGTTGGTCTCGGCGGCGGTGCCGAAGCCGGAGTACTGGCGCATCGTCCAGAACCGGCTGCGGTACATCGTCGGCTGAACGCCGCGGGTGAACGGCGCCTGGCCGGGGTGTCCGGTGCGCTCGTCCAGGTCGGCGGG
>WVWW01000127.1:3358-25046 GCA_011773795.1 Acidobacteriota bacterium
AACCGCTCGCGTCTTTCCGGGGCGCGGTCGAGGGCTCGCTCGACCGCCGCTTCCCAGCGCTTTCTCGAGGTTTCGTGTTCGTTGGACATCGCGGCGACCCGCACGGAAAGTACCACACCGCCCACGGTTCTATAATCCCCGCCATGTTTCGAACCGCGGAAAGAACCGCCCACGGCGTGCGCCTGATCGACCAGAGGAAACTGCCGCTCGAGGAAACGTACGTCGAGCTCCGAAGCCCCGAGCAGGTCGCGCAGGCGATCCGCGACATGGTCGTCCGGGGTGCACCCGCGATCGGCATCACGGCCGCGTTCGGGCTCGCGCTCGGCGCCAAGCAAACCGCGGCCGCGCAACCGCAACGCTTCTCCGAGGAGATGGAGCGAATCCTCGCGCACATGGAATCCGCCCGTCCCACGGCGGTGAACCTGGCCTGGGCGGTGCGGCGGATGCGCGACGTCATGACCGAGCGGCTGGCGAACGGCGGCGATCCGGACGACGCGGTCGCGGCGCTCGAGAGGGAAGCCCAGGCGATCCACGACGAAGACCTGGCTGCCTGCAAGGCGATGGGGGCTCACGGCGCCGCACTGGTTCCCGAACAGGCGACCGTCCTGACGCACTGCAACGCCGGCGGGCTGGCCACCGCGGGTTATGGTACGGCGCTGGGTGTGATTCGCGGTGCGGTCGAGGCCGGCAAGAGAGTCCGCGTGCTGGCGGACGAGACCCGGCCGTTCCTGCAGGGCGCGCGGCTGACCGCCTGGGAGCTGCTCGCCGACGGCATCGACACGACGCTGATCACCGACGGGATGGCCGGCAGCCTGATGCGTCGAGGTGAGATCGATCTCGTGGTCGTCGGTTCCGACCGCATCGCCGCGAACGGCGACATCGCCAACAAGATCGGGACCTATACGGTGGCGGTGCTGGCCAAAGAGAACGGGATCCCGTTCTACGTCGCCGCACCGATGTCGACGATCGACTTCGACTGTCCCGACGGCGACAGCATCCCGATCGAGGAGCGCGACCCCAGCGAGGTGACCGAGCTGTTCGGCACGCGGGTAGCGCCGGACGGCGTCGGCGTGCGCAACCCCGCCTTCGACATCACACCCGCCCGTTACGTTCATGCGATCGTGACGGAGCGCGGCGTCGCCCGGCCGCCGTATGTCACATCGCTGGCGGCGATGCGCGAGCGATGACGCGCATCCTGGGCATCGAGAGCTCGTGCGACGAGACGGCCGCCGCGGTCGTCGACGACCGGCATCACGTCCGTTCCTCGGTGATCGCTTCGCAGGTCGACGTTCACCGCGCGTTCGGCGGTGTCGTCCCGGAGCTCGCCGCCCGTCAACACGTCGAAGCCATCGGGCCGGTCGTCCGGGCGGCGCTGGACGAGGCCGATGCGGGTTTCGACAGCCTGGATGCCGTGGCGGTGACGCAGGGGCCGGGACTGATCGGCTCGCTGCTGGTCGGCGTCTGCGCGGCCAAGGCGATCGCCTGGCGCCACGAGCTTCCGCTGCTGGCGGTGAACCACCTCGAGGGCCACATCCGCTCGGCGTTCATCGACCACCCGGAGATCGAGTTCCCGGCGCTGGCCCTGATCGTCTCCGGCGGGCACACGTCGCTGTACCTGTGCCCGGAGGAAAGCGACTACCGAGTGATCGCACGCACCCGCGACGACGCCGCCGGCGAGGCGTTCGACAAGGTCGCCAAGCTGCTCGGGCTGGGCTACCCCGGGGGGCCGGTGATCGAGAAGCTGGCCAGGGGCGCGGACGCCTCCTCGCATGCGTTCCCACACGCTCAGATGAAGGACGGCTCGCTGGACTTTTCGTTCAGCGGCCTGAAGACGGCCGTCCGCCGGCTGGCCACCGAGCGCGGGTTGGCCCACCACGAGCCGACGGGTGGAGACGTCTCCGACGAGGTGCGCGATCTCGTGGCGGCGTTCCAGCGCGCCGTCGTCCGCGTGCTCGTCCGCCGCTCGCTCGCCGCGTGCAAGCGCGAGCGTGTGAAGAGCCTGCTGCTGACCGGTGGCGTGGCCTGCAACAAGAGTCTCCGCGACGCGTTCGCCCACGCCTGCGACCGCGCCGGCGTCACGCTCTACGCCGCCGCCCCGCGTTACACGACGGACAACGCCGCGATGATCGCCGCCGCGGCATTCCTACACTACGAGAAGGGTGCTTTCGCGCCGCTCGACATCAACGCCCACTCGAATTTCCCCTTGTGACCGATTTGGGGTCAAGTCTTGGCATGAGACACACCGCAACCGCTGCCGGGAGTCAGACCGGTTTGTCACACCAGGGGCATGACATTATCTTCGAGGCGATACCGGTTACGGTGGGCGAGTGTCTCATGCCAAGACTTGACCCCATGGGATAATGCGGAGTCCTACCCTCAGGGAGTTGTACATGCGCGGCATCGACCTGTCCGGCAAAGTTGCCCTCGTGTTGGGCGTGGCGAACAAGCGCTCGCTCGCCTGGGCGATCGCCGACGCCCTGGGCGAGGCGGGATGCTCGCTGGCCCTGACCTACCAGGGCGAGCGACTCAGGAAGAACGTCGACGAGCTGGCACAAAAGTACCCCGGGGCGCCGGTGATGGCCTGCGACGTCGAGAGCGACGAGCAGGTCGAGGGGGTCTTCGCCCGTGTCGAGAAGGACTACGGCCGCCTCGACGTCCTGGTGCACTCGATCGCTTACGCACGGCGCGAAGATCTCGAGGGCGAGTTCCTCAAGACCAGCCGCCAGGGCTGGCGCATCGCGATGGAGATCAGCGCCTTCTCGTTCATTCGACTCACGAGTCTGGCGGTTCCGTTCATGAAGAACGGGGGCTCGGTGATGGCGCTCACCTACGTCGCGAGCCAGCGCGTCGTGCCGAACTACAACGTGATGGGCAGCGCCAAGGCCGCGCTCGAGCACGCCGTGCGCCAGCTGGCGTCCGAGCTGGGTCCCTCCAACATCCGGGTCAACGCGATCTCCGCCGGTCCGATCTCGACGCTTTCCGCACGCGGCATCAAGGGTTTCTCGGGCATGGCCTCGCACCACCGCAGACTGGCGCCGCTGCGTCGCAACATCGAGCCCCGTGAGGTCGGCGACGCCGCGCTGTTCCTGGCCAGCGAGATGGCCTCCGGGATCACGGGAGAGGTCGTGCACGTCGACGGCGGGTTCAACATCATGGCCATCTGATGCCGCTGCTGGAGGTGTCGGACCTGCGCGTGCACTACTCCGCGGCCGACGCTCCGGTCCGGGCCGTGGACGGCGTCAGCTTCTCGCTGCAGCCCGGAGAGACCTACGCGCTGGTCGGCGAGTCCGGCTGCGGCAAGACCGCGACGGGTCTGGCCCTGCTCCGCCTGGTCGAGCCGGGGCGCATCGTCGGCGGACGGATCGTGTTCGAGGGCCGTGACCTGCTGGGCCTCTCGGAGGAAGAGATGCGCCGGCTGCGCGGGGCGCGCATCGGGATGGTCTTCCAGGAGGCCGCGGCCGCCCTCAACCCGGTGATGCGCATCGGCGCCCAGGTCGGCGAGGCCCTGCGCATCCATCGCGGGATGTCGCGCAAGGAGGCCCACGCCGAGGCCGTCGAGCTGTTGCGGCTGGTCGCCCTCGCCGACCCGGAGCGTCAGGCACGCGCCTACCCGCACGAGCTGTCCGGCGGCATGAAGCAGCGGGTCATGCTGGCCATCGCGCTGTCGTGCTCGCCGGCGCTGCTCATCGCCGACGAGCCGACGACCGCGCTCGACGTCACGATCCAGGCCCAGATCCTCGCCCTGCTCCGCGAACTGCGCGACGAGCTCTCGTTGACGATCCTGCTGATCACCCACGACCTCGGCGTCGTCGCCGAGAACGCCGACCGCGTCGGCGTGATGTACGCCGGCCGCCTGGTCGAGGAGGCCTCCGTCGACGCTCTGTTCGACAAGCCCGAGCATCCCTACACGCGCGGCCTGCTCCGCGCGATGCCCGGCGCGGGCCCGGCGGACGAGCGCCGCCTGCCGACGCTTCCGGGCACGGTGCCCGACCCGGCCCACCCCCCGGCCGGTTGCCGCTTCCACCCCCGCTGTTCTGAACGCTTCGAGCCTTGCGACGCCGACGAGCCCGAGCTGTCCGGTCGACCGGGTGGCGGCCGGGTGGCCTGCTACCTGCACCGCCGGGAAGCGGTCGGATGAGCGCGGACCCGCTCGTCCGGGCGCGCGGCCTGACGAAGAGCTTCCGGCCGCGCGGCGGTCTGTTTCGGCCCAGGGGCCCGGCGTTCAACGCGGTCGATCGTGTCGACCTCGACGTGATGGCGTCCGAGATCGTCGGGCTGGTCGGAGAGTCGGGCTCCGGGAAGTCGACGCTCGGCAGGATCCTGATCCGGCTGATCGAACCGGATGAAGGGACCGTGCACTTCGGCGGCACCGACCTGCTCGCGCTGCAGGGCGAGGAGTTGCGAAGGAATCGCCGCGACTTCCAGATCGTCTTTCAGGATCCCTACGGCTCGCTCAACCCGCGGATGAAGATCGGCGACGCGATCGGCGAGCCGCTCACGATCCATCGACTCGTCGACGGACGGGCGCAACGCGACGAGCGCGTGGCCGAGCTGCTCGACCGGGTCGGCCTCGACCCCGCGATGGCGACACGTTACCCGCACGAATTCTCGGGAGGACAACGCCAACGCGTAGGCATCGCCCGAGCGATCGCCTGCGGACCGAGATTCATCGTCGCCGACGAGCCCGTATCCGCCCTCGACGCGCCGGTGCAGGCGCAGATCGTCAACCTGCTGGTCGACCTGCAGGAGCAGCTCGGCCTGTCCTACCTGTTCATCGCCCACGACCTGCAGCTGGTGCGTCGGATCTGCCAGCGGGTGGTCGTGATGTACTTCGGCCGGGTCGTCGAGGAGGCGTCCGCCGGCGAGCTCTACCGGGAGCCCCGGCACCCCTACACCAGGGCGTTGCTGGCCGCGACCCCGAGCATCGTACCGGGCAGGCCGGCGGCTCCGGCGCTGTCAGGCGAGCCACCCTCCCAGACGGCTGCCCCCGAGGGCTGTCCGTTCCATCCTCGGTGCCCCGAGGCGATCGACGACTGCCGACGACGGGACCCCGCATTGATCCGGATCGGCGAAGGCCATAGAGTGGCCTGCCACGTGGTGGAAAAGACCCTCGAGTAAGACCGGTCGCGGCCCGGGGAAGCCCGTTGGAGGCCGATATCGGCCGCCGGTTTTGTCGGGCAGAATGCGGTGAAACCTTTTGCTGTAGCGTCCCGTAGTATGGGCCGAAAGACAGCAGGAAACCGCCGGAGGATTGCCGTGAAGCGCTTCGCAAAAATCGCGTGCCTCGTACTCGTTCTGGGTTGCCTGATCCCGTCCGCGCCGGTGGCGCAGGAGGACAACGTCACCCTTTCGCTCGACCAATGCCTGCGGACGGCGCTCGAGAACAACCTCGACCTCGTGTCCGCGCGCAAGGATCCGCTTATCGCCGAGCAGCGTATCGGCGAGAGCGACGCGGCGTTCGACGGAGTCATCGGAGTCGACGGCAATTTCAATCAGGTGACAGCGGATCAAAGGATCACGGGGACGCTGACCGACCCTGACCCGATAAACAATCCGCCGCTCACATTTTCAGATACCGGCACCTTCGACCAGGATCGTCTTAGGGGGAACCTCACGTGGAGCCAGCTGCTCGGCTACGGTGCGACCTACGACATCACGGTCAGTTCGGAGAATACGGACGAGTTTTCCCGTTCTATTCAGAGCGTGACGAACGAGCTTGAGGAGCGCTTGATAGACGACTTGAACGATAACGTAACCTTGTCTTACTCGATGCCGTTGCTCCGCGGCCTCGGCAGGGAGGCCACTCAGGTCGACGTATTGCTGGCGCGCAGCGGTCTCGACATCTCGAACGAGGACTTCCGCCTGTCGGCGATCCAGACGATGAAGTCGACCGAGGACGCCTACTGGGATCTTGTCGCCGCCCGAGCGGCCCACGAGGTGGCCAAGGAATCGCTCAAGTTGGCCCAGGATTTGTACGAACAGAACAAGAAGAAGGTGGAGGTCGGCTCGCTCGCGCCGATCGACGTCACCCAGGCGGAGGCCGGTGTGGCCTCGCGCGAGGAGGACGTGATCGTCGCCGAAGCGACCGTCAGGAACGCCGAGGACAACTTGCGTCGTTTCATGGCGATTCCTCCCGACGACCCGAGTTGGTCCGCGGTCTTGGAACCGACCGACCAGCCGTCCTTCCGGGAAGAAGAAGTGGACGTCGATGCGGCGATTCAGACCGCCCTCGATCGTCGTCCCGAGATCATCAACTCGCGCAGGTCCCTGCGAGACAGCGAGCTTTCCGAACGAGTGGCTCGGAACGGCGCCCGGCACTCGTTGACCTTCGACGCCTCCATCACTCCGTTCGAGCAAGAACGAGACACGCTCGTGGACATACAGAACACACTCGACGATTACCCGACCAGCGACACAGGCCTTGTGAGCGATGGACACAACTGGTCGGTCGGCCTGACCTACGGCTACACGATCGGCAACAAGCGGGCCAAGGCGAACTACGCCATTGCCCGGATCAACCGCGAGAAGGGCGAGCTCGGCGTGCGCATCGTCGAGCAGGACATCCGCGTCGACGTGCGCGCAGCAGCACGGGCGGTCACTTCAGGCGCGAAGCGAGTCGCCGCCGCACGGGCCAACACCGTGCTCCAACGCAAGAACGTCGAGGCGGAACAAAAGAAGTACGAAAACGGCATGTCCACCTCGTTCGAGGTCCTACGCATCCAGAACGATCTGTCCGATGCGCAGTTTGCCGAAATCCAGGCCATGCTCGACTACACGAAGGCACTGGCCGATCTCGAGCGGGCCAAGGGCACGTTGCTCGAAGCGCGAGGGTTGGCCCTCGGCTCCTGACCGCTCCCACAGGGCGTTTCCAGAGGCGGCGCCCCGCCGGGCCGGGTTGCGGCACACCGCCCGCAGCCCGTTTTCCCTTTCCTTGACACGTTTTTGGGGCTGGCGTAACATCCCAATCGTACGCAATCCAACGCGTGGTCTAAGTTGCTGCTGACATTGGAGTTACGGTCGCAGGCTCAAAGCCTAAAGAGCGTTTTGCGGGCCCCGAGAAGAGGCGGACCGTCAATCGGAGGATCAAGTGGGAAACTTCGTCGGTGATCTTTTTCAGTACTACAAGGACGGCGGATACGTCATGCACGGCATCTCCGTGCTCTCGTTGACTTCTGTGACGGCCATCATCTACAAGCTGGTCGTGTTCCGCCGGCTCAGCGGCAACGTCAGCGAGTTCATCGCGAAGGTGCGCTCGGCACTGCTCAAGGGCAACGTCAAGGGCGCGATCGGCGTGTGCGAGGAGTCGCAGACCCCTGTCGCCTCGGTCACCAAGTCGGCGCTGCTCAAGTTCGGGGCGCCCCGCGAGCAGGTCGAGAAATCGATGGAGAATGCGGCGATTCACGAGGTCGCGTACCTCGAGAAGTACCTCACCGTCCTGGCGACGGTGGCCAACATCGCGCCGCTGCTCGGCTTCCTCGGCACCGTGGTCGGCATGGTCCTGTCGTTCGACGTGATCGCCGAGCACGGCCTGAACAACCCGGGCCTGGTGGCCAAGGGTATCTCCCAGGCGCTGCTGACCACGGCGTACGGTCTGATCGTCGCGTTCGTGACGCAGCCGTTCTACAACTACTTCACCAGCAAGGTGGCGTCCTACACGCGTGAGATCGAGACCGCCTCGAACATCCTGTTCGAGACGTTCGACGAGATGGATCGCATGAGCGGTTCCGCGCGGAACGCCTAGAAATAGGGAATGAGAGCGACACGCGTAACCAGGAAGGCCGACGCGGTGATCCCCACCGCGTCGATGGCCGATATCGCGTTCCTGCTGATCATCTTCTTCATGGTGACGACGGTGCACGAGCTCGACCGGACCAGTGTCAACTTGCCGCTGGCGAAATCGCGTGAAGAAGCCGAGAAAGGTTCTGCGATCGTCGTATTGAACATGGTCTCGGACGGTCAGTACCAGTACAAGTTCTCCGACGGCGCCAACCAGTCGCACCTGATCCCGGGGCCCGACGACCTGTACCTCGAGGCCTCGCGCCTGACCGCGGTCCGGCCGAACCAGCAGTTCATCATCAAGGCCGACGGCGACGTGCGCTTCGAGAAGATCGACGAGCTGCTGGACAACCTGCGCAAGGCCGACGTCCAGAAGGTCCTGCTGCTCAGCCAGCAGGCGACCGAAGGCGGAGGGGGGACCTAAATGAAGATGAAGCGAAAGGACGTGCCGGCGGAGATCCCGACCTCGTCGATGGCCGACATCGCGTTCCTGCTGATCATCTTCTTCATGGTCACCGCCGTGTTCTCGGCGACCAAGGGCCTCGAGTTCAAGCTTCCCAGCAACGAAGAGGACAACCGTCAGGCCGAGCAGGAAGAGGCGGTTTTCATCAAGGTTGCCGCGGACGGATCGATCCTCGTCGACTGCAAACCGATGGAAATCGCCGACGTCCTGGACTATCTGGCGCCCAAGCTGCAGCGGGACGCTCAGAAGCCGGTGATCCTGTACACCGACCCGTTTGCCCCGTATCAGGCGATGATTTCGGTCTACGACGTCCTGATCGTGCCCGAAAGGACGGACCGCCAGCTCGCCGGCGACGGGCTTCCCCCGCAATTCGGGTGGAAAGTGGCCAATATCTCGGTACCCACCCAGACGGAGATCCAGGACTACATCGGGATCTTCGGGTACAATCCTTTTGAGGCCCAGTGCGAGGGGTAAAGGAACGGCGATGAGCAAACATCAGCTCAAACTCGACGAAAGGATCCGAGCCGAGGACGAGCTTTTCCGGGCGATGGCCCACCACGGAGAGAACAAGCTCCTGGCCACCGGCTTCGTGGTGGCCCTCTTCCTTCATGTCGCGGTGCTGTTCATCCACTTTCCCGATATGAACTCGCTGATCCCGGAGAAGAAGCAAGAGAACGTCATCCAGGTCACCAAGTACGTCCCGCCGCCGCCGAAGGTCAAGAAGCGCGAGATCGTGCAGCAGAAGCTCACCCGCAAGGTGCCGATCCCCGACCCGACGCCGGACGAGCCGGAACCGATCCGCGAGCCCGAGCCCGAGGAAGACCCCGAGCCGATTCCCGCCGACGTCGAGTTCATCATCGGGGTGCCCGAGCCGCCGCCGCCGACCGGTCCGCTACTCGCCGGCGTCAACAACGTCTCGAACCCGGTGCTGATCGAGTCCACCAAGATCGAGCCCGAGTACCCCGAGCTGGCGCGCGTCGCCCGGCTCGAGGGTCAGGTGATCCTGCAGGCGATCGTACGCAAGGACGGCACGGTCGGCGATATCTCGGTGATCCGTGTCAACCGCCCGAACCTCGGCTTCGAGGATTCGGCAATCGCCGCGGTCAAGCAGTGGCGCTACGAGCCGGCATTGCAAAACGGCAAACCGGTGGAGGTCTACTTCACCGTCGTCGTCGACTTCAGCCTGCATTAAAAGTCGGCTGGGGAACCACGTTCCCGCTCTGCTGAAGCACTCGCAAATTCAGATCCGGGGCGGCGCTCCAACACGAAATGGGTACATTTCCACCTGTCCTCCCCGGAGGACACCACAGACCCCGCAGAGATGTCGCGGAGTGCCATTTCGGCGGTTGCCGTCGTGGTAAACGCTCACTAGGATAGTAAAGATAGAGGAATCAGCCCGCTGGCACGCACGTTGCGTTGAACGGGTAGCGGGGGCGAAAGTTAAGGAGGGGCCTTATGCTCCGGACCGACAAGAGAATCAATTCCATGAGCGCGCTGCTCGCCCTTGCGGCCGCGATCACGATGGCTCCGGTCATCGGGGCCGATTTCGATCAGGCGCTCGACAACTTCAAGCGCGGCAAGTATGTCGAGGCCGCCGCCGACTTCCAGGAGATCGTCGACCAGCAGCCGGAATACGACTACGGCTGGTTCCTCCTGGGGATGTCCTTCCTCAAGATGAACAAGTTCGATGACGCCGAGTCGAGCATCCAGAAGGCCATCGATCTCAACGGTGAGCGCTTCGAATACCACCACGGGCTGGCCAACGCACGTTACAAGGCGGCGAACTACGCCAAGACGGTCGCCGCGTTGAAGACCGCCGAGAGCATGGCCGACGACGCGTCGAGCCAGTTCGCGTTGTATCGCTTGCGCGGTCTGTCCTACATCGCGCTCGAGAAGTGGGCCGATGCGGTCCAGGACCTCGACAAGGCGCAGAAGATCAAGAAGGACCCGGTCGTGCTCGATCGTCTGTCGCTCGGCTACTACAAGCTGCGGCACTACGACAAGGCGCTTCCGGTCCTGCGTCAGGCAATCCAGGCCAAGGCGAACGACGCCACGCTGCTCATGCGCATGACCAACTCGCTGCTCAACCTGGGCGCCGAAACCAGAGATGAGGCCAGGAAGTCCAGCTACTTCAAGGAAGCCCTGACCACCGCGGAGAAGCTGCAAGGCATCAAGGGGGGCGATTCGGACATCACCAATCTCGTCGGCCGCGCGGCGTTCGGCGCGAAGAGCTTTCCCAAGGCGGAGCAGGCTTTCCGCAAGGTGATCGCGCAGAAGCCCAACTATTGCTACGCCATGGTCAACCTCGGCAAGGTCTACATCGCGATGGAGCGCTGGTCCGACGCGGACAGCATCCTCGGGGATGCCGCGAAGTGCGCGCCGAAGATGGCGGTCGTCTACGAGAGCCGCGGCTTCGCGTTGATGAAACAGAAGAAGCTCCCGGAGGCCATCGCGCAGTTCAACAAGGCGATGGAGATCAAGCCTTCCGAGAGCACGCGGCAGATGATCCAGACCTGTCAGAACAACATCGAGGTCGCGGAGGAGAACGCGGCCATGGCTGCGCTCGAGGCCAAGCAGGCCGCCGAGGCGGCGAAGGCGCAGGCCGAGTACGAGGAGGCGCAACGCAAGCAGAAGGAGTGGGAAGAGGCCCAGCGGAAGCGGGACGACTGACCCTTTTTCGACGCATCACGCAGTGACCACCAAAGGGAGGCTTCGGCCTCCCTTTTTCGTTGGGCCACATCTCGCTTAAGTGATTGAAAAATAAGAGTTTCTGCTTATTGGGGCGGTTTGACACCCCCCGGTCACTATGTTAAGTTTCTCGCCCATTTCCTTGGGATTCCAAAAGCTCGTGGCCGAAAGCCGACTCACTGTCGTTCTGCTGATCAGTTGGTCCGTTGTCATGGCGGCCGGGCTGATGTTCTTGACCCATCTGCTGCCCAAGCTGTTCAACCGGGCGAAGGTCAAACGGATCGACGAGTCCCCGTACGAATGCGGGATGAAGCCCTACCGCCGCGTCGAGAAGCATCGCTTCTCGGTCCACTTCTACCTCGTCGCGATGCTGTTCATCCTGTTCGACATCGAGGCCGCGTTCCTGTTCCCCTGGGCGGTGACGTTCCGCGACTTCGCCGCGGACAAGCTGTTCGTTCTGGGGGAGATGGCCGTCTTCCTGGGCATTCTTGTTGTCGGTTTCGCCTACGTGTGGAAACGCGGCGCGCTGGAGTGGGAGTAACCCGTGACGCAAGACGGCAAGCTCGGCGTCGACTGGATTCAGACGAACCACCCCGAGGCAATCCTCTCCCGTGGGGAGTATGCCGGCCAGCACTGGGTGCAGCTCGACGCCCAGTCTCTGGTCGACGTCTGCCACGGCCTGCACGGAGACCCGGACACCGCCTATAGCCTGCTCGTCGACGTGACCGCCGTGCATTGGCCGAACGATCCCCAGCCGATGGAAGTGGTCTACCACCTCTACAGCGTCGAGAAGAACGACCGGCTGAGGATCAAGGTGCGTTGTGGAGACGAGGGCCCGGTGCCGACGTTGTCCGGTATCTGGCGCTCCGCCGACTGGAACGAGCGCGAGACCTACGACATGTTCGGGATCCGTTTCGACGGCCACCCCGACCTGCGGCGCATCCTGATGCCCGACGACTACACCGACTTCCCCCTGCGCAAGGAGTTTCCGCTCTACCGCGGCTGAGCCGCGCCATGGACCCCACGATGGATCGCTCGATGGACGCCACGTTCCAACGTTCTCCGGAAGATCCGGACATCGTGACCGTCAACATGGGGCCGTCGCACCCGGCGACCCACGGCGTGCTGCGGCTGGTGCTGAAGCTCGACGGCGAGCGCGTGCGCGAATGCGTCCCGCATCTCGGTTACCTGCACCGCGGCATGGAGAAGATCGCCGAGAACCGCACCTACCTGCAGTTCATCCCGTACACCGACCGGATGGATTACCTCTCGCCGCTCGCGGCCAACGTCGGCATCGTGCTGGCGATCGAGCAATTACTCGATCTCGAGGTACCCGAACGCTGCAGCGCGATCCGTGTCATCTGCTGCGAGCTCGCCCGGCTCGGATCGCACCTGTTGTGGCTCGGGACTCATGCCCTGGACCTGGGTGCGGCGACCGTCTTCTTCCACACGTTCAAGGACCGCGAGTGGCACTACGACCTCGTCGAGGACCTGACCGGCGCCCGGCTGACGACCTCGTTCACCCGTGTCGGCGGCATGATGCACGACGTCGACAAGAAGTGGCTGGGCCGCCTGCGCGAGTTCATCGACGCCATGCCCGGCCGCGTCGACGAGTTCGAGTCCTTGCTGACGACCAACGGGATCTGGCTCAAGCGGACCCAGGGCGTCGGCGCGATCACCCGGGAGGACGCGATCGCCTTCGGGATGACCGGTCCGTCGCTCCGCGCCGCAGGGGAGCCCTACGACGTCCGCAAGCAGAGGCCCTACTGCGGCTACGAGAACTACGAGTTCGAGGTCCCGACCGGCAGCGAGGGCGACATCTACGATCGCTACCTGGTGCGGCTCGAGGAGATGCGGCAGTCGGTGCGCATCCTTCGCCAGGTGCTCGACAACCTCCCCGACGGTCCGGTCAACGTCGACGACCCCAAGATCTTCCTGCCCGCCAAGAAGCGCGTGCTGACCAGGATGGAGGAGCTGATCCACCAGTTCATGATCGTCACCGAGGGCTTCGAGTGCCCGGCGGGCGAGGTCTACCACTCGACCGAGGTGCCCAAGGGCGAGCTCGGCTTCTACATCGTGTCCACCGGTGAGCGCTCGCCTTACCGGCTGCGCATCCGCTCGCCGAGCTTCAACAACCTGGCCACGCTGCCACACCTCGTCGAGGGCGGGTTGGTCGCCGACGTCGTGGCCAACATCGCGAGCCTGGATCCGGTGATGGGTGAGGTGGACCGATGAGCTTCGGCGCGGAGTTCGAGCAACGGGTCGATGCGCTCGTCGCGAAGTACCCCGAACCCAAGGCGGCCATGCTGATGGTGCTGTGGGAGGTCCAGAAGGACAAGGGCTGGATCGATCCCGAGTCCGAGGCCTGGGTCGCCGAGCGGCTCGGCACCAGCCCGGCCCAGGTCCACGGCGTGGTCTCGTTCTACACCATGTACAAGCAGAAGCCGATGGGCCGGCACCACATCCAGGTCTGCACGACGCTCTCCTGCATGCTGCGAGGTTCCGACGAGCTGATGGACCACCTCAAGGGCAAGCTCGGCATCGGCGAGGGTGAGGTCACGCCGGACGGCAAGTTCTCCCTCTGTCGCGTCGAGTGCCTCGGTTCGTGCGGCACTGCACCGATGTTCCAGCTCAACGACGAGTACCACGAAAACCTGACGCTCGAATCCGTCGATCGTCTTCTGGACGGGTTGGACTGATCATGGAAAAAGTCCTGACGCGGAACATCCACAAGGAGAACTCGCAGTCGATCGACGTCTACCTCGCGGGCGGCGGCTACGAAGGGCTGCGCAAGGCGGTCACCTCGATGTCCCCCGGCGACGTCGTCGAAGCGGTCAAGAAGTCGGGTCTCCGCGGCCGCGGCGGCGCGGGGTTCCCGACCGGTCTCAAGTGGTCGTTCATGCCGAAGGAGAAGACCAAGCCGCACTACCTGCTGTGCAACGCCGACGAGTCCGAGCCCGGCACCTTCAAGGACCGGCTGCTGATGGAGCAGGACCCGCACATGATGATCGAGGGCTGCATGATCGGCGCCTACGCGATGCAGGCCGACGCGGTGTTCGTCTACATCCGCGGCGAGTTCGTGCATGGCACAAAAGTGCTCGACAAGGCCGTCGCCGAGGCCTACGAGAAAAGCTTCGCGGGGAAGAACATCTGCGGCTCCGACTGGAGCTGCGAGCTCGTCGTCCATCGCGGCGCCGGCGCCTACATCTGCGGTGAGGAGACGGCGCTGATGACCTCGCTCGAGGGCGAGCGCGGCTACCCGCGCGTCAAGCCGCCGTTCCCCGCCCAGGCCGGCGTCTGGGGCATGCCGACGACGATCAACAACGTCGAGACGCTCGCCTGCGTGCCGGACATCATCGTACGCGGCGCGGATTGGTTCGCCGGTATCGGTACCGACGAGCGCAACACCGGGCCCAAGCTGTACTGCCTCTCCGGGCACGTGCAGAGGCCGGGGGTGTACGAGGCGCCGATGGGCCTGCCGCTCAAGGAGCTGATCTACGACCTCGGCGGCGGGATGCTCCACGCCGACCGGCCGCTCAAGGCCTGCATTCCCGGCGGCTCGTCGGTGCCCGTGCTGCGCGCCGAGGAGTGCGACGTCAACCTCGACTTCGACTCGCTCGCCGCGCTCAAGACGGGGCTCGGCTCGGCCGGGATCATGGTCATGGACTCGTCGACCTGCATGGTCAAGGCGCTGTTGCGCATCTCGCACTTTTACGCCCACGAGAGCTGCGGTCAGTGCACACCCTGCCGCGAGGGCTGCGGGTGGATGGAACGCATCCTCCAACGCATCGAGGACGGCAAGGGGCTGCAGCAGGACATCGATCTGCTCAAGAACATCGCCGACAACATCGAGGGCCGCACGATCTGCGCGCTCGGCGATGCCGCGGCCTGGCCGGTCCAGAGCTTCGTGACGAAGTTCCGCGACGAGTTCCAGGCGCACGTCGACGAGCAACGCTGCACCGTGCAAGGGGCCGCGCATGCCTAGGATCACGATCGACGGCGTCGAGATGGAGGTGCCCGCCGGAACGACCGTGCTGCAGGCCGCGCTCAGTCGTGGCCGCGAGGTCCCGCACTACTGCTACCACCCGGGCCTGTCGATCGCCGGCAACTGCCGCATGTGCCTGGTCGAGGTGGAGAAGGCGCCGAAGCTGATGATCGCCTGCCAGACACAGGTCGCCGACGGCATGGTCGTGCACACGCAGAACGAGAAGGTCAAGCAGGCCCAGGCCGCCGTGATGGAGTTCCTGCTGATCAACCACCCGCTGGACTGCCCGATCTGCGATCAGGCGGGCGAGTGCCGCCTGCAGGAGTACGCCGTCGAGCACGGCACCGGCGTCAGCCGCCACGACGTCGGCAAGGTGATCCAGAGCAAGGCGATCGACATCGGCAAGCACATCATGCTCGACCAGGAACGCTGCATCCAGTGCAGCCGCTGCATCCGCTTCTGCAACGAGGTGACCGGGACGGGAGAGCTGGACTTCTTCCAGCGCGGCGACCGCACGAAGATCGGGCTGTACCCCGGCAAGCGGCTCGACAACCCCTACTCCGGCAACACCGTGGACATCTGTCCCGTCGGTGCGCTGACCCTCAAGGAGTTCCGTTTCGCGACGCGCGTCTGGTACCTCAAGAACACGCCGACCGTCTGTGCCGGCTGTTCCAGGGGTTGTAACGTGATGGTCGCCGTCGGCAAGAAGCAAGAGCTGATGACCTCGCCGGGTCAGTTCGACGACGGCATCAAGCGCATCGTGCCGCGGGTCAACGAGCAGGTCAACGGCCACTGGATCTGTGACGAGGGGCGTCTCTCCTACATCGGCCTCGAGGCTGCCGGGCGGTTGCCGCACGCGCAGGACGCCGATGATCACGAGCTCGACTGGGACGAGGCCGTCCGGCGAGCGGGTAAGGGGATCCGGGAAGCCGCCTCGGCCGGCCGACTCGGCGTGATCGCGACGCCACGAGCAACGAACGAGACGCTTCACGCCCTGAAGTCGCTGATCGATGGCGTCGGCGGCGCGGCGACCGGCGTCCAGAGCATCCACCGCGGCGAGGACGACAACCTGCTGATCCGCGCCGACAAGGGCGCCAACTCGGCTGGCGCGGCCGCGATCCTGGGCGCCACCGGGGCCGACGATGTGTTGCGGTCGGCCGGGGAGGGGGCACTCGACACGCTGGTCGTCCTGGGCGACCTCCTCGATCCTGCGGACACGATCGATCTCGGAGACGTGGCGACCCGGGTCAAGCAGCTGATCTACATCGGACCGTTCGCGGACGCGGCGTCGAAGGCCGCCCACCTGCGGCTGCCGGTCTCCGCCTGGGCCGAGGAGGACGGCACGATGGTCAACGTGGACGGCCGCGTGCAGCTCGTACGCCGCTGTCATCGGCCGCGAGGCGAAGGCCGCCCCGGCTGGCGTGTGATGCTGGACCTGTTCCCCGGCGCCGGAGTCGAGGCGCCCGACTGGTCCTCCTGGGAAGATGTTTACACCGCGTTGAGCGGCGGCACCGACACGTTCCGCGGAACGACCGCCGAGTCGATCGGACTGCTCGGTCTTTCCACCGCAGAACCGGCGCCGGCCGGGGCCTGAGGGCGATCGTGGACATCCAACCCCTCGTGATCAGCCTGGCCAAGATCATCATCATCTCGCAGGTGTTGATGGGCGGTGTGGCTTTCATGACGTGGGTCGAGCGCCGTGTCTCGGCGATCATCCAGTTCCGCCTGGGGCCCAACCGCGTCGGTCCGTTCGGCCTGTTCCAGCCGATCGCCGACGGGATCAAGTTCCTGATGAAGGACGAGACGCTTCCCGCCGGCTCCCACCGGCCCCTGTTCCTGCTGGCTCCGGTGATCGCGTTCGTGACCGCGCTGTGCGCTTTCGCGGTCGTTCCCTTCGGCCCGATCGTGGAGCTCTTCGGGTACACGGTCAACCTGGTGATCCTCGACCTCGACGGCGGGATGCTGTTCGCACTCGCGGCGACCAGTCTCGGGGTCTACGGCATCGTCTGCGCCGGCTGGGCCTCGCGCAGCAAGTACGCGCTGATGGGCGGCCTGCGCTCGTCGGCGCAGATGGTCTCCTACGAGCTGGCGCTGGGGCTGGCCGCGGTCAGCGTGTTCCTGGTCAACGGCACGCTGCGTCCGACCGAGATCGTCGCCGCGCAGGCGGGCTGGTTCTGGAACTGGAACGTCTTCGCCGGATTCCAGCTCCTCGGCTTCCTGTTGTTCATGATCGCCGGCTACGCCGAGACCAACCGGCTGCCCTTCGACCTGCCCGAGGCCGAGAGCGAGCTGGTGGCCGGCTACCACACCGAGTACTCGTCGATGAAGTTCTCGATGTTCTTCATGGCCGAGTACATCGCGATGATGACGATGTCGGCGCTGGCCGTCACGCTGTACCTCGGCGGCTTCCATCCCGGCTTCCCGACCGGGGATCTCGCCGGATGGCCGCTGTGGGGCTTGCAGATCGCCGCGTTCACGGGCAAGGTCGGCTTCTTCATGTTCCTGTTCGTCTGGGTGCGCTGGACGCTGCCGCGCTTCCGCTACGACCAGCTGATGGACCTGGGCTGGAAGCGGCTGTTCCCGCTGGCGCTGGCCAACCTGGCGATGACCGCGTTGCTCGTCGCGTTCGACGTGATCAAGGGCTGATCGATGGGTGGACTCGAAACCGTCGGCTTCATCATCCTGACGACGCTGGCGCTGGCGTCGGCGGTGGTCGTGGTGTTCCACCGCAGCCCGGTCATCTCCGCGCTCGCGCTCGCGTTCAACCTGGTCTCGATCGCCGGCTTCTACCTGCTGCTCAACGCACAGTTCCTCGCGCTGCTGCAGGTGATCGTCTACGCGGGCGCGATCATGGTGTTGATCCTGTTCGTGATCATGCTGCTGAGCATCGCCAACGAGCCGGGACTGCACCGTTCCGGGTTTCTCCAGACGATCCTGGCCCCGCTGATCGCACTCGGCTGTGCCGTCGCGATGGGGCTCGCCGTCTACCGCGGGGCCGACGGGCCGGCGTACGTCGTCTCGTCCACGGATTTCGGCACGGTGCGCGACGTCGGTACGGAGCTGTTCTCCACGTTCTTCTACGCCTTCGAGGCGATCTCGCTGCTGCTCGTCGTCGCGATGGTCGGCGCGGTGCTGCTGGCCAAGAGGAGGCTCTAACCGTGGAACCCCAGTGGTTACTGGTGCTCTCCGCAGTCCTCTTCACGATCGGCGCGTTCGGCGTGCTGTGGAACCGCGGGGCGATCACGATCCTGATGTGCGTCGAGATCATGCTCAACGCGGCCAACCTGGCCTTCATCACCTTCGCCCGCATGTACGGCCACGCCGACNNTCCTGATGTGCGTCGAGATCATGCTCAACGCCGCCAACCTGGCGTTCATCGCCTTCGCGCGCCAGTTCGATGCCGCCGAGGGCCAGATCTACGCCTTCTTCATCATGACACTCGCCGCGGCTGAAGCCGCGGTGGGTCTGGCCATCGTGATTGCCCTGTTCCGTCTTCGCGAGTCCACCGATGTGGACGAGCTCAACCTGATGAAGTGGTAGGCGCGCGATGCTGAAACTGATCTGGTTGATCCCACTGCTCCCCGCCGCCGGTGTCGTGCTGAACGGCATCTTCGGCCGCCGGCTTTCGCTCAAGGCGGTCGGGACGATCGCCTGCGGCACGGTCCTGGTCGCGTTCGCACTCTCGGTCGGGGCGGTGCTCGAGCTGGCCGAACTCCCCGAGGGGCTGCGCCAGTTCGAGACCGACGTCGCCACGTGGCTGCCTCTGGGCCAGCTCGGCATGGGTTCGGATCTGACGATCCCCTGGGGTTTCGGGCTCGACCCGCTGTCCTCCGTGCTGTTGCTCGTCGTCACCGGCGTCGGTTTCCTGATCCACGTCTACAGCGTCGGCTACATGGAGCACGACCGCGACTACGCGCGCTTCTTCATCTACCTCAACCTGTTCATGGCCATGATGCTGATGCTCGTGCTGGGCAACAACCTGCTGGTCCTGTTCGTCGGCTGGGAAGGCGTCGGACTGTGCTCGTACCTGTTGATCGGCTTCTTCTACGACAAGCCGTTCGACGAGCGCACCGGGCTGAGCTGCGCCGACGCCGGCCGCAAGGCGTTCATCGTCAACCGCATCGGCGACTTCGCCTTCCTGATCGGGATGCTCTACCTGGTGATGGAGTTCGGCACGCTGAGATTCAGCGAGCTGAACACCGCGCTGGCGGCCTCCGGCGGGACGCCGGGCTGGCTGCTGACCGGCATCGGGCTGCTCCTGTTCTTCGGCGCCTGCGGTAAGTCGGCGCAGATCCCGCTGTATGTCTGGTTGCCCGACGCGATGGCCGGTCCGACCCCGGTCTCGGCCCTGATCCACGCCGCCACGATGGTCACGGCCGGCGTCTACATGGTCTGCCGGATGTCGGCGCTCTACAGCGCGACACCCGAAGCGATGGCGATCGTCGCCGCGGTGGGAACGGCAACCGCGTTGCTCGCCGCCACGATGGGCATCACCGCGACCGACATCAAGAAGGTCTTGGCCTACTCCACCGTCAGCCAGCTCGGCTTCATGTTCGCCGCCGCCGGTGTCGGTGCCTACATCGCGGCGATCTTCCACCTGATGACCCACGCCTTCTTCAAGGCGTTGCTGTTCCTCGGGGCGGGGAGCGTGATCCACGGCCTCCACGGCCAGCAAGACATCCGCGAGATGGGTGGCCTGCGGGCCAAGATGCCGCGGACGTTCATCACATTCTTCGTCGCAATGCTGGCGATCGCCGGGATCCCCGGTCTCGCCGGGTTCTTCTCCAAGGACGAGATCCTCGCCGGCGCCTGGAATTCCGGCCACAAGGTCGTCTGGGCGCTGCTCAGCGTGGCCGCGCTGGTCACCGCGTTCTACATGACGCGGCTGCTGTGGCTGGTCTTCTTCGGCAAGTACCGTGGCGACGACGAGACGTGGTCCAAGGCGCACGAGTCTCCCGCGCTGATGACCGTGCCGTTGATGATCCTCGGCCTGCTCTCGATCGTCGGCGGCTGGGTCGGCATCCCCGCCGTGATGTCGGGCTGGGTCGGTGCGGGCGACATCAACAAGATGCACCACTGGCTGGCGCCGGCGATCACCGCGCCGGGCGTTCACGGCGAAGACGCCGCGCACGGTGGGGGCCACGCCGCCGAGGTCGCGCACGACGGCGCCCACGGCGCGGTGGTCGTCCACGACGCCGGGATGGAGACCATGCTGATCCTCATCGCCACCGTCGTGGCGGTTCTGGGCATCTCCCTGGCCTGGTTGCTGTACAAGAAGGAGGGCGCGGCGGCGGCGTGGGCCAGGCGGTTCGGCCCGCTGCACAACCTCCTGCGCAACCTCTACTGGGTCGACGAGTTCTACGAGCTGGTCCTGCTGCGTCCGTTCTACTGGCTGTCCAGAACGTTCACGGCGATCGACCGCTGGGTCGTCGACGGCCTGGTCAACGCGACCGCCGTGACGGCGGAGATCAGCGGCCAGGTGATCAAGCTGTTCCAGACGGGGCTCGTGCGCAACTACGCGTTGATGTTCCTGTTCGGTGTGTTCGTGATCCTCTACTACGTGATCCGCACGGTCTAGCGAGGCGGGCGATGGGCGATTTCAATTGGATCCTGGTGCTGCCGGTTGTTTGCCTGGCGGCCTACGCCCTGCTGACGATGATCCTGTCCGCGCTGTTCCGCGGAGATACGCGCGGGCCGGTCCTGGCGACGTTGGTCGGGTTGGCCATGACCGGCGTCATCCTGGTCTTCCAGTGGCGCAGCTGGGTGCTCGCCGGACCTCAGGAGACCGCGTTCGGGCTGGTGCGGATCGACGGCTTCGGGTTGTTCTTCTCGTTCCTGTTGCTGATCGTCACGATCCTGTCGGTGTTGATGTCGATCCGCTTCCTCGAGCGGGAGTCGGCGGACCACGGCGAGTTCTACGCGCTGATCCTGTTCTGCCTGGCCGGCATGTTCCTGATGCTGCACACGACGCACCTGATGATGGTGCTGATCGGCCTCGAGGTCTTCTCGCTGGCGCTCTACGTGATCTGTGGGTTGACCCGCGGGCGTGTCCGCTCGGTCGAATCGGCGCTGAAGTACTTCCTGCTCGGGGCGTTCTCGTCGGGCTTCATGGTCTACGGCATGGCGCTGCTCTACGGCGCCGCCGGCACGCTCGACATGGGTGGCATCGGCAGCGCGGCGATGGGTCAACCCGACAACCCGCTGCTGTGGGTCGGGATGGCCCTGGTGGTGATCGGTCTGGGATTCAAGATCGCCGTCGTGCCGTTCCACCAGTGGGTCCCGGACGTCTACACCGGAGCGCCGACCAACGTCACCGGGTTCATGGCGGCGGCGACCAAGACCGCCGCGTTCGCCGTGCTGCTGCGCTTCCTGATCGGCGCGTTCGACGGCTTCTCGGAGATCTGGACACCGATGTTGTTCTGGCTCGCGGTGTTGACCATGACCGTCGCCAACCTGGTCGCGCTCGCCCAGACCAACATGAAGCGACTGCTCGCATTTTCCTCGATCGCGCACGCCGGCTACGTGCTGATCGCGGTCATCGCCAACTCGGCCGCCGGCGTCGAGGCGGTGATGTTTTACCTCGCGGCCTACGGCCTCATGACCGTCGGGGCGTTCGCCGTCCTCGTCGCGATCGGCCGCGGCGACGCGGAGAGCGAGCGCGGCTACACGCTCGGCGAGTGGGCCGGCCTCGGCTGGTCGCGACCGATGCTCGCGCTGGCGATGAGCTTCTTCATGTTCTCGATGGCCGGCATCCCGCCGACCGGCGGTTTCTTCGG
>WVWW01000014.1:0-204 GCA_011773795.1 Acidobacteriota bacterium
ACACCCGCTGACCGTCGGGAATCTCTCGCATCGGCGACGAACCGGGTGTCTCATGCCAAGACTTGACCCCTTCTTCGCCGTCCCCGATCATTCGTACGGCTTGAGCGAATCGCCCCCAACGTCCGTCGCCGGCCGGGTCTGGTTGATCCCGGCAGCGATCCTTCTTCTGGCCGGCCTGTTCCCCCCCGAGACCAGGCCCGAGGC
>WVWW01000014.1:309-2944 GCA_011773795.1 Acidobacteriota bacterium
CGGTATTGGCTGGGTCTTCATTTGCGTGCCGAAGGATCGGCGCGTGAGCGGCTGGTTGCCCGGCGTCCTGGCGTTGACGGGAACGCTGGCCTCCTGCCACGCGGTCTATCAAAAACTGTGGGGGCTCGAGGCCCTGGCCGAAGCGATCCGACAGGGTGCCGCGATTCCCGATGCCGAGTTGGTCCTCGTGCGCGCCGAGGTGGGCCGGGCCTTCGCCGCGTTCCCGACCCCCGCAGCCCTCGGGGGCTACCTGGTGCTGACGATCGCGACGGTCGCCGGGGCCGCCTGGGCCTCCCGTGGCAGGGTCCGCTGGCTGTTGGCGGCTTCCTTGCCGGTTCAGCTCGCCGGCATCGCGTGTACCGAATCGGTCACGGCCGTGGTCGCCGCCTTTGGCGCCGTGGCCGTGGCCCTCGTTGCGGGACGTTTGCCGAGGCGTGCGGCCGTGGCGGGGCTGGTGCTCGTGGGTCTCGTCGTCTCGGCCGTGTTCCTGACACGGGGACGCGAGGTGCTCGACATCGGCGGCGAGGATACGCCGTGGTCGCTGCGGGCGAAGAACTTCCGGGTCGCGGTGGAGATGATCGAAGACCACCCCTGGCAGGGTGTGGGGCCGGGAGCCTTCGGCGAGCATTACCCGCAGTATCGCCGCGCCGGCGACAACGAGACCCGCTACGCACACAACCTCCCGCTCCAGTTGTCGGCGGAGCTGGGCCTACCCTTGGGCATCGTCGTGAGCCTGATCTTCTTCGTCCTGTTCTGTGGGCCGCTGATCCGGCGTTCGGTCGAGACGGATTCACTCAGCCGGGGGATGGCCATCGGGTTGACCGCGTTCGCTGCGCAGAACCTGGCCGACTTCACCGCCTATCTACCGTCGGTCCTCTGGACGGCGATCCTGTTGCGCGCCGCCCTGGCACGACGAGACGCGTTGGCCTGGTCCTGGCCGTCCCGGATCCCGGCGATCGCGGCGCTCGTGCTGACGCTGATTGCCGGCGGAGTGTCCATCCGGACGGCGCGCGCCGCGCAGCATGCCTGGCAGGCCCGTCTGGAGGCCGCCGCGGGCAACTATCCCCGGGCCCTCGATCTATCCGCACGGGCGACGGACGCCGCACCCTGGAATGCGGACCACTGGATCGGGCTCGCTCAGCTCCACGCCGCGTCGGACCGGGGCGCGGATCTCGAACCGGCGCTCGCGGCCGTGGAGCGTGCCGTGCGTCTGGTGCCGCAGCGTCCCGCAGCGCGGGACTTGCGCGGGCGCCTGCGGCTTGCCACGGGGGATCTCGCTGGCGCCTATGCCGACGCGCACGAGGCGGCGCGCCTGTACCCGATGCACGAGCCGTATGCGGAGCGTCTCCACGAGATCGAGCGGCGACTCGTGCAGCGAGTGGCGCGATGAACCGAACCACGCTCGTGGCGCGAATCGGTCTCCTCGCGGTGTTGTTGCTGGCGACTTTCGGGCACGCCGGCTCCCAACCGGACGTCCTGCTCGCATGGCATGCGTTACTGCTCGTGACGACCCTGCTCGCCTGGTGGTTCACGGCCCCGGGAGCCACCGGCCACCGTCCTTCCGCGGGGACCGCCCTGGCCCTCGCGGCCTTGTGCTTGGTCCTGGTCGTCGGATTCGCCCGGGCGCCTTACAGGTTTGCCGCCTGGCTGACGATGGTTGAGGTCGCCGCCTTCGTCGCCGCGTTCGCGCTTGCGATCCGGACGGGACCCCGGTTGGTCGTCTGGCTCGGACCGGCGCTGCTGTCCGCCGGCTGGCTTCAGACCGGCCTGCTCTTCTATCAAAGATTCGTGACCGGGGACCCGCGTCCCGCGGGGACATTCAACAACCCCAACTACCTTGCGGGTTGGCTGGCGGCAACGGTGCTCTTCTGTGCCGGACGCTGGATCACGAGGCCGGCGGATCGGGTCGCGCGCGGCTCTGCCGCCGCCGCGATTCCTTTACTCGCCGGCATCGCGATCACCGGCTCTCGCGGCGCCCTCGTGGGTATCGCCGCCGGGGGGCTGTTGCTTGCCGGACTGGTTTGGAAGGGGCTGGCCGCCGCCCGGCGCAAGCAGCTCGTCGCCGCGTTCGTCGTCGTGGGAGTCGCCGCCTCGGTCGCCGTGTTCGTCCGGCTCCAGCAGCCGGACCCGTTTCGTTACCAGCGCCTCAAGATCTGGCGCGCCTCGGTCGTCCCGTTGCTCGACGCGCCCTGGAGCGGCACCGGTCCGGGGCAGTTCGTGCGGGAGGCCCCGAACCTGCAGTTCCCGGACGGACGTGGAGCGTTGCGCTACGACCGGGGGTTCCGGACGACCCACTCGGACTGGATCCGTGTCGCCGCGGAGCTCGGCTGGCCCGGCGTATGGGCGTTCGGCTGGGTCGTGGTGTCGGTCGGTGCGCACATCGCCCGTCGCCGCCGGCGCTCCGACCCGCTGGACATCGGTGCGGTGGCCGCGCTGGGCGCGCTGTTTGCCCAGTCCGCCGTGGACAACGTGTCACGCGCCCCCGCGCTGTACTTGGTGGGTGCGGTCCTGCTCGGTCTCGTAGTGACCATCGAGGCACCCGTCCGGCGGCCGGTGCGGCCGCTCTGGCGCGCCGTCGTCGTCTTGGTCGCCGTCCACCTGTTCGTTGTCGGCGACGTTGCCCCGTGGCGCGCCT
>WVWW01000014.1:3012-14680 GCA_011773795.1 Acidobacteriota bacterium
GTATGCCGCCGCGCGGCGGGACGCCGAACGCGCGGTCCAGCTGTCGCCTCGCGACGGCGAACTGCTGCGACGGCTGGCACGGATAGAAGTCGCCGCCGTGGGGTTGTTTCGGCTGGACCGCGCCGGGCGCGAACGCATCGCCGAGCTCTATCGTCGATCGGAGAAGCTGCAACGGACCAATCCGTTCGTGCCGTTGGAGCTCGCGGCGTTCCTCCTGGATGCCGCCGACCCCGTCGGCGCCCGCCGCGCGGCGGAGCGGGCGCTCGAGATCGAACCGCAGGCAGTCGCTCCGCGGTTGCTGCTCGCACGCGCGTTCCTGGAGAGTGGCGACCCTGACCGGGCGTCCGACCTGATCGCCGAGTTGAAGGCCCTGGCATCCAAACACGCGGATGAGGCCCGGACGGGGGACTACGCCAGGGATCTCCTGACCTACGATCCGGCTTTGTTGGAGCAGGTCGTCTCCGGGATCGAGGCCGCTCGACAGGCCCGTTCCGGCGACCCTACATTCGGCCCCGAGAACCAGGAGGGCAGGGCCGGTTCGGACCGGTCCGTGGACTGATGTCAGCACCGCTCGTATCGACGGTCGTGCTCACGCGCGACCGGCCGGAATCGCTGCGGCGATGTCTGGACTCGTTGCGCGCCAACGCCTACCGACCGTTCGAGATCGTCGTCGTCGACAACGGCTCCGAGGCCGGCCGGCGCAAGGCCCGGAACTGGCTGGCCGACTGGGGTCCGGAACCGCCGCTCAAGCACATCGAGTGCCCGCCCGACGGCTTCGCCGCGTTGCGCCAGCGTGGCTACGAGAATGCGGAAGGGGAGTTCGTTGTCAGTCTCGACGATGACTGCGAGGCCGCCGAGGATCTGATCAAGCGCGTCGTCGAACGTTTCGAGGCCGAGCCCGACATCGGGATGATCGGCGGGCGGCTGGAGAACGTCGGCTTCGCGGGTGCGGAACGTTTCAAGGGCCGCGGCCGCCTGGGCGTCAACGGTCGCTACGAGCCCGTCGAGGATCCGGCCGACGCCGAGGTCTTCGGGAGCGCCAACCAGTCGGTTCGCCGGCGGGCCTTCGATCAGGCGGGAGGCTACGACCCGTACTTCTCCGACGGGATGGAAGAAGCCGATCTCGCGCTGTCGTTGCGCGCCGCCGGTTGGCGTCTCGTCTACGATCCCGCCGTGCGGGTCAAACACGTCCACCAGCCGCAGCGATTTCGAAACCGCTGGCGGAACCTTCACCGGATGCGGCTCTACCTGTTCCTCAAGCACCGCCCGCCCCGCGGCGCGGGCTGGTTCCGGTTTGCCGCCGACGAGGCCGGGCTCCTGTGGCGCGAGCTTCGTGCGCTGTGGCCGGGGCGACCCAGGGGCCGGCAGGGCGGTTTGGTCAAACGCATGCTGCGACCGTGGGCCTGGCTGGCGGTCGAGCTCTGGAAGCTGCTCGCGACGCGGGTCGCGATCCCGTGGATCGCCTTCGGGGCTCGGCGCGCCGCGCTGAGGGGCCGACGATGAAGGTCGCCTTCGTCGAGCCGCACCTCGGCCTGTTCGGCGGGATTCGCCGGATCCTCGAGTTGGCCAACCGGCTGACGGATCGCGGCGTCGAGACGACCGTGTTTCATCCCGAGGGCACGCCGTGCGAATGGATGGAGTGCCGCGCTCGCGTGCGTCCCTCGGCACGATTGCTCGAGGAGTCGCAGGACGTCGTCATTTACAACGACCCCAACCCCGAGGATTTCGGACTCGTCCGTCGCGCCCCGGCACGCCTGCGCGTGTTCTACGTCCTCGAGCTTTACGAGACGAGTCTGCTCCCCGGCTTTCACCCGATGATCTACCGGCCGCGCCATCAACGGACGCTCTACATGAAACGTTCGCTCAAGGCGGGCTACCTGTTGTTGACCAATGCGACGTGGCTCACCACGTTCCTCAGCGATCGTTTGGGGCTGGAATCGACACTGCTTCTCGGCGGTGTCAACCGGGAGATGTTCCACCCCGTGAAACGCGAGCCAAACGACGGGTTCCGGGTGCTCTGCTCGGGTGACCCGCGACCGCGCAAGGGGACCGACGACATACGCGCCGCCGTGGAACTCGCGCGGCGCAGCTGCCCGGAAATCCGGCTCGACACCTATCACGGACGCGGCGTTCCGCAGCACGAGATGGCGCGGGTTTACGGCGCGGCCGACCTGTTCGTCGAGGCCAGCCACCAGGCGGGCTGGAACAACCCCGCGGCCGAAGCGATGGCATGCGGCGTTCCGCTGGTCTGCACGGACATCGGCGGCGTGCGGGATTTCGCCGTTCACGAGCGCACGGCTTTGCTGGCGCCGCCGGGGGACGTTCCCGCGATCGCGGCGGCGATCGTGCGGATGGTGCAAGACGATGCGCTTCGCGGCCGGCTGGTGGCAGCCGGGCTCGAGAGCATCGATCGGTTCGACTGGGACCGCTCCGCCGACCGGCTCATCGAGATTCTCGAGCGCTCGCTCGCCCGCGAGGCCGCCCATGCATAACCCCGCCTATGTCGGCCCGCGCGAGGACATCCTGCGGCTGGTGCCGCATGACGCGCGACGCGTGCTCGACGTCGGCTGCAGCGTGGGGACGTTGGGGCAGGCACTCCGCGAGCGCGGCACGCAGGTTACAGGGATCGAGCTGGACCCCAAGATGGGGGAGGAAGCGCGGGCCGTTCTCGACGAGGTTCACGTCGGCAGCGTCGAGGACCCTCGGCTCCTCGCGGGGCTCGGCGACGCGCGGTTCGACTGCATCATCTTCGCCGATCTCCTCGAGCACCTCGTCGATCCTTGGAGCGTGCTGAGGGGCTTCGTCGAGCACCTGGCGGACGACGGCGTCGTCGTGGCAAGCCTCCCGAACATCCGCCATTACACCACGATCCGTACGTTGCTCTTCCAGGGCTACTGGCCCTATCGAGAACGTGGCATCCACGATCGGACGCACCTCCGTTTCTTCACATTAAGGAACATTCGCGAGCTGTTCGCGTCCGCCGGGCTCGCGATTCGCACGCTCGATCGCAACTACCGCATCATCGAACGTCCACACCGACTCAATCGCGTTTCACCGTTGCTGGCGCTCCCCTGGATACGCGAGCTGATCGCGTTCCAGTACCTGGTCCAGGCCGGACGCAAACCGCGTTGAAGGTCTCGATCCTATGCGCGGACCTCTCGAGCAACTGTCTCGGTCGCAGTTACGTGCTGGCACGGGCGCTGGAGCGCCGCTACCGGGTCGAGATCGTCGGTCCGGCCTTCGGCGACGGGATCTGGGAACCGCTGGCGACGGCCCCGTGCCGTTACCGTGCCTGGCCGGCCGAGCGGCGTGCCACGAGCTTCCCGGTGTTGCGGCGACTCGCCGAGTGGGTGGACGGTGACATCATCTACGCCAACAAGCCGCTCGCGGCGAGCTACGGCGTTGCCCTCTGGGCTCGTCTGCAGCGCCCGCGCCCGTTGATCCTCGACATCGATGACTGGGACGCAGCGTTCGTTCGCGATGCGCTGAGCGGTCTGCAGGGATGGCCGCGTGTGCGCTATCTGCTTGGATCGACCCTGCGCCCTCATCTGAACCACGGCCTGTGGAACAACCTGCTGTTCGACTCGCTGACGCGGCATGCCGATGCGCGCACGGTCTCGAATTCCTTCCTGGCACGGCGCTACGGCGGAGCGATCGTCTGGCACGGCCGCGACACGGACACGTTCCGCCCCCCGCCGGAAGACCGCGCCGAGAGCCGTCAACGCCACGGAATCGATGCCGACGAGCCGCTCGTGGTGTTCCTCGGCACGCTGCACCCCTACAAGGGAGTCGAGGACCTGATCGAGGCGCTCGCCGGGATGGGCGGCGACGCACCGGCGCTCCTGCTGGTCGGCGTCGGAGACGATCCGGTGAGCCGTCGCACGCTCGAAACGGCAAAGCGACGTCTCCGCGGTCGCGTGCACTGTTACGGTCCTCAACGCTTCGATCGCGTTCCCGAGTTCCTGTCGCTCGCCGATGCGGCGATCGTCCCGCAACGCGACACGCGGGCGACTCGCGGCCAGATGCCGGCGAAGCTGTTCGACGCCATGGCGCTGGGCGTGCCCGCGATCTCGACCGCCGTCTCCGATATCCCCGAGGTGCTCGACGGGGCGGGGTGGGTCGTTCCACCCGGCTCCCCGGAGGCGTTGCGCGAGGCCATTCGCGCACGCTTCGCCGACCCCGAGGAGGCGGCCCGGCGCGCGAGCATCGCACGGCTGCGTTGCGCCGAGCTCTACAGCTGGGATGCCATGGCCCGCGACCTCGACGACGTGTTCGCGAGCGTGCTGGAGGCTCAGCCCCCCCGATGAGCGAAACGCGCCCCACGCGTCAGCCGGTAAGTCGCGCGGTACAAAGGTGGAAACGCCGCCAGCAAGGCGAGGGCTGCCCGGGACCACCGAAAAGAGGTGCGTTGCGCGCGAATCAGATGGCTCCAGCCCGCGCCGCTCGAGCCCTGCATGATCGAGACGTGGGCCAGATGCCACAGCCGGTAGGCCAGGACGTCGTCCCCGGCTTCGCGAAGCCAGGCTTCGTGCTTGTCGAGCAGTCTCCGCTCCGCCTGGACGAGCGCGGCCGTATGCCCCCCGCTGATGTTGTCGCCCGGAAAACCGGCCAGGACCAACGGCTCGTCGACGAAGCCGACGTCCCACTCGCGCGAGGCGCGGACCATCCAGTCCCAATCCTGGAAGCGCTGCAGCTTCTCGTCGAACCCGCCGACGCTCTCGAAACAGGTGCGGCGAGCGACGATCGTCGGTGTGCCGATGAAGTTGGCGCGCAGGAGCGCGCGATGGATCTTCCCCTGCGGCGCTCTCGCGGGATCCGCGGGGTGCGTCTCGCTGCCGCCGTCCGGGAGATCGCGCCGATACGGGCAGTACACGACGCCGGTTCGTTCGCCGGCGCCCAGCAACGCGGCGACCTGTCGCTCGAGTTTGTGCGGAAGCCAGGTGTCGTCGCTGTCCTGAAACGCGATCAGCGAGCCGCGCGCGGCGGCGAGGCCGGTGTTGCGCGCCGCGCTACCGCCGCGGTTGTCCTCGTGACGGAGGTAGCCTATTCTCGCGTCGCCGAGCTCGCGCACGAGTTGCTCCGTTCCATCGGTCGACGCATCATCGACGACGAGCAACTCCAGCGACCCGTGAGTCTGCTGAAGAACGCTGCGGATTGCCTTGCCGACCGTCGGGCGCCGGTTGAACGTCGGTAGGACGACGCTGACCAATGGATCGGATGCAGCCAACGAAGAACTCCATCCGCCGGCCCGCCCGGCGTGGACCGCAGTCTGACACATCGGGCGGAGCCACGGGATCGGGGACAGCAGCGCAAACCGAGCCCGTCGCGGTCGTCATCGTCAGCTGGAACTCCCGCGGTTACCTCGCGGGGTGCCTGTCGAGCCTGCGGGGTTTGACGCGCCCGGTTCGACAGGTCGTCGTCGTCGACAACGCCTCGACCGACGGCACGCCGGCGTGGCTGGCGCGGGAGTTCCCCGAGGTCGACCTCCTCGCTCTGCCCACGAACGAAGGCTTCTGCCGTGCCAACAACCTGGGCATCCGCCGGACGCGGGCACCGTTCGTGCTGGTCCTCAACCCCGACACGGAGCTCGAGACCGGGTTCCTGCGCTCGCTGCTGCCGGCGTTCGACGATCCCGATGTGGGTCTCGCGTGCGGGAAACTGCTGCGCTTCGATCGCAAGACGCTCGATTCCGCGGGGCAGGAGCTGGCCCGATCACGCCAGCCACTCGATCGCGGGTACGGCCGGCCGGACGAGGGACAGTACGATCGCGACGAGCCGGTTTTCGGTGCGTGTGGGGCCGCCGCGCTCTACCGCCGGGCGATGCTCGAGTCGATCGCCGACGGCGACGGGGAGTACTTCGACGAGACCTTCTTCGCCTTCGTCGAGGACCTGGATCTTGCCTGGCGCGCCAACAAGATCGGCTGGCGCGCCGCCTATCGCCACGCGGCCGTCGGTTACCACGCGCGCGGCGGAACCGCAGCGGGGCCGCTGTGGCGCCGCCGCCTGGCCGCCATGCTGGGTCACCGCGCGGAGGTCCGTTTTCACGTCGCCAAGAATCGCTACCTCACGATCATGCGCAACGATTCTGTTGCAGGTTATGTGGCCAACATTCCCTTCATCTGGGCGCGGGATCTGGGCACACTCGCGCTGTTGCTCGTAACAAGCCCTGGGGTCTTGGTCCGTCTGTGGCGCTCCCGCCCGTTGTTTGCCCGGGCGCGGGCGAAGGGGAGACTGGACGCCCGTCGGACGAGGAATCAGGTTTGATTCCGAGAGCCGGTTGCCCCGGGGTGGGACCGGGTGCCGAGGAGTGATGGAGCTTTGGCAAGAGGGTGGAGCGGCCACGCGCTGGCTGTCCTACGCGCTGACCTTTGCGCTGGCGGCCGTGTTGTCGGCGGTGTTGACGCCGCGGGTGCGCCGGGCGGCGATCCGTTTCGGGATCGTCGACCGGCCGGACGGCCGGCTCAAGAACCACCGCGAACCGATCCCGTACCTGGGCGGTCTGGCCATCTGTCTGTCGTTCCTGTTGACGGTGGCCCTGACTTTCTCGTTCGGCGAGGAGGTGCTGGGATTGCTGCTGGCGGGATCGATCGTCGTGATCCTCGGCCTGATCGACGACCTCGGGCAACTGGGTCCGTGGACCAAGCTGTCCGGGCAACTGATGGCGATCCTCGTGCTGATCAAATCGGGTATCTACATCAAGCTCACGTTTCTCCCCGAGCCACTGGCGATCGCCTTGTCGGTCCTTTGGCTCGTGGGCATCACCAACGCGTTCAACTTGATCGACATCATGGACGGCCTGTCCGCCGGGACGGCGATGGTCGCCGCGCTCGTGCTCGCCGTCGTCTCCGATCTCAATGCGGGTGTCGTGTCGGCGACGTTGCTCGTCGCGATCGCCGGCTCCTGTCTCGGTTTTCTCAAGTACAATTTCGAGCCCGCCCGGATCTTCATGGGCGACACGGGGAGCATGTTCCTCGGTTTGTTGCTGGGCGCGCTCGCGATGAGCAACTCGTACACCGAACGCAACCCCATCGCGGCGCTGGCGCCGGCGTTGATCCTCGGCGTGCCGATCTTCGACATGCTGTTCGTGATGGTGATCCGGCGCCTGCGTGGGCTGCCGATCATGCTCGGCAGCCCGGACCACGTCGCCCTGCGCCTGCGCAAGTGGCGCTGGAGCACGCGGCAAACCGTGGTCGCCTCCTACGTCGCGACGGCGGCGCTCGGCGGCGCCGCCATCACGATGACCCTGGTCTCGCTGCGCGGGGCGCTCATCGTCCTCGGTGCGGTCAGTGCCGCCGCGCTGGTGGTCGGTATCCTGCTCAAGCGCATCGACATGAGTTTGTGAGGGAACGATGATCCTGATTCTCGGCGGCGGTCTGGCGGGGATGTCCACCGCGATGCATCTGGGGAAGCGCGAGCACCTCGTGCTGGAGGCGGCCACGATGCCGGGTGGCCTCTGCCGCACCCGTGATGTCGACGGTTTCCTGTTCGACTACACGGGGCACCTGCTGCACCTGCGCGACGAGCGCATCATCCGACTCGTCGACGAGCTGCTGCCGGACGCCTTCGAGACCATCGAGCGCGACGCGCGCATCCGCACCCACGGCGTGACGCTGCCGTTCCCGTTCCAGGCCAACCTCCACGGCCTGCCGCGCGAGGTCGTCTCCGATTGCCTGGTGGGGTTTTCGGAAAGCCTGGCTCGACCGATCCCCGACGACCCCGAGACGTCGTTCGAGGAGTGGTCGCTGGCGGTGTTCGGTCGCGGCATCAGCGACACGTTCATGCTGCCCTACAACTGCAAGCTGTTCCGCCGCCGCCCCGCGGAGATGACGGCCGACTGGGTCTCGTGGGCCGTCCCCAAGCCGACGTTGCGCGAGGTGGTCGACGGGGCGCTCGGCGTGCGCAACGAGGGCATGGGGTACAACTCGACGTTTCGCTACCCGAGGCAGGGCGGGATCGGGGTACTGCCGGAGGCCGTGGCCGCTCGCGTCGAGCACATGCGACTCGGGCAGCGCGTGACCGAAGTCGACTTGGATCGCCGCGTCGTTCGCACGGAGGGCGGTGAAAGCCACGACTACGACGAGTTGGTGATGACGTTGCCGCTACCCGCTTTCCTGCGCATGGCGCGCGGCGGCCCGCAGGGGCTGGCCGACAAGGCGGCGCGGCTCGACTGGTCCGTCGTCGCTTGCTGGAACCTCGGGATCGAGCGCCCCGGTGTTGCCGACGGCGCCCATTGGATCTATTTCCCGGACGCCGACACCCCGTTCTACCGCGCCGGCGTGCCGACGAACTTCTCCGCCGGTGTGGCGCCCCCCGGGACATCGTCGCTCTACGTCGAATTCGGCTTGCCGCGCGGGCAGCGTCCCGATCGCGAGCGGCTGGAGCGGGCCGCGCGGGCCGCGCTCGAGCGCGAGGGCATCCTGCTTCCCGACGACAAGATCCTGGCCTCGGACTGGATCGTCATCGACCCCGGGTACGTGATCTTCGACGCCGAGCGGCAACGGGTCATGGACGAAGTCGTGCCGCAGCTCGAGGAGTTCGGCGTCCACCTGATCGGACGCTACGGGGCCTGGACGTACTCCTACATGGAACGCGCGCTGCTCGACGGCCTCGAAGTCGCGCGTCGGCTCGAGCAGGGGGTGGGGCATGGCGTCTGAGAGCCCGGCGGCCCTCAGCATCACGGGCCTGCACAAGGCTTTCAGTGGGCATCTCGGCATCGGCCGTCATCCCGCGGTTCGGGGCGTCGAGCTGGAGGTGCGCCCCGGCGAGATCTTCGGTCTGCTCGGACCCAACGGCGCGGGCAAGACGACGACGATCAAGATGATCCTCGGTCTGCTGCGCCCGGATGCGGGTGAGATCCGCGTGTTCGGCCGACCGTCGGCGAGCCGTGAAGCACGCAAACGACTCGGCTTCCTGCCCGAGAACCCGTACTTCTACGACTACCTCACGGCCCGCGAGTTCCTCGACTTCTACGCCCGGCTCCAGGGAATCGCGAAGCCGGACCGCGCCGGTCTGATCGATCGCACGCTCGAGCGCGTCGGGCTCGCCGGAAGGGAGAATACGGCCCTCCGTGCATTCTCCAAGGGCATGATGCAGCGGCTCGGCCTGGCGCAGGCGATCCAGCACGACCCCGACCTGGTGATCCTCGACGAGCCGATGTCGGGGCTCGATCCGATCGGCCGGCGCGAGGTGCGCGACCTGATCCTCGCGCTGCGCGAGGCCGGCAAGACCGTGTTCTTCTCCAGCCACATCCTGCAGGACGCCGAGATGATCTGCGATCGCGTGGCGATTCTGAAGCAGGGGGAGCTCCTCTCGGTGGGCAGCCTCGACGAGCTGGTGTCGCACCGCGTGCGTTGGTTCGAGGTCACCGTTCGGGGGTCGCTGCCACCGGGTGTGGAGGCCGCGCGCCCCGCGGGCCGCGAAGGCGAGCACCTCGTTCGCGTCGCCGACATCGAAGCTCTCCGCGAGCTGCTCGACACCGTTCGAGCCGCCGGCGCACAGGTCGTCTCCGTGTGGCCGCGGCGCGAGACGCTCGAGGACCTGTTCATGAAGCGAGTGGCCGCGGCCGAAACGGAGACGCCGAGCCCCGATCCGGCGGAGACGACGCATGCTTGAGCGCCATCCCGGCGGGTTCGGGGCGGTTGCCGCGATCGGGCTCAACACGTTTCGCGAGGCGATCCGCGATCGCGTGCTCTACCTGCTGCTCGTCTTCGCCCTGATCATCATCGGGGTCTCGCGGCTGCTGTCGCTGCTCACGGTGGGCAACGAGGACAAGATCATCAAGGACGTCGGTCTGTCGGCGATCTCGCTGTTCGGCGTGCTGACCGCCGTCTTCGTCGGCGTCTCGCTCGTGTTCAAGGAGATCGAGCGGCGCACGGTCTACACGCTGCTGGCCCAGCCGGTCCGGCGCTGGCAGTTCCTGTTCGGCAAGTTCATCGGCCTGTTTTCGGTGCTGCTGCTCAACGTCGGGCTGATGTCGGGCGCGCTGTTCTCGCTGTTGCTGTTGCGCGGCGAATCACCGTGGGCGTTGATGCCCGCCGTGATCTTGATCGCCGTCGAGCTTGCGATCGTCACCGCGTTTGCCCTGTTGTTCTCCAGCCTGACCAACCCGGTGCTCTCCTCGGTCTGGACTTTCGCGGTCTACGTGGCCGGCCATCTCTCCTGGTCGCTGCAGGTGTTGCGCGAGAAGGTGCCCGAGGGGATCGCACGCTGGATCTGCGACGGGCTCTACTGGATCCTGCCCAACCTGAGGCGGCTTGATTTGAAGGCGCAGGTGGTTCATGGGTTCGAGATGCCGGAGGGCTACGTCGGTCTGGCCGCGATCTACGGGCTGGGCTACGGCGTCGTGATCGTGGTGCTGGCCTGCTGGGCGTTCTCGCGCAAAGAGTTCGTTTGATGCGCGGCAAGCTGTGGATCGTCGTTCTGGTCGTCGCCTGCACCGTCGCGACGACCTGGTCGGGTATGCGCCTCGAGCGGAAGGCGGGTCCCGAGCAACGCGAGAAGTCGCTCCTGCTGCTTCCCAACGGAAAGTACCTCAAGGTGGCCAGCCTGGGTCAGGCCCCGCTGCTCGCCGACCTGGTCTACCTGTGGGCGATCCAGTACTACTCGGTCTACGAGCGCGAGGATCGCTTCCGTTACGTCGAGCACATCTTCGGTGACGTGATCGCCGAGCTCGATCCGCACTACATCGACGCCTACTGGATGGGCGCCCTGATCCTGATCGTCGAGGCGAAAGACCTCGAGGCCGGGCTGGAGCTGCTCGAGCAGGGCATGCAAGCCAACCCGGACAACTGGATTCTCCCTTACCTGGCGGGCTGGGAGTGCTACCACGCCGACCGCTACGATTGCGCCGAGCAGTACTTCGCACGGTCCGAGGCGATGCCCGAGGCGCCGATCTACGTCAAACGAACCCGCATCGGGATGGCTGCGGCGAAGGGAGACCTGCGACGGGCCTATGCGATGTGGCTGGATGTCCTGCGAGATCCGGCGGCCGACGCGGGCACGATCGGCATCGCGGAACGACAGCTGCGGCACCTCAAAGGCAAGATCGACGTCCAAGAANNACTCGACAACCGGCGCTGGCCGAATTCCCTCAACGAGCTGATCCGGAGCGGCTACACTGACGCTCTTCCTCTCGACCCCTTCGGTCGCCCGTACGCCTACGATCCGCTGTCCGGGATCGTCGCGGCGCCGCGGGATCGGATCTTGCCGGAGGAGTCGTGAGCTTGGTCCCCGAGCCGCTTGCCAGCATCTATTTCTCGCTGGTCGGTCTGGTCGTCGGCAGTTTCCTCAACGTTTGCATCCATCGCCTCCCGTTGGGTCAGAGCGTGGTGCGGCCGCGCTCGCGATGCCCCGGTTGTGGAGAGGGGATTCGGTGGTATCAAAACTTACCGGTGATTTCGTGGTTGGTCCTGCGGGGTCGCTGCGCCCACTGCAAGCGACGGATCAGCCTGCGCTATCCGTTCGTCGAGCTTGTCTCCGGCTGCATCGTTCTCGGAGCCTGGCAGATCTACGGCTGGACACCCGCCTTCCCGATCTCGGCGCTGTTCGCCCTCGGAATGGTGGTTCTCTTCTTCACCGACCTCGATCATCAACTGCTGCCCGACGCGATCACGCTGACGGGGCTCGTCGCCGGGCTGGCGCTCGCCTGGTTCAACCCGTTCCTCCCCGG
>WVWW01000013.1 GCA_011773795.1 Acidobacteriota bacterium
TGGGATACCCCACTGCTCGCTTCCAACGCCAGACACCAAAGCCGACACAAGTTCTGATCTCTGACACGCAGTCCGAACGAACGCGCGCACCTAATGCCTACCAACAATCTCAGGTACACGTTGAAAAAAAACGGCGCCCGGGAAGGGCGCCGTACAGGGGGCTTGAGCCGCGGGCCGGGGGGGATGGCCCGCTCAAGTTTCTTGTCGGGACTCCAAGCTTGCGATGGCTTTGACCAGTTGAAGGTGATCCGACTCGGTCGAGGGGTAGAAGCGCCCGCCGCAACGGACCCGCTCGTTCGAAACCCGTGTCTTGTGCGAGACCAACAGCTCTCCGGCGATCTCGCACCGACCGATACGGACGACCACGTCGAGGATATGCGTCGCGGGATCGATCCCGCTCAGGCCGTGGAACGGCAGCGTGAAACAGATTCCTCCAGTGCTCATGTCGTGGAGCGTCAGGCGCCGCCGCCGGCCCAGAGGTTGTGGATAATCGAACTCGACAAAGGCGGCCTCTCCGGTGTCGATCCGGTGGCGCGGCTCCACGCGAGCCGGCTTTTTTTTCGCGGCGACCTGCCCCTCGTCGGTCATCATGATTGACTACTCCCCAGCGAGCCCGTTGCGCGTGTTGTTTTCAGAAAATACATATGCGTCGATAGCAAACTACCAATCTGCTTGTGGCCCGCCACACCCAATTTCGTAATTCCTCACTTTTTCGACCGGAAAACGCCCCATCGCCAAGGCTCGCCACGCCCGGGAAGAGCCATCGAGTCACGCAAAATGAACCGAAAAACCGGCTCGAAACCCGCTCCTGGCCTCCCGACCGCGGGGTCACTAGGTTTCGGTTAGTTCTCTGAGGGTGAAACGGATGGAACGTCTCTCGTGGCGAGACCGCCTGTGGGCGGGACTCCTGGCCGCCGCGCTGTGGATCGCGCTGCTACCGGAGAGCGCTGCGCAGCAGGCGGTGTTCCGCAACTACTCGGTCGAGGACGGGCTCTCCCAGAGCCAGATCGAGGCCCTGGTNNGTCGCCGACAACATCGTGACCGCCGCACACATGGATGGCCGGGGCAAATTGTGGTTCGGGCACCCCTCCGGGAACGTCACGACCTATACAGAGGAAGGCTTCGAGGTCATCCCGGCCGAGCCCGCCTGGGAGGGCAGCCCGGTTCGCGGGTTCCACGAGGACCCCGCCGGCAACATGTGGGTGGCCACCGACGGAGCGGGCCTGTTCTCGCTCGTCACCGGCTCGAACCCACCGGTCGGCCATCCTTCCAGCCCGCGACGGGTGCGGGCCCTCGCCGCATGGCGCGAGCGGATGTGGATCGGCGCCGCAGACGGGCTGTACCTGTTCCGGCCTGCCGGAGGGATCGAGAGCACGACGTTCGCCACCCCGACGACGCCGTTCGTTCACGACGTTCAGGCGCTGGCCGCCGACCCCGAAGGCCATCTCTGGATCGGAACGTCGGACTCGGGCTTATGGGTCCTGACCTCACCGGACGCGGTTCCGTTCCGGGTCCAGGGGCTGCCCTCCGGTCCGATCTCCGAGCTGGAGCTGGACCGCGAGGGATCGCTGTGGATCTCCGCCGAGGGGCTGGGAGCCTGGCGCCTCGCCACCCAGCTCGACGGTGCGCGTGCACGCGAGCTGCGGACGTTCACGGTCGAGGACGGACTGAACTACAACACGGTGCGAGCCATCGACGTCGACCGCGAGGGCAACGTCTGGTTCGGGACCAACGGGGGCGGGCTCGCCGTCTACCTCGGCGGCCTGTTCGAGTCGAGCGGCCACTCCGACAATCCCGAGGTGCTGGCCGTCTGGTCGATGGTGATCGACGAGGACGGTGTGATGTGGATGGGCACCGACGGCGGTCTCGTGCGCTACGTCCGCAGGGGCAGCGGCCGGGGCCACACCAGCGACCTCTTCACGGTGGACGAAGGCTTGCCTCACAACTCGATCCGTTCGGTGCACCTCGGCGATGACGGCACGCTGTGGCTGGCGTCCAAGGGGGGCGGGCTCTCGACGTTCGACCGTTCGACCGGCAGGGTGAGCCCGGTGGGCGCGCTACCGACCGACAAGTTGCTCTCGATGGTCGAGGGCAGCTACGGTGAGATCTGGCTCGGCACCTACGGTTGGGGCGTCCTGCGCTACTTCCCCGGGGGATCCGGCCGGCCCGCACGCCTGCAGCATTATCCGCTGACGGGCAGCGGCACCGGAACCGACGTCTACACCGTCTATCGCGACCGATCGGGCACGGTCTGGGCCGGTGCGACGGGTGTCGGCCTGGCGCGCTTCGTGCCCTCGCACGACGCACGTCACCGCGGCCGNNTTCGGCGGACGACGGCGGGCTCTACCGCTTCGACGGCCAACGCTTCGAGGATATCGGGACCGGGTCCGAGCTCGAGGGTGAGAATGTCTACCTGGTCGCCTGCGACCGCTACAACAACATCCTCGCCGGCACGAACCACGGACTTTACAAGTACGACAGGGACTCGCGCAGCTTCACCTACTTCGGCAAGAACAACGGCTTCCAGGGCATGGAAACCAACGTCAACGCCGTCTACGAGGACCCCGACGGGGGAATCTGGTTCGGAACGATCGACGGTGCGACGCGCTACAACCCCGAGGCCGACCGTCCGAATCGAATCCCGCCGGAGACCCACATCCGCGGGATCCGCGTGTTCCTCGAACCCGTGGAGCTGATCGACGGCGCGACGTTTTCGCACGACGACAATCACATGACCTTCGAGTTCATCGGAATCTCGCTGAGCGCTCCCGAGCGTGTGCGCTACCAGTACAAGCTGGAGGGCCTCGATCGCGACTGGATGCTCCCGACGGAGCGGCGCTTCGCGACCTATTCCAACCTGCCTCCCGGCGAGTACCGGTTTCTGCTCCGCTCGCGGAACGGCGACGGCGTCTGGAACGCGGAACCCGTCACCTATTCCTTCTCCATCCGCGCGCCCTTCTGGGGCACCTGGTGGTTCTACACGCTGGTCGCCATGACGACGATCGGCGCGTTCGTCGGCGTGCACCGCTGGCGCACGCGGGCCATTAGTGGGCACAACCGACAGCTGGAAGAGAGCGTTCGAGAGAGAACGCGAGAGTTGATCCGGCGCAACGAGGAGATCGAGGAGGCCAACACCGCCCTTGCCGAGGCGCTCACGACGGCCGAGTCCGCCTCCAAAGCGAAGAGCGAGTTCCTGGCGAACATGAGCCACGAGATTCGCACGCCGATGAACGGTGTCGTGGGGATGACGGGTCTGCTGCTCGACACCGACCTGACCCCGGAGCAACGCGAATTCACGGAGACGGTGCGCGGGTCCGCCGAGGCGTTGCTCACGGTGATCAACGACGTGCTGGACTTCTCCAAGCTGGAGGCGGGCCGGGTCGAGCTCGAGCCGATCCCGTTCGACCTGCAGGTCTCGATGGAAGAGGTCGCCGAGATGCTCGCCGCACGCGCCGGGGACAGCGCCGTCGAGCTGGTCGTGCAATACGATCCGAAGTGCCCGACGAGGTTCGTCGCGGACGCCGGACGCCTCCGCCAGGTCCTGACCAACCTGATGGGCAACGCCGTGAAGTTCACCGAACGCGGCCACGTGCTCCTCGAGACGCGGCTGTTGCAGCGCCATGCGACGGAGGCGGCCGTTCGCGTGGCCGTCGAGGATTCGGGGATCGGTATCCCCGAGGACAAGCTGGCGGCGATCTTCGAGAAGTTCACCCAGGCGGACGCCTCCGCCACGCGGCGCTACGGCGGCACGGGCCTGGGCCTGTCGATCTCGCAGCAGCTGATCGAGCAGATGGGCGGACAGATCCAGGTCGAGAGCCGCAACGGGAAAGGGTCCCGCTTCTGGTTCGATCTCACCCTGCCGCTCGATCCGGAGCCGGTGCCGGAGCTACCGACGGGGGCCGACCTCGAAGGGTTGCGGGTGCTGATCGTTGACGACAACGAGGTCAACCGCCGGATGTTGCACACCTGGCTCGAGTCCTGGGGCATGCGCAGCAGCTGTTTCGACACGGTGGACGAGGCCCACGCGGCGCTCCGCCGTGCCGTCGCCGACGGTGATCCCTACGAGCTCGCGCTGCTCGACTTCCAGATGCCCGATCGTGACGGCGAGGAGCTCGGCCGGGCCATCAAGGCGGACCCCGAAACGTCATCCACGTCCCTGATCATGCTGACCTCCGTCGGGCGCCAGGGCGACGCCAAACGTCTCGAGGCGGCCGGCTTCGCGGGCTACCTGCTCAAGCCGATCCGTGCCCGGCAGCTGCATGCCACGATCGACGCGGTCTGGCTGGGCCAGCAAGAAGGTCACCCCGTGGGCCTCGTCACGCGCCACACGTTGTCCGAATCCAAGCACGGTGAAGCGGCACCTGAAACCGACGATCCGCCGCGCGCGCGCGTGCTCGTGGCCGAGGACAACGTGGTCAATCAGAAGGTCGCCGTGCGTATCCTCGAGAACCTCAACTGCCGCGTCGACGTCGCCGCGAACGGACGCGAGGCGCTCGAACAGCTCGAGCATTTCGACTACGACGTCGTGTTCATGGACTGCCAGATGCCGGAGCTCGACGGCTACGAGGCGACGCGGGAGGTGCGACGCCGTCAGGGTACGGGCCGACGGATCCCCGTCATCGCCATGACGGCCAACGCGATGAAAGGGGATCGCGAGCGCTGCCTGGAGGCCGGGATGGACGACTACATGGCCAAGCCCGTCGCTCCCGAGGGGTTTAGCGAGATGCTCGACCGCTGGGCCGGACAGCTCGTCGGCGCGGGAACGCAATAGCCGCGACTGATAATCTGCTTCTGCAGATGTCCGAAAACGTCACGATTCCCCGGCACGAGCTGCGCTTCGAGGCGACCACCGCGAGCGGTCCCGGCGGGCAGCACGTCAACCGTTCGCGCA
>WVWW01000107.1:0-294 GCA_011773795.1 Acidobacteriota bacterium
TCGACGATTGCCTCGAGGGCATCTATCGCATCACGAAGTCGGATCACTCGCGACCGCTCAACCTGGGCAACGACTACCTGACGACGATCAACGGGCTGGTGGACGTGGTGGCCAAGATTGCCGGCAAGAAGATCTCGCGACGCCACGACCTGTCCGCGCCCCAGGGCGTACGCGGACGCAACAGCGACAACTCGAAATTGAGGGATATCGTCGGTGGATGGGAACCCGGGATCTCGCTGGAGCAGGGGCTGAAACCGACCTACGAGTGGATCGAGCAGGAGCTCAAGAAGGCCG
>WVWW01000107.1:325-1177 GCA_011773795.1 Acidobacteriota bacterium
GCGGAGGCGGCGCACTAGCTTTACCGCGCGGGGCCTCTTCTGTGGTATTCCTGAATCGATGCCCCGCCACCTGACAGCGATCCTGCTCTTCCTGCTGTTCTCGATCGGCGGGCCCGTCTGCGCCCAGCACCAGGACAGCAAGCTCGAGCCGCCGGACCTGGAAAACTACCGGCGCTGGGGCTTTCTCCGCGCCCGCCCCGGCCTCGAGCTGTCCAATATCGGGTACGACAGCAACATCCTCTCGAACTCCAGGTCGGAGCCCGTCTCGGATGTCACGGCGACGTTGACCCCGAAGATCGACGGGTTGATCCTGTTCGGTTCGAAGGCCTTCCTGACGCTGAGGGAAGAGTTCGACTACACGTTCTACGCCGAGAACCACGAACAGAACTTCTGGAGCAACTCGTTCACGACGCGGGCCACGGTCCCGTTCCGGAGCGTCGGTGTCTTCGGCCAGTGGTCGCTCGACGACCTGCGCTGGCGTCCGGACGACCGCCAGGACGTCCGCATCGAGAGCAAGCGGCGTGAAGCGGGCGTGGGAATCATCCTGCAACCGGGCTGGCGCACGGAGATCGAGCTGGCGCGCTACGTCAACCGCTGGCGTTACGAGGACCCGGAGGGGTTCAACCTGGCCGTGCCGGTGGACCGGCGGCTGGACCGCGACGAGTCGTGGACCACGCTCGACGTCTCCTACGGACTGCGCGGGCGAACGAGACTCCTGTTGCGCCTCGAGGGTCGACAGATCGAATTCCAGGACTCGCTCGCGGACATCAACATGCCGGCGATTCAAAGGGACACGACGGAATCGCGGACACTGGCGGGGTTCCACCTCGGTCGCGGGTCGTCGATCGTGGG
>WVWW01000107.1:1189-8252 GCA_011773795.1 Acidobacteriota bacterium
ATCGTGGGACGCCTGCTCCTGGGGACGGCCCGGATCGACGCGGAAGATCCGTTGCTGCAAGACCTTTCGGAGCTCATCGGCGAGCTGGACGCGACCTGGCTCGCCGGTTCGCGGACGCGGGTCCGTTTCGTGGCGGAGCGCGCACCCCGATTCGCCGTCTCCGGGGCGAACGCGTACTACCTCAACACCTCCGGCGTCGTGCGAACCGTGCACTACTTCACCAACCTGTTCGGCGGGGAGCTCGCCGTACGGCGCGGCCGACTCGATTTCCCCACGGACAGTTCAGGATTTTCACGGCGGGACGATATCCGTCACGACGAGGTCGGCATTCGTCTGAGACTCCTGAACGCGGCCGACGGGAGGCGTGTCGAGTACAGCTTCACGATCGGCCGGTACGAGCGGGACTCGAACGTTGCGGGATTGGACTACGACAAGACGACGGTCGGGCTCGGCGCGGTGCTCGGCTTCTAGGGCACGAACCGCGACTCTCGGTTATACTGGCTCGTTATCCTCGAGGGGTGGCAACCGTATGAAAAAAAGGACACTTGTTGCGCTTGGCCTGATCTTCGGCGGGGCCGCGGCCGTTGCGGAGCAGGAGGGCCGGAAGAGCCCCGCGGAGGAGCAACCCGTCGTCCTGGAGGCGCGGCCGGTCGCCACCGCCCCGCAGTTCCCCGGCCCGCTGTCCTCGCCTCGTTCGGACTACAGGATCGGCCGTCAGGACTTGCTGGAGATCAGTGTCTTCGACGTCGAGGAGCTGGACCAGACGGTGCGCGTGGCCGACGACGGCTCGATCACCATGCCGCTGCTCGGGACGCTCGATGTCGCCGGCCTGACCAAGACCGAGCTGGAGCAGATGATCGCGAAGCTGCTGGCCGAGCGCTACGTGCGCAATCCCCAGGTCACCGTCTTCGTCAAGGAGTACACGTCCAAGCAGATCGCCGTCAGCGGCGCGGTGAAGAAGCCCGGCACCTACGAGATGCTGGGCCGCAAGACGCTGCTGGAGATGATCTCCATGGCCGGCGGCCTGGACAAGGACCTCGGCAAGGAGATCATCATCTTCCGGCAAGGGAGCAACGGGGTCACCGAGCGGATCCCGGTCGACCTCGACCGGCTGGTCTACGGTGCGGACCCTTCGCTGAACGTCGCAGTGGCCCCGAACGACATCATCTACGTCCCGACGGTCGAGAAGGTGCGCATCTTCGTCAGCGGCGCGGTGAAGAACCCGGACCTCTACGAGGTTCCGCGAGACGAGCCGGTCACGGTGCTCAAGGCCATCACCCTCGCCGGCGGAACGACCGATCGAGCGGCCGAGAAGAAGGTCCAGATCATGCGCACCGAGGAGGACGGCTCGCGCGTCCGTTTTGTCGTGAATCTCAGATTGATCAAGCGGGGCAAGGCCGAGGATCCGATCCTCCATCCGGATGACATCGTGTTGATCCCCGAGGCTTTCTTCTAATGACCTTCTCCTTGAGTGAGACTCCCCTGCTGGAGAACTGGGCGGTCATCGTTCAGCGAAGGTGGGTCATCATCCTCACCTTGGTCACGTTCGCGGTCATCGCGCTCGTCGGTTCCTTCACGTCCGAGCCCCGCTACCGGGCCACGACGACGCTCCACATCGAGCGTCAGAGCCCCGATATCTTCACCTTTAAAGACCTGGGGCAGTCCGAGGTTTCCTGGGGAGCGCGCAGCGACTTCTACCAGACGCAGTACAACATCCTCGCGTCGCCGGCCGTGGCCCGTCGGGCCGCCGTCCGTCTCGAGTGGACCAACCAGCCGACGTTCCTCGAGGGCCGCAAACCGGGACTCGTGGCGCGTCTGAAGGGCCTGATTCCACGATTCGGGAAGCGCACGGCGGCCGATCCTCTGGATGTGGCGACGGCTCAGATCCTCGGTGGGATGGAGGTCCGGCCCGAGAGCCGCTCCCAGCTGGTGCACGTGTCGTGGGTCTCCGGGGATGCGGAGCTCGCCCGTGACGTCGCCAATGCGTTGGCCGACGCGTACATCGCGTACAACATCGAATCCCAGTTCGCGACCACGGATCAGGCCCAGGAATTCCTGGTCGATCAGATCGCCAAGCTCAAACAAGAGACCGCGGCGGTCGAAGCCGAGTTGCAGAAGTACGGCGAACACAAGCGCATCCTCTCGCTCAGCGACTCCAACAACACGACGCTCTCCGCCGTCAGGGACACGGCCGGGCGCCTCACGGGCGCCAAGATCAGACTGGCGGAGGCGGAAGCGACCTGGCGGGCGGTGCAGGAGACGGAACCCGCGGCCTTGGCCGACGTGCTGGAGTCGAGCCTACTTTCCGGGCTGCGCCAGAACTACGCGGCCTACGAGGCGGAGTATTCGGAGAAGGCCCGCCGCTTCAAAGACGACTGGCCGGGCATGCAGGTCCTGAAGTCGAAACTCGATCAGGCGCGCCAGCGAGTCGACCTCGAAGTCGAGCGCATTGCCGAGCAGGCACGCGCGGCCGCGAAGGCCGACTGGGAAAAAGCTCTCGAGGAGGTCCGGACGCTCGACGAGCTCCTGACGGTTCAGGAGAAGGCTGCTCAGGAGCTCCGAAGGGACAGTGTCGAGTTCGCGAATCTGACGGCCGAGGTGAAGAAGAAGCGCGAGACGTTGGATGAATTGAGACAGCGGCAGATCGAAATGTCTCTCTCGAGTCAGCTGAAGGACCTGGACTCGACGTCGACGAACATCCGGGTGGTCGAAGAAGCGCGTACACCCAGGGCACCCTTCAGCCCGAACGTCAAGAAGAACCTGTTGCTGGCATTGATGTCGGGCCTGTTCTTCGGCATCGGTTTCGCGTTCTTGCTGGAACATCTCGNNNACCGACCACCGGAGACAAGCGGGGCCTGCCCCTCTCACCGGCGGTCGATTTCGACGTGATCGCCCACACGGACAGTCGGGGAGTCGTCGCGGAGGCCTTCAGGGAGCTACGCACGGCGATGCTGTTGTCGAACCCGGGAGAGCCGCCCCGGCGCATGATGGTCACGAGCGCCTTGCCCGAAGAGGGCAAGACCGCGACCACCATCAACCTGGGCATCGTCCTCTCGCAGCTGGGCCGCAAGGTCGTCCTGGTCGACACGGATCTGCGTCGACCCCGGTTGCACAAAGCGTTGCGGNNGTCTGAGGCACGACGTCCGGGAGCTCACGGTCCCCAGCGGCATCGACAACCTCGACGTCATCCCCGGAGGCCCGACCCCACCGAACCCGACGGAGCTGCTCGATTCTTCTCGGTTCGAGAAACTCGCGGCCGACCTTCTCGCCTCGGGCTACGATCACGTTCTACTTGATTCACCGCCGGCGTTGCCCGTGGCCGACGCGGCGATCATTGCAAACCAGGTAGACGTCGGCATCCTGGTCGTACGAGCGGCCAAGACACCGCGCCACTCCGTGAAGGTCGCCGCGGAGAAGCTCCAGAAGGTGGGCCGAGGGAAGGTCGGCATCGTCCTGAACGACCTGAACACGGACAGGCACAGCGTCTCGCACTACACCTATCTGGCAAGCGAGCCGAGCGACGACGAAGGGGAACGGAGCAAGGCGGCCGGCGGCGGCGCGAGCGGCTCCTAGCGCGTGCCTCCCACCTCGCCGCCATCCGAGGCAAGTCGGCTCGACAAGATCTTGGAGGCCGGATTGGCCTCCATCCTGGTTCTGGCCCCGCTGCCCTTCGGAGCGGTATCCGGACGGGGCCGCCTGGCGCTCGAGAGCTCGGCGTTGGTCTTGCTGCTGCTCTGGACCTACATCGGTTGGACACGATCGTGTCGGCTCCCGCCTCTGCGAGTCGTCGTGTTGCTGGCGGGGCTCCTGCTGCTCGGCGTCACGCAGACGATCCCGGTCGGCGAGGATCTGATCTCCGTCGTCTCTCCCCAATCGCTCGAGGTTCGCGAATCCCTCGTGCCGCCCGAAGACGCACGCGCTGCGGAGGAGGCGATCCTGCAACTGGATCCGGCCACGTTGGATGCGCCACCGACGTTGTCCGTCGAACCGAGGGCAACCGCCTCGGCGCTGCGTACGGGCGCCGCCCTTTGTGCGCTCCTGATCATCGCCGCCCACGTTGCTCGCACTCGCGGGTTGAAGACCGTGGTCACCGCGCTCTTTTTTTCCGCGGGGTTTCAGGCCCTGTACGGCGTGATCGTGGTGGCCTCGGGGCATGACCAGATCTGGAACGTCGAAAAAACCGTGTTCCTTGACGCGGCCACCGGCACCTGGGTGAACCGGAACCATTTCGCCGACTACCTCGCCATGGCGCTTCCCTGCGGCGCCGCGTTGTGGGTCACGGGGATCCCTCGCAAGCGACAGCCCCACGTGTCCTGGTTGGTCCGCACGTTCAGCACGCAGGGGAGCCGTAATCTGTTGCTCCTGCTGACCCTGGTCACGGGACTTGCCGGGCTGTTGGTCTCGATGTCGAGGGCCGGCATCGGACTCGGAGTCGCCGGCGTCGTGGCCGCGTTGTGGTTGTGCACCCGATCGCGTCCGCCGGCCGCCCGGCTCATCGTCGTTTGTGTGGTCGTCGCGATCGCGGCCGTTCCTCTGATCCAGGTTGGCGCGGACGCGTTCCTGAACCGTCTGGAGACCTCCGCCGACGATTTCAAGACGCCCGGTTCGCGCGCGACCGTCTGGAGCGATACGGCCAGGCTCGCTCGCTCGTTCCCCGTCCTGGGCAGCGGGTTCGGCACCTTTGCTTCGGTATACCCACAATTCCGATCGCCCGAGGTGCGCTATTTCTATGCGCACGCGCACAACGATCTCCTGCAGTTCTCCGCCGAGGGTGGTGCGATCGGGTTGCTTCTGCTCGCGGCGCTGCTGGCTTCGCTCGGCCGCAGGTTGTTGGGGGCGCTACGCGGTGACCGCGGGGTGCTGTCCATCGGAGTCGCGGTCGGGCTATCGGCGGCCCTGCTGCATTCTCTGATCGACTTCAACTTTCACCTGCCGGCGAATGCGGCGACTGCCGTCGTGCTCGCGGGCTTACTCTGGGGACTACCATCCGAGAGCGAGAGCTGAAACTCGTTGAAGAATCGCGGGCGACCCCGCGAGCGGCCAGGAAGGTCGCGACGTCGATCTCGGTCTTTCTCGTCGCGATCGTCGCTCTGGCGACCTGGAGCGGAGCGGACCGATCGCGTTCCCCGCTCGATGCCAGGAGACAGGCCGCCGAGACCCTCGATCTCGCCTTGATCCAGGGCAACCGCTCCCCGGACGTGTTGGAAAAACTGCGCCTGCTTCGATCCGAGCTGGGTCACCGCCCGCTGGATAGCAAGAGCCGCGTCTGGTACTCGAGCTTGCTGCTGGGCCTGACCCGGTCCTTGGAAGACACGCGGGCGGCAGCGTTTCATGCCCGCGTCGCGGCCGAGCTGGCGCCGGTGACGTTTCCCGTCGTGGAGCTGGCGGCGCTGGTCCTGGCACGCACCGGAGACAGGCAAGAGGCCGCCGCCCTGGTTCGACAAGCCTTCGAGTTCGACCCCACCGCCGCCGCCGACCTGCTGTTGAAGCTGGAATCCGACCTCGGCGAGACCGTGACGGGCCAGGCGTTGGCCGAGGACCCGCGCGCTTGGGTTGCGTGGGGGCGTGCCCTGTTCGACGCCGGCCGCCCCGAGGAGTCTCAGGCCGTCCTCGTGGAGGCTGCGGCGCACTGGAGGGACGACCTCGAGCTCCTGGTGATCCTCTCGCGTCGTGCAGCGAGCTCCGCTGATTGGGATGCGCTGGATCGCTGGACGAATCACGTCGACCCGATTCCGGTCGAAGGACACGGCGTGGAGCTGTTGGCCTATCGAGCGTTGCTCCACGCCGAGAGAATGGAGCCGGCGAGAGCGGAAGCGGATCTCGGCTCCGTCCTGTCCGTTGCCGGCATGGCGCCTCATGTTCTGGTGATCGTCGGAGACGTTCAGGACCGCCTCGGCTCGATCGAAACCGCGAGGAAGAGCTGGAACCGAGCCCTGTTCAGGATTCCGCCGGAGCGCTCGTTCGAACGGATCGAAGTCCTCGTTCGCCTCGCGAAACTCGAGGAGTCCGACGGGCGGGCCTCGGTCGCCCTGCGACATTGGCGGGCCGTCATCGAGCTCGACCCGACTCATGCCGCGGCGCGCGCCCGCATCCGTGCTCTGACCGGCGGCTCCTGAGGTAGACTCCCTCCTCGCGGGCTTCGTGCCCGGGGAGGTGATGTGCCCGTTGTGACCATCGTCGTGCCCGTCTTCAACGAGGAAACGACGGTTCGTCATCTGTTGAACACGGTGCTCGATGCGCCGTTGCCCGATGGCGTGGATCGGGAGGTCGTCGTGGTCAACGACGGTTCCTCGGACGGGACGGCAGACGCGTTGAAGGCCTTCGACCATCACGGTCGGGTGCGGGTCTTCCACCAGCCGGTCAACCGCGGGAAGGGAGCCGCGCTGCGTCGCGGCTTCGCCGAGGCACGCGGCGACTTCATCCTGATCCAGGACGCCGACCTCGAGTACGACCCGCGCGAGTACCCACGCCTGCTGGCCCCGATCCTCGAGGGCAAGGCCGACGTCGTGTACGGGTCGCGGTTCATCGGCGGCGACGCCCACCGCGTGCTGTTCTTCTGGCACTACGTGGGCAACCGCTTGCTGACGCTGCTCTCCAACGTGCTGACCAACCTCAACCTCACGGACATGGAGACCTGCTACAAGGTCTTCCGGGCCGAAGTGCTGAAGAAGATCGAGCTGCGCGAGAACCGCTTCGGGTTCGAGCCCGAGGTGACCGCGAAGGTGGCGCGGCTCGGCGTCCGGATCTACGAGGTCGGGATCAGCTACTCGGGCCGGACCTACGAAGAGGGAAAGAAGATCAGCTGGCGTGACGGCGTCTCGGCTCTGCGCTGCATCCTGCGCTACGGTCTCCTGGGACGCTAGCTAGAAGCGGCGCCGCCGCGTCGCCTCGCGATAGGCTCGCGAGGCCACGATCCCTCCGACGATGGCGACGACGATCGCCGCGGACATCGCCACGATCGCGACCGGGCTCATGTCCAGGCGCTTCCCGCCGAGCGTGAAGCCGAAGAGCAGCGTGACGGTGCCCATCAGGAAGCCCCACAGCGAAGCCAAGCTGAAGTAAA
>WVWW01000107.1:8275-8709 GCA_011773795.1 Acidobacteriota bacterium
CGTATTTGGACGTTTCGGGGGCCACGGATTCTTTTAATTCTCCATAGCTTGCAGACGGCCGACGGGGACCTACATTCAAGAGGTCGAATCATATTCTGCTTATCGGAGCCCGGTCAACCGTGGAACTGCGCTTTCAGGACAGCTCTTGTCGCGTAAGATTGCTTCTTGCCGCGTGCTTTTTCGCCTCGACCTTCGCGGCGGCGGAGGAGCCCGAGCCGATGCTGCCGACGGCCGAGTTCGGCGGCAGCGTGGCCGCCGCCGACGGGCAACCTGCCGGCGGTGTCGAGGTCTTCGTCTACCACCTGGCCACCGGCGAGCTTCTCTCGGCGACGACCGGACAGGACGGCTTGTACGAGTTCGTCGCATTGCCCTACGGCTACTACGATCTCGCCGTTCGTGCCGCCGACGGGATCTACGTCGGCCAGGAAGTGGTC
>WVWW01000077.1:0-1913 GCA_011773795.1 Acidobacteriota bacterium
CGGGCGCGGCCACTTTTTTGGATCAGGTCAGGCCGACGACGTAGGCGACCCAGCCGCTCTGGTTCTCGAACCGCTTGCGGCGGCGGAAGATCCCGTCGGTGTCGTCCTCCTCGTCGTCCCAGCCTTCGACGTAGACCTCGGCCTCGGCGAACCCGGCCTCGAGCATCAGCTCCTGGAGCTCGGGCAGGGTCCACAGTCGCCAGTCGTAGGTGAACGCCCGCCGCAGGCGGGCGCCGTCCGCGAGCTTGAAATGGATGTGGCACAGGATGTCGTGGTTCACCGGGTTGAAGGCAGCCTGTTCCCAGACGTACGTGAACTTGGGGATCTTCGTCCCGTCGAATGCGGTCGATGACGGGATCTTGCGATCTTCCTCGTCTTCGTCCATCGCCTCGGTCCCACCGAAGGCATCCAGGAAGAAGAGGCCCCCTGGGAGTAACGCCTTGCGGACGGCGGCGAAGTAGCCGCGCAGCGGATCGCGCGTCTTGAACACGCTGTAGGAAAAGTTCAGGGCGGCAACGACCTCGGCCTTGGGATGCCCCGGATCGAGGACGTTGCCTTCGATGAGGGTCAACCGTTCCGCCGCCTTGCCCAGCGCGGGCAGGTAACGCCCGCGCCCCCAGTCGAGGGTCGGTCGATCGAGGTCGATCCCGATCGCGCGATTCCTCGGACCGCGCTTGACGAACTCGCACGCGAGCAGCGCGGTCCCGCAGAAGTCCTCGCGGAGAGTCGTGAAGCGCTTACCGCGCTTGCGCTTGTAAACGCGCTGGAAGAAATCGAGATCGGCGTCGGCCGACTGGACCGAGGCCGAGTAGAGCAGGTGGCGGTCCCGGACGACCTCCTTCGCCTGCTTTCGTTTCTTCTTTTTCTTGTCTTTTTCTTTCTTGCGGTTCTTCGGCATGGCCGGCCACGATAACAGCCGGCCTATTCGAGAGCCAGTTCTAGAAGCACCGCTTCCTGAGCGTTACGCACGAGCAACGAGGAACCGGCCAGCGCGGGATGGTTCCAGGTCTTGCCCTCGAGGACCGGGATGCGCCCGTGCTCGACGTACTCGTCCGGTCGCGCCTCGACGAGAGCGACCGAGCCGTCCTCGGCCAGGATCAGCAGCAGATCGTCGACCAGCAGGAGTTGCCCGTGGCCGTAGCGTCCCTTCTTCCACGCGCGGCTGCCGTCGTCGAGTGCCACGGCCGTCAGGATCCCATCGTCGAGACCGTAGACGTGATCCTCCCGGATGACGAAGTCGCTGAACTTCGCCTTCAACCGGATGCTCTCCCAGAGGATGTCCACGTCGATGCCACTGTCGCCGGCTTTCAGGCGATACATCTTGGCGCCGACCCCGTAGCCGCTGGAGACGAGCACGCGGTCGCCGGACAGCAGCTTGGGCTGAACCGTGTGCTCGGTCGGCTGCGGCCACGCCTGGGACCACAGCAGGGTCCCGTCCGCCGCGTCGATCCCGTTGACGGAACCCTCGCTGAGCGCGACCCACTGCTCGACGCCCGCCACGGTGCCGACGACCGGCGTCGCGTACCCGTACGGCGCGTTGCCGCCGGACCAGACCACCTCGCCGGTGGTCTTGTCGAAGGCGTACAGCGAGCGTCCCCGGTTGCCCCCGGCGACCACGATCACCCGATCCCCTTGGACGACCGGCGACGCGGCGAAGCCGTAGATCGGCCGCCCGACACCCGCGGTCAGCGCGACGTCGACGCGCCACAGCCGCTCCCCGGTTTGGAGGTCGAGCGCGTTGAGGATCCCGGTCGCGCCCATTGAAAAAACCCGCTCGCCGTCGATCGCCGGCGTCGCCCGCGGCCCGGGCCCGCCCAAGGGTTCCTCGTGGCGAACCAACTCGGCGTGCGACCACAGGACCTCGCCGCTGCGCAGGTCGTGGCAGGTCGTCCGTTCCTCGTCTCCCCGCTGTT
>WVWW01000077.1:1988-19186 GCA_011773795.1 Acidobacteriota bacterium
CTGGCCGCCCAGTTGCGGTCCAGCCTCACGCCGTCGACGGTCCCGTCGGCGTCGGCCCCGAGATAGCCGGGAAAATCGTGGTCCGACCGGACCCGGCGGCTCTCCGGATCGATCGCTCCCGGCTCCAGGTCGGCCAGCCGGGCGTCATGAGGCTCCGACCAGACCCAGCGGAACTGCGGCACCAGATCCCCGCTGACGGCCTCGACGCGGACCGTGAAGTACGCCCCCGCGGCGACGATCGCGACGATCAGCAGACCGCTCAGCCGGGTGCGCCAGCGAAGACGGGAGAAGAGAAGGAACCAGAGGAAGAGGGCGAACACCGCGAAGATCAGGGTCATCCCCGTGTACAGGACTCGGTCCTGACGTTGGCGGCCGAGCGCGGCGATCCAGGTCAGCGCGACCGCGCCGCTTGCCAGCGCGAGGATCAGTCCCAGCGGCCACAGACGGATACCCTTTCGATCACGCATCGGGGTATTCTAGCTTTTTTGCAACACGAAGGAGTCCCGATGAAACGGCTGATCCTCGTCCCGTTCGCTCTGACTCTGGCCGCCACGTGCGTGGCAGCGAGCGAAGGGCTGACCTTTGAACAGATCGCGGCCATCCGCACCGTCGGTTCGGTCGTGATGTCACCGGATGGCGCCCTCGTCGCCTACGGGCTGAGCGTGCCACGCAGACCCGGACACGACGACAACGGTCCCGCACGCACGGAGCTTCGCATCGTGGCGTCGGACGGGAGCACGGATCGCGTCTATGTCTCGGGCAAGGTCGGGCCCTCGGCTTTTCGCTTCACGCCCGACGGGACGATGCTGACCTACCTCGCGAAGCGGGACGACGACGAGCACCCGTCGCTCTGGGCCATCCCTGTCGGCGGTGGCGAATCACGGCGTCTTTTGACCTTCGATAGTAGGATCGAGAGCTACCGCGTGTCGCCCGACGGAAAGCGCCTCGCGTTCCTGGCGCTCNNCAGGAAGTCTTCGAGGAAGACTGGCGACACCGTCGTGTGTGGATCGCGGACATGCCGCCGTTCGAACCTTCCGTGGCGACGCCCGGCGAGGAGACGGAGGAGAGCGACCCGGTCGCGCTCGAGGTGGACGGATCCGCAGTTCAACTCGAGTGGGCGCCGGACGGTGAACGTCTGGCGCTCTCCGTCGCCCCGCGCCCGCTGATCGACGACCGCTACATGGAGCAAAAGGTCCGCATCGTCTCGGCCGCGGACGGTTCCACCCTTGCGGAACTGAACAACGAGGGCAAGCTCGGAGCCCTGGCCTGGAGTCCCGACGGCAAACACGTCGCGATGATCTCCGCGGCCGACCCCAACGATCCTCAGCAAGGCAGGTTGCTCGTCGGCAGCGCGACCGAAGGCGGCGCACTGCGCGACCTGATGCCGGACCTCGAGGCTCACGTGAGCTCGATCGTCTGGCAGGATGAGGACACCGTCATGTTCGTGGCCGACACGGGCGTCGAGGCGACGCTCGGCGACGTCACGCTCACAGGTGAGAGCGAGGTGATCTACGCCTCGAACGGGTCCGACGGGCGGCCGATACCGCGGTCCCTCTCCCTGGCCGAGGACGGTCGGTCGGTTGCGTTCGGCGCGGAGAGCGCGGCGCACCCTCGCGAAGTGTTCGTCATGGGCCACGACGAAGACCGTCCGCGTCGACTGACGGACAGCAACCCGTGGCTCGCGGATGTGGCGCTGGCCAAGCAGGAAGTCTTGTCCGTCGAGGCCCGCGACGGCCTGCGCTTCGAGGGCATCCTGATCCATCCGCTCGACGGGAGCGCCTCCGCACCGTTGATCCTGATCGTTCACGGCGGCCCCGAGAGCCACGTTGTCAACGGCTGGGTGAGCTCCTATTCACGCCCCGGACAGCTCGCCGCGGCCAAGGGCTATGCCGTGTTCTACCCCAACTACCGCGGCAGCACCGGACGCGGCGTGGCGTTCTCCAAGCTCGGCCAGGGGGACGCCGCCGGGGCCGAGTTCGACGATCTGGTCGACGCGGTCGATCACCTCGTCGCCATCGGGGTTGCGGACAGGGAACGCGTGGGCATCACCGGCGGCTCCTACGGCGGCTACGCGACCGCCTGGTGCTCGACCTACTACACCGAGCGCTTCCGCGCGGGCGTGATGTTCGTCGGCATCAGCAACAAGGTCAGCAAAGGGCTCACGACCGAGATCCCCAAGGAAGACGTCGCGGTGCACACGCTTTTCGACCCCTGGACGAAGTGGCAGTTCAGCCTCGAGCGTAGCCCGGTGTACCACGCGGAGAAATCGCGCACCGCGCTGCTGATCGCCCACGGCCAGGCCGACACGCGCGTGCATCCGGCGCAGAGCCTGCAGCTCTACCGCGCCCTGAAGCTGATCGGCGAGACCCCGGTGCGTTACATCCGCTATCCCGGCGAGCCGCACGGGAATCGGCGTGCCGCGTCGCGCGACGATTACACGCGGCGCATGATGCGCTGGTTCGACCATTTCCTGTTGACCGACAGCCGCGAGCTGCCGGACTGGGAGCTGCCGTTGCCGGAAGGTGCGGAGGATGAAGACGAGGAAGAGGAGGAGGGCGACGACGAGTAAGCGTCAGCCCCCGGCGGCGATGCGCTCGGCCTCGCGCCAGACCCGCATCAGGTTTCCGGAGCAGATCTTCTCGATGTCTTCCTCGCTGTAGCCGCGCTCGAGCAGCTCCGCGATCAAGTTGGGATACTGCGAGACGTCCTTGAGTCCCGTGGGCAGCGAGTCACCGACTCCGTCGTAGTCCGACCCGATCCCGACGTGATCGATGCCGGCGAGCTCGACCACGCGGTCGATGTGATCCGCGACGTCGCTTACATCGGCGTAGATCCTGGTCTTGTCCGCCCAGTAGGATTCGTTCCAAGCGGCCAGCTCCTCGGAGCCTGGGTCGAGCTGGTGCTCGTTGACGTAGGCCCCCATGGCGGCCCAGTACGCGCTGCCCTGCTTCTGCGCATCCTCGCGGAGGAACGACGAACCGAAGTTGATCTGGACCACACCGCCGTTCCGACCCACAGCGACGATCAGCTCGTCGCCGATGTTGCGTTCCCAGTCCGGTGTGAAGTGACGGCAAGAGGAGTGCGAGGCAATCACCGGTGCGGAGGTCAGCTCGAGTACCTGCTCGGCGGTGGCGTCGGAGACGTGGGAAATGTCGACGAGCATCCCGATCGCGTTCATCTCCGCGACCAGCTCGCGGCCGAACGGGCTGAGGCCGTTCCACCGGCGTTCGTCGGCGTAGGACGAGTCGCAGATGTGGTTGTTCTCGGAGTGGGTCAGCGTGATGTAGCGGACTCCCCGGTCGAAGAAGTGCTTCAGGTTGGCGAGGTCGCCCTCGATCGCGGCGCCGTTCTCGATGCCCATCGCGAAACCGATCTTTCCGGTACCAGCCATCGCCGCCGCCTGGTCGGCGCTGCGAACCATCGTGAACTTGTCCGGATGCTCGGACGCGATGCTCTCCACCATGGAGATCATCTCATCGGCGAAGTCCTTGGCACCGCCGCTCTCCTGGTAGTCCGCCGGAACGTAGATCGACATGAACGGGACGTCGAGTCCACCGGCAATCGCTCGCGGGAAATCGAAGTCTCCCGATTCGGTGCGCTCGCCGATGTCCTCCGGATGATCGTTCAGACGGTACGGCACGTCGATGTGCGTGTCGATCAGCAGGAAGCGTTGCGCGAGTTCAACGGCTTTCGGGTCCATGTCCACCTCGGATCGTTCCGTTGGCATCGTCTCCGGGTCTTCGGAGCCGCCGCACGCGGCCAGCGCGATCATCGCCATGCAGAAGATCGGTGCTTTTGATCGGTACGCAATCATCGGTCGTCCTTCATGCCGGGGGCGCAAAGAAATCGCGCACGCGCTCGACATCGTGAACCACGGGGTACGGCGGCAGCGAACGCAGGAAGATCTTACCGTAACGCCGCGAGCGCAGGCGCGGGTCCATCACCGCCAGCACGCCGCGGTCGGATTCGCGGCGCAACAACCGACCGAGCCCCTGTTTCAGCTCCAGCACGGCGAGCGGCACCTGATAGGCCATGAACGGGTTGTCGCCGGCGTCACGGATGCGCTCGATCCGCGCGGCGATCAGCGGATCGCTGGGGACGTCGAACGGCAGCTTGTCGACGACGACGAGCGAGAGCGCCTCGCCCGGGACGTCCACGCCGTGCCAGAAGGAGGTCGTGCCCAGCAGCACCGCGTCGGGCGTTTCCTTGAACGTCTCGACCAGCGCGACCTTGCTCCCCTCTCCCTGGACGATCAGCCTCCAGCGCCCGGTCTCCCGCAGGAGCTCCGCCGCCTGCTGCAGATTCGCGTAGGACGTGAACAACGCGAAGCCACGGCCCGATGTGATCTCCGCCAACCGATCGATCTCCTCGACCACACGTGGAACGAATCCGGGGTCGCGAGGCTCGGGGACGCCGTCGGGCAGGTACAGCACCGCCTGCTCGCTCCAGCGGAACGACGAGTCGACGATGCGGCTCTCGGCGTCGTCGACCCCGAGCCGTCGCTCGAAGAAGTCGAACGCCTCGTCGACCGCCAGGGTGGCGGAGGTCAACACGCAGGCGTGCAGCGGCTCGAACAGGTCGTAACGCAACGAATCGGCCACGTCGACGGGTTGCGCCGTGAGCGTCACCGCCCCTCGACCGCGCAGCTCCATCCCGTAGACGAACGAGGAGTCGTCGCGATCGAGGATTCGCTCCAGCGATTCGCGGAGCTGGTCGACACGACGCGGCATCGCATCGACGACCTCCGATTTCTTCTGCACGCGCTCGGCCTGCCGGACGACGTCATCGAGCGTCTCGCACAGCATCGCCCACTCGACTTCGAGATCGATCCCGCCGTGGCGCGGCGCGGCGAAGGTCGCGCGGCCGGTGTTGGCGCGCAGCCGCTCGCGCAGCGGCGCGAAGAACTCCTTCGCCGCGACACGCAGAGCCGCGGCGCCACCACCCCCCTTGGACGGGCCGCCGTGACGCGCCGCGAGCTTCTCCGCGCTCTTCGCGAGCTCCTCGACCTGGGTCGAGCTGACCTGCGCGCCGAAGTAGAGCGTCGCGATCTCCTCGAGCAGGTGCGCCTCGTCGAAGATGACCGTGTCGTAGTCCGGCAGCACCGCGCCGAACGCCGAACGCAGCGCGAGATCGGCGAAGAACAGGTGGTGGTTGACGACGATGATCTGCGCGTCCTCGGCCCTGCGCTTGAGCAGCGTCAACCAGCAGGACTCGAACTCCGGGCAGCGCGACCCGGTACAGGTGTCCGCGCGGGCGTTGACGTCGCGCCACAGCTTGAGCTGGTCGGGCAGCTCGGCGATCTCGGCGCGGTCGCCGGTCTCGGTCGTGCGGCTCCACTCGGAGATCGCGCCGACCCATTTGGCCTCCTCGAGATCGGACAGCAGCGGCTCGCGCTCGAACTCGGCCAGCCGGTAGCGGCAGAGGTAGTTGTCGCGGCCCTTCATCACGCAGGCGCGCACCTCCATCCCGGCATGGCGCGAGAGAAGCGGGATCTCCTGATTCCAGATCTGATCCTGGAGGTTCTTGGTCCCGGTGGAGACGATCACGCGCCGGCCGGAAGCGAGCGCCGGGACCAGGTAGGCCAGCGTCTTGCCCGTTCCGGTCGCCGCCTCGATCAGCGCACGGCCACCCGACTCCAGCGTCTCCGCGACCAGCGAGGCCATCGCGGCCTGGCCGCTGCGGTGCCGGTAAGCCGGATGCGACGCATCCAGCGGGCCGCCGGGGGCGAAGAACGCTTCGAGGTCGGTCACCGGGTCAGGCTTGGGCAGGCTGGCGGGACGGGTAGAGCGGGAAGTCGGCGGCGAAGCGGGCGACACCCTCGCGGATCGCCGCCAGCTCGGTCTCGTTCTCGCGCGCCGCGAGACCGCGGGCGATGAACTCGCCGACCTGCACCATCGCATCGGTATCCATGCCCCGCGTCGTCACCGCGGGCGTGCCGATGCGCAGGCCGCTGGCCACCATCGGCGGGTTCTCGTCGAACGGGATCGTGTTCTTGTTGACCGTGATGCCGGCCTTCTCGAGCGCCTCCTCGCCGTCCTTGCCGGTGATGCCCTTCGAGAAGACGTCGACCAGGAACAGGTGGTTGTCCGTGCCGCCGGAGACGATGCGGTAGCCGTGCCCGGCCATCTCCTCGGCGAGCTTCGCCGCGTTCGCGATCACGCGGTCGGTGTACTCGGCGAACTCCGGCTGCTGCGCTTCCTTGAACGCCACCGCCTTGGCCGCGATGATGTGCATGAACGGCCCGCCCTGCAGACCGGGGAAGACCATGCGGTTGAGGTTCTTGGCCAGCTTCTTCCTGGTCATGATCAGGCCGCCCCGGGGGCCGCGCAGCGTCTTGTGCGTCGTCGTGGTCACGTACTCGCAGTGCGGCACCGGGCTGGGGTGCCGTCCCGTCGCGACCAGCCCCGCGATGTGCGCGATGTCGGCCATCGTCACGGCCCCGTTCTCCGTCGCGATCGCGGCGATGCGCTCGAAGTCGATCGTGCGCGGGTAGGCGGAGGCACCGCAGACGATCATCTTCGGCTTGTGCTCGGCGGCCAGCTTGGCGAGGGCCTCGTAGTCGATCTGCTCGTCGTCGCGCCGCACGCCGTACGGGACGATGTTGTAGAGGATGCCCGAGAGGTTCAGCGGGTGGCCGTGGGTCAGGTGCCCGCCGTGCGACAGGTCCATGCCCAGCACGGTGTCCCCCGGCTCCAGCACGGTGAAGTAGACGCCCTGGTTGGCCTGGCTCCCGGAGTGCGGCTGCACGTTGGCCGCCTCGGCGCCGAACAGCTCCTTGGCGCGCGAGCGCGCGAGCCGCTCGGCGACGTCCACCACCTCGCAGCCGCCGTAGTAACGTCGCCCGGGATAACCCTCCGCGTACTTGTTGGTCATCACGGAGCCCATCGCCTCGAGGACCGCCTCGCTGACGAAGTTCTCGGAAGCGATCAGCTCCAGGCCGTGGTGCTGCCGCTGCGCCTCGTGGTCGAGCGCTTCGGCGATTTCGGGATCGGTGTCGCGCAGGCGTTGGTCGAGCATGTCGTCCTCGATGGGTGCGGACCTGAGCCAACCATTATAGGACCGATCAGGGCTGCTCGCGGCGCAGCTGTTCGGCGCTGGGGATCGGGACGGCGCCGATCTCGGTCAGTCGCGCGTGCTCGGTCACGGCGAAGGCGTCGGTCATCGCGGCCAGGTGATCGGCCAGCAACCGAACGAAGCGGCTGTCACCGCGGTAGAGCCGTGTGACGACGGACTCGACGTTCTCGCGTGCCACGTCGCGCAGGTACGGCGCGCCGGCGACCTGTTTGAACCGGATGAGCACGTGGTCGTCGAGCAGCGTGGGGTCCGCGTAGTAGGCCGTGAACAGGCCCGTGAGGACGCGCTTGCCCTGGGCCTCGGCCTGGTCGGCGGCGCGGCCGCGCCCGACATGCGCCACGAGAAACCCCTCGATCTCGCCGAGCACCCGGTCCGCCTGGCTCGGAAGCAACACCTCGTTACCGCGCACCGCCTCGTCGCGCACGGCGAGGAAGCGGTCGTGTTCCTCGATCGCGTGATCGGCGGCGAACCGCTCGAGCACGCGACCCGTTTCGACCACGGCGGCCGTCACCAGCAGATGGATCAAGCCGCGATGGATCGCGTTTGCACGCATGAAACGACTGCGCCGCGCCGGGTAGGCCGGCCCGAGCTTGTCCATGAGCTGGCGCACGCCCCGGAGGGCCTCGATCCGCTCCAGATCGACCGCGCCGGCCTGCAGGGCGTCGTCCAGGTCGTGGAGGGCCGGCGCGATCCGGTCGGCGAGCTTGACGACCTGGACCTCGAACGCTGCGGCGACGCCGGGACGAAGCCCGTCGCCCGGATCCTCCGTGGAGGGTGTCCCCGCACCACTCTTGAAGATCCCCTCGCGGACCGCGTCCGAGAGGTTCAGACCCGGGTGCTCGTAGCGTTTCTCGACACGATCGACGACGCGCAGGCTCTGCCACGCCCGGTCGAACCCGCCGAGGTCGCCGAGCCCGGGTCCGCCCCGGCCGTCGAGCTTGCCCGACAGCAGGGCGTCCAGCGTGCGCTCTCCGATCGGACCGAACGGCGGCTGCCCGAGGTCGTGACCCAGCGCGACGGCCTCGACGAGGTCCTCGTTGAGCCGCAGGGCCCGGCCGATCGTGCGCGCGAGCTGGGTGACCTCGAGCGTGTGCGTCAGCCGGTTGCGCCGGTGGTCCTCGTAGGCGGGCAGGATGCCGACCTGCGCCTTCTGACGCAGACGCCGGAAAGCGCGGCTGTAGACGATCCGGTCGCGGTCGCGCTGGTAGGCGGTCCGGTAGTCGAACGCGCGCCCGGCATCCTCGATCGCGAAACGCCGGGTGGCGTCGCGTGAGCGCAGGGCCCACGGGGCGAGGCGTTCCTCCTCGGCCCGTTCCAGCCCGCTGCGTATCGAATCGGCCAAATCCGTGTCCAGTCTCGGGTTTCCCGGCCCCGCGCCCCGCAGCATACTCCCCCGCCCGGGGCCGCTTCCAGAGCGGGTTTGCCCGGGTTCTTCCGCGAACCTAGATTCGGGATAGAACGACGTTCCGCGTTCGAAGGAGACCCCCCATGTCCGTCAGCATCGACTACGACCTCTGCGAGAACACGGGTTGCTGCGAGATGGTCTGCCCCGAAGACGTCCTCGAACACGACGGCGGCCGCACCACCGTCGTCGATCAGCAGAAGTGCACCTCTTGCTGGATCTGCGTGGACAACTGCGTCAGCGGGGCCATCACCGTCGACTGATCGCTCTGTCCTGCGGGAGGCGCCTGGCGTAGACTCCGCGGGTGCTCCGACCCCTCGAAGATCTCACCGCGCTGGGCGCGGAGATGGCGCGCCGGGCCCGCGGTGCCGGAATCCGGCTGATCTGGCGCACCCAGATCCGTGACTCCAAATGGACCGTGGTTCGCCAGGGCCGGGTCGAGTCCACGGCGGCGACCACGCTCGCGGGGCACGGCGCCCAGGTGATCAGCGGGGACGGCCACGTCGCGCTCGCCAGTCGCGACGACTTCGAACCCGACCAGGCCGTCGCGCTGCTCGATCGCGTGATCACGACCGCGCATGCCGGCGAGCGGCTCGGCCTGGAGCGCGCGGATGCGGTCGACCTCGAACCGTTGCAGGGCCGCGAGGTCCCGATGGACCCCGTCGCTTTCGGGAACGTCGATCTGGCCGCCGTTTCGTCGCGCTTGGTCGAGCTCGAAGAAGAGATTGTCGGACGCGTTCCCGGCCCGACCCTGAGCGTCTCGTTCCGTAGCGAGCTCGACGCGTGGCGCATCTTCCGGGACGACGGCAGCGACGTGTTGTTCGCCATGCCGCGCTGCGTCTTGAGCCTGCGTGCGACCGGATCCGGCGACGCCGGACGGCACGGCGTCTCGGCGACGCTCTTTTCCCCCGACCCCGGCCTCGCGTTCGACGACGACCGGGTGGATTTGTTCCTGACCCGCGCGGAGCAGGCGGCCCGGCTGGCGACCGCGCTGCCCGACGCCCCGGCGCACCCGGCGGGGAGCTTCCCGCTGGTGATCGACTACGCGCTGGCCAAGGGGCTGGCCCACGAGGCGTTCGGCCACGCCACCGAGGCCGACGGTTTTCGCTCGTCGATCCTCGCCAAGGAGGGGCGGTTCAAGGTCGGAGAGACGGTCGGACCCGAAACGATCTCGATCGTGGACGAACCGGTCGCCGGGGATCACGCCTGGCAACCGTTCAGTGCCAACGGCGTTCGTCGCGAACGCGCCGTGATCGTCCGCGACGGGAGACTCGCCGATGCGCTCTCCGATCCGTGGTCGGCGCCGAGCGCGGGCGTGCGTCTCACCGGATCGGGTCGGGCGGAGTCCTACCGCAACGCACCGCAACCGCGCATGACGAACATCCGGATCGAGTCCAGCGAGCCGCTCGAGGCGGACGGCCGCTTCGAGGACTACGGGCCGGAGGAGGTGCGCCAGCTGTTGCTCGAGGCGGGCGTCTTTCGACGCCACCCGAAGGTCGCTTACCTGTCGGGGTACACCGGCGGGCAGGTCAACACGGCCGGCGGCGACTTCGTGTTCCAGTGCAAGGCGATCTACGACCTGGACGAGCGCGGGGCGACGCTGTACAAGCCGGCGATCTTCTCGGGGTCGATGTTCGGCGCGCTGCAATCGGTGCGCGAGGCGTTCGGCCCGCTGCTGCTCGATGCCATCGGCTATTGCGGTAAATGGGGCCAGCAGGTCCCGTCGAGCGGGGGCAGCCACTACTTCCTCGTCCTGGAGCCGCACGAATCGGTCCGGTTGGGCGGTCGCGAATGAAGCTCGAGCCGATCGTCGACGCGATCGAGTCGCTCTCCGTCGACGGCGTGACGGTCTCGCACTGGCAGGCCCACTCCAGCGCCAGCCGGCAGTTGTCGCTGGGCATCAAGGATCGCGAGACAGGAAACGCGCACGCGCCGCTCTCGCTGGCCGAGGCGAGCAGCGTGACCTACCTGCTCGTGTGGAGCGACGGGTTGGTGTGTCGCGGGAGACTGGAACGGCACCAGGACCCGCGCCGCGCGTTCGAGGAGGCGCGCCGGACGGCGTACGACGACGAGGATGCGGCTCATGTGCTCGGCCCGGCCGAATTCCCCGAGGTGCAGCTGTACGACGAAGCGACCGCGGCGATCGCCGGCGGCGATACCGGGTGCATCGGCGATCGGCTGGGCTGGATCCGCGACGCGGTCGCCGCCGCCGGGTCGGACACCTGGAGCGGCTCCTTCTCGGCCGGCACGGCGGAAACCCACCTGCGCACGTCGGCGGGTCTCGACGTGACGAGCCGGGGAACCACGTTCGGCTGGTTCGTCTCGATCGACGGCGAGATCGGCGACGGGTTCTCGGCGCGGCGTGCGGAGAGCGACGAGGACTTCAAGTCCAGGTTGTCGGCGCTGATGGAGACGGCCGCCCTCGCGCGGCGCGAGGTCGCTCCCCTGCCCGGCGGGACGCACGCCGTGCTGCTGCACCCCCGTGTCGTCGAGAACTACGTGCTCGGCACGTTGATGCAGAACCTGGACGGCTCCGCCGTGGCCCACGACGAAAGCGCGTTCGATCGCGCGGGGTTCCGCTCCGGACGCGCCAGCTTACGCAAGGATATCGGCCTCTCGATCGATCCGCTCAAGCCCTACCGGGGAGGCTCATACCGGTTTACCGGCTTCGGGCTCCCCGCAGCGCCCTGCACCTTCATCGAGAGCGGTCGTCTGGTACAGCCGATCCTGAACCTCAAGTACGCGCGACGTCTCGGCCTCGAGCCCACGCCCGTCCCGTTCGGCAACGACACGGTGAGCTTCGGGACCCCGGAGCGACTGGACTACCGGGAGGCGCTGGAGCAGACCGACGTCGTCGTGCTTTCCGTGCTCGGCGTTCACACCCAGGACCGCGTGAGCGGCGACTTCTCTTTGTCGGCTCCGTTGGCCCTCCGGATTGACGACGGCGCTCTCGAGGGTCGCTTGCGTGGCACGATCTCGGGCAACCTCTGGGAGACGCTGCGTAGCGAGACTCTCCGGTTCGTCGAGATCCCGCTCGAGACGACACCGGGGATGATCGTGACCTGCCGTTTCGACTCGAAATAAAGGCGAACCGGCCTCACGACCTTGACATTCGCCCCGCGCGATCCCAACAAAACGGGCGAATTCATGTGAGGACCCCCCCATGCAAATGGACAAACTGACGATCAAATCCGGCGAGGCGCTGCAGCGGGCCCAGCGGCTGGCCGTGGAACTGAAGCATCCCGAAGTCCGCCCTCTCCACCTGCTGGCGAGCCTCGTCGAGCAGGACGAGGGCGTGGTCGGCCCGGTGTTGCAGCGCATCGGCGCGGAACCCCGTGCGGTGGCCCGTGCTGCCCGCGAGCGGCTCTCTCAGGTCGCTCAGGTGAGTGGCGGAGCCCAACCGGGCGCGTCGCGCGGGCTGACCGAGCTGCTCGACCGTGCCGAGAAGGCGATCAAGGAGTTCGGCGACGACTACCTGTCGACCGAGCACCTGTTGCTGACCCTCGCGCGCGGGAGCGGCGAGGCGGCCGGCATCCTCAAGAAGATGGGCGCGACACCCGACGGCATCCTGGCCGCGCTGCAGGACGTGCGCGGGACCGCGCGCGTCACCGACCAGAACCCCGAGGACAAGTACGAGGCGCTGAAGAAGTACGCGCGCGACCTGACCGACCTCGCCCGCCAGGGCAAGCTCGACCCGGTCATCGGCCGCGACGAGGAGATCCGGCGCGCGATGCAGGTGCTCTGCCGCCGCACCAAGAACAACCCCGTGCTGATCGGCGAGCCCGGCGTGGGCAAGACGGCCATCGCCGAGGGGCTGGCCCGGCGGATCGCCGCCGGCGACGTGCCGGAGACGCTCAAGGACCGCTCGGTCGTCGCCCTCGACCTCGGCGCGCTGATCGCCGGGGCGAAGTACCGCGGCGAGTTCGAGGACCGGCTCAAGGCGGTGCTCAAGGAGATCGAGGCCTCCGACGGCCGGATCCTGCTGTTCATCGACGAGCTGCACACGCTCGTCGGCGCCGGCGCCGCCGAGGGCGCGGTCGACGCCGCGAACCTGCTCAAGCCCGCGCTGGCGCGCGGCGAGCTGCGCTGCATCGGCGCCACGACGCTGGACGAGTACCGCAAGTACATCGAGAAGGACGCCGCGCTCGAGCGCCGCTTCCAGCCGGTGCTGGTCGGCGAGCCCAGCGTCGAGGACACGATCTCGATCCTGCGCGGCCTGAAGGAGCGCTACGAGGTGCACCACGGCGTGCGCATCCAGGACGCGGCGCTGGTCGCCGCGGCGACGCTCTCCAACCGCTACATCACCGACCGGTTCCTCCCCGACAAGGCGATCGACCTGATCGACGAGGCCGCCGCCCAGCTGCGCATGCAGATCGACTCCGTCCCGACGGAGATCGACGAGACGCAGCGGCGCGCGCGCCAGCTCGAGATCGAGCGCGAGGGGCTCAAGCGCGAGAAGGACGCCAACTCCAAGACCCGGCGCAAAGCCATCGAGCAGCAGCTGGCCGACCTCAACGAGGGGCTCACGGCGATGAAACGGCGCTGGGAGAACGAGAAGGCCGCCATCGCCTCGCTGCGCGAGACGGCGGAGCGGCTCGAGCAGGCGCGTTCCGAGGCCGATCGGGTCGAGAAGGAAGGCGGAGCCGACTCGCTGCAGCGGGCGGCGAAGCTGCGCTACGGGGACATCCCGGAGCTGGAGAGAACGTTCGAAACGCAGAAGGCGGAGCTGGCCAAGCTGCAGGAACACGGCGCGATGCTCGACGAGGAGGTCGGTGACGAGGAGATCGCCTCCATCGTCTCCAAGTGGAGCGGCGTTCCGGTGTCCAAGCTCCTCGACGGCGAGGTCCAGAAGCTCGTCGCGCTGGAGGACAACCTGCACCTGCGCGTCGTCGGCCAGGACGAGGCTGTCGTGGCCGTCTCGGCGGCGGTACGGCGGGCGCGTTCGGGGTTGAAGGACCCCGACCGGCCCGTGGGCAGCTTCCTGTTCCTCGGACCGACCGGTGTCGGCAAGACCGAGCTGGCGAGGGCGCTGGCCGAGAGCCTGTTCGACGACGAGAAGGCCATGGTGCGGCTGGACATGTCCGAATACTCCGAGCGTCACGCGGTGGCGCGGATGATCGGCGCCCCGCCCGGATACGTCGGCTACGACGAGGGCGGGCAGCTCACCGAGGCGGTCCGCCGCCGGCCCTACGCGGTGGTGCTGCTCGACGAGATCGAGAAGGCGCACCCGGACGTGTTCAACGTGCTGCTCCAGGTGCTCGACGACGGGCGGCTGACCGACGGCAAGGGCCGCACGGTCGACTTCCGCAACACGATCCTGATCATGACCTCGAACATCGCGTCGGACTACATCCTGGCGGCGACCGGAGCGACGCACGACGAGATGGTCGCCGCGGTGGAACCGGAATTGCGCCGGGTGTTCCGCCCAGAGTTCCTCAACCGGCTCGACGAGACGATCGTCTTCGACGGGCTCAGCGAGGAGGAGCTCGAGCGTATCGTCGATCTTCAGCTCGCCCGGTTGGGCAAGACGCTGGCCGAGCGCGGCCTGCGACTCGAGGTGGACCCGGAGGCGAAGCGCTGGCTGGCCCGTGCGGGTCACGACCCGGCTTTCGGTGCCCGTCCGCTGAAGCGGGTGTTGGCGAAGAAGCTGATCGATCCGTTGGCGCTGGGCCTGCTGGACGGCCGCTTCAGCGACGGCGATGGCGTCGTCGCCCGGCTGATCGACGGCGAAATAAGCTTGGAAAAAGACGAAACGGCCGCAATCTCGGCGGCTTGAGCGTAAAATAACTGCCACAAAGACGCTGCAGTGCGACGTGCCCTGCCGGCGTCGAGAGGGATACGAGCCGTGGCGATTCAGCGCTGGGACCCGCAACGCGACATGATCGAGCTGCAGGGTCGCATGAACCGGTTGTTCGACGACGCGTTGTCGCGTTCGATCGGATCGGAGCCGGCGGAGAGCGTGGGCTCGAGCGCCTGGCGGCCGCCCGTGGACCTGATCGAGGAGCCCGCTCGCTACGTGCTGCGGGCCGATTTGCCCGGTGTGGGAGCCTCGGACATCGAGATCCAGGTCGAGGACGGCAAGCTGTTCCTGCGCGGCGAGCGGCGCCAGGATCCGGGCGTGAGCCGCGAGAGCTACCTGCGTGTCGAGCGGCCGCAGGGCCGTTTCGCGCTCCAGATAACGCTGCCGCCCTCGGTCCGTCATACGGCGATCCGGGCGACCCACCGCAACGGGGTGGTCGAGGTCCTGATGCCCAAGCGGAAGGACGAGCCGCCGAGCCGGATCGAGGTTTCCTCGCACTAATCCTGAAGTGGCGATAGCATTTGTCCCGGCCCGCCTCGTGTCGGGCTGAGCGAGGAGTACGTGGATCGATGAGCGGGAAGACCGACAGACGTGCGAACGGCGAGCAGCAGGAGCTGGAGACGGACGAGAGCGAGTTCAAGGTCGACGACCGGCGCCACTGGCAGCGGGAGGACGACGGGGAAGAGCTCGAAGAGGTCGAGCCGGCCAAGCCGACGATCATCGACGAGTACCGTCAACGCGCCGAGCAGGCCGAGCAGAAGCTGCACGAGTACATCGAGGCCTTCAAGGAGTTCCGCAACGAACAGGAAAAGGTGCGTGTCCGGCTGAATCGCGACATCCAGCGTAAAAGTCGATCTCCGCTTCGGCGAGCTCGTCGGAGAGCTGCTGAACTCGGTCGACGACCTCGATCGGGCGCTGGCCCACGTCGGCGACGGCGAGGGTGCTCAGAGTCTGGCCCGCGGTGTCCGGATGGTGCGCAACAAGTTCCTCGAGACCCTCGAGCGCCACGGCGTGGAGCGCATGGAACCCGACGGTGAGGTCTTCGACCCGAACACCACCGAGGCGATCCGCATGGACTCGGTCGGAGAGGACCAGGACGGCAAGATCACCGAGACGCTGCGGCCGGGCTACCGCCTCGGCGAGCACATCATCCGCGCCGCGCAGGTCGCGGTCGGGCGCCGATCCTGACGCACGCGCGGTGGCCACGGTGAGCGACGAAGCCGGGCTTCAACGGCTCGGGCGATACGTCCGCTTCACCCGCCCCTTCACCCTGCTTCCTCCCCTGCTGGGCGTCGTCTCCGGCGCGATCACGGCGTGGGGCTCCGCGGCGAACCCTCACGTGCTGGCCGGCGAGTCGCGCGTCGTCACGTGGAGCATCGTCTGGACGGTCGCTCTGGGCTCGCTCTGTGCAGGCTTGCTGAATGCGGCCTCCAACGTGATCAACCAGTACTACGACATCGATAACGACCGCATCAACAAGCCGCACCGGTCGTTGGTGACCGGAGCCATCTCGATGCGTGCGGGCTGGTGGTACGCGGCCTTCCTTTACGTCATCGCGGTCGTTCCCACCTGGCTCGTCGTGATCTACCCGGCGACCACCGTGGGCGAAAAACTGTTCGCCGGGCTCGAGCGACACGAGTGCTTCTTCGTCTACCTCGCGGGCATGCTGTTCACCTTCATCTACAGCGCGCCGGCGTTCGGCCGCACCAAGGCCAACGCGTTCCTGGCCAACCTGACGATCGCGATCCCCCGGGGCTGCCTGCTCAAGGTGGCCGGCTGGTCGATGGTCGCCTCGATCTTTCGCGTGGAGCCCTGGTTCATCGGCGGGATCTTCTTCCTGTTCCTGCTCGGGGCCTCGACCACGAAGGACTTCTCCGACATGAAGGGCGACGCGGCGGCCGGCTGCCGCACGCTGCCGATCCGCTTCGGCGTCGACCGCGCCGCGAAGATGATCTCGCCGTTCTTCGTGCTGCCCTGGCTGCTGCTCCCGCTCGGCGCGTGGGTCGAGGACCCCGGACACCCGGGCCAGGCGATCCTGACCGGCAACCCGTGGTTGTTGACCGGCCTCGGTGTCGGGCTGGCTGTCTGGGGCATCTACACGCTGACGCTGGTGCTCAGGGACCCCGCAGCGCTGGCCGAGGTCGAGAACCACCCCTCCTGGACGCACATGTACCTGATGATGATGGTCGCGCAGATCGGCTTCGTGGTGGCCTACGTGGTCTGATCGCGCAGCTCACTCTTTCAAATTGGTAACCGCCCCGAAACCGCACCGCGGTGTCGGCCTTTTCGGACACCGGTGTTTCGTCCGATTGCAAAAAGCGACGTGGCCCGATCGCTCGAGGGTGCGTCCTTTCCGGTGTGATCGGGGTTGAGGGTTATAGACATGCCGCGAACCGACCGGACACCCGAAAAAGGGTCGGCTCTTCTGATGGCGGTCTTCGTCCTTGTTCTGCTCGGCGCGATGGGGTTCATCCTCCTGAATCTGAGCACGTTGGAACAGCGGTCGAGCCACGCCAACATCCAGAGTAAACAACTCTTCTTCCTATCCGAGGCGGGCATCGAGGATGGGCGTCGCACTCTGTGGGCGATGAACAACGCCTCCGCCGACACGCGCAACCTGACCGAAGAGCTCACGGCGTTGTCGGGGGACGGTGTCCTCGATTTCGACCCGGACAACCTGCAGCCGATCTTCACGGCGGGAATCCTGACGGGTCTCACGGGGTTCAACGACGACACGCCGATCCGTGGAATCACGCGGCTCGACGACGGCTGGTACGTCGCCTTCGTCAACAACGACCCGGCCGATGGGCTGACCAATCCGGTCGATACGAACGATCGCGTGATGGTCACCGGGGTCTCGTTCATGCCCAACGGTCGCCGCGAGGTATCCCAAGCCATCGTCTACCGGCGCGACGCGTTCGT